>NZ_JBVVOJ010000004.1:0-480527 GCF_057063145.1 Sphingobium sp. SG1 | reverse complement strand
GGGGACACCGATCAACGAGGGGCTGGTCCGTTCGCTGCACAGCGGCGCGTTCCTGCCCGCACGGCGCAATGTCGTCCTGGTCGGCGGCACCGGCACCGGCAAGACCCACCTAGCCATCGCCATCACCGCCAATGTCGTTCGCGCCGGGGCGCGGGGGCGTTACTTCAACACGGTCGATCTGGTAACCCGCCTCGAAGAGGAGGCCCGGATCGGCAAGAGCGGCGCGCTTGCCTCCCAACTCTCCCGGCTCGATCTCGTGGTTCTGGACGAGCTTGGCTATCTGCCGTTCGCCCGTTCAGGCGGGCAGTTGCTGTTCCATCTGGTTAGCAAGCTTTACGAGCAAACCAGCGTCGTCATCACCACCAATCTGGCGTTCGGGGAATGGCCCACCGTGTTCGGCGATCCCAAGATGACCACCGCTCTCCTCGACCGCGTCACGCATCATTGCGACATCATCGAGACCGGCAATGACAGCTGGCGCTTTAAGAACCGAAACTGATCTCCGCTGCACGCCGGGATTAAGATGCTTTGCGCTGCGCGCGCCTCCGGTCGGGCTGCGCCCTCCCTACGCCGCGCGCAGCGCAAGGCGCGTTCCTCGACCGTCGTGCCATCCTTGAAAGGGGGTCCCTTTTGCGCGCCGATCGGGGGTCCCGTTTCGACGCCGATTGACAACTGGAGTGGGGACCATCAGATGACCGCCAGCCGAAGTTCCTCGATGACCGGGCTGAAACGATCGGCAAGGCGCTGGTCGCAGGTCACGAGAAGATAGTCGCGCTCGACTGCTTGCGCGACGATCCACAGGTCGTTCTCGTCCACCTGGAGTACCTGCCCTGAAGCACGATCCTGCCAATTCTCAAGCCAGCGCGGGGGGCGTCGGCCAAGGTCGAGATAATGCGCGGCGAGCCGCGCTTTAACATCGGCATAGGCCTCGGCGGCATGCCGGCCGACCTCGGCGAGCGGGTATCATCCGGCCTGGATCAGCGTTTGCCGGATATGGCTGACATCCTGGCCGGCGCGCTGCGCGGCTTCCATGCCGTAGCGCAGCTCGGCGAGGACAATGACCGACAGGAACACGAGGTCCCCTGCGGAGAAGGCCTGCGCGCGCGCCAACACCGCGGCGTGGTTGGGCCTGCGCGGGTCGAAAAGCGCCGAGACGAAATTGGTGTCCAGCAGGATTTGCTCCATCAGGCGATGAACCTGGACAAAGCGTCATTCTCCTCATCGGGGACGGGTTTGAACACGTCGAGAACCCAGCGGCCTCGGTTGGCGTTAGCATCGCGGGTGATCCATTCGCGCAGCGGCACATAGCCCCGGAAGTCGTCGGGCAGCCATCCGCTGAAGGGATGGAGCGTCGGTCGCTCGCGGCCTTTGAAATAGTTGAAGAGTTGGCGCTCTAGCTTGGGCGGCAGATCGTAACCATCGAGCACAATCGCATCGATCCGTGTGATGAGGCGGTCGAGTTGATGATCGAAGATGTGGCTGGCCATCACGCTGTTCAGTTTCTCGTTAAGGAGGCGGCCATATTCAGCAACAGCATCGCGAAGCGCCGGCTTATCGAGTGCGCGAGGCAGCGGCATGCGCTCGAGCATCACGTTGGTGAAGTCGTGATCGGTCGAGTGTTCGGTCACGAAGGCATTGGCGAGCGGGCCATTGAGAATGGCCGCCAGCATATCGACGTCGTAATCGCCAGTCGGCCAGATGGCGGAAAATTGCTGAGAGGCCCAAAGCCCGGTTCTGTCCGCAGCGGCAGCGAGGCGCCAGGGGCCGCGCGACGAGCGCTGGTTGTTGATCAGGACCTTGGGGAGATGCCAAGGTCGATCAAGCGGACCGCGGCGGTGACAAAGTTCAGGGTCCTTGCTGAGCCAAACGGGGCTCATCAGATGGAATGGTGCTAGACTATCGGCAGGTCGGTACAGGCCGCGCTCCCGAAGTGGTCCAGGACCATCGTGGACACCGTCTCGCTGTGTTCGCCATTGGAGGCCGCGGCCGACTTTCGCGTTGTCGCCCAGCTTTGGACTCTCCTCAAGATACGACCAGAGAGCATCCAGTTCATCAATCCAGAGTTCTCCGGTCGGCGATTGCCGAATAGCGCTGCGCGATGAGGTTACAAAACCATCGCCGAGGAACGCGGCGCGATCACCGTCGTTGACAATCGTTGAACGAAGGCGGACCTCTACGCTTTCTTCAGAGACTTCTCGCCGCTCGGTGGCAATGATGAGTGCGCAGGGATAGGTCGCCTTCTCGAAAATTCTGTCGGGCAACGAAACCAGTTCGACATTTCGATAGTGAGCGGCGATCCGCGCCCGCAGTTTGCGGTATTTAGCTTGTTGAAGGACACCGCGCGGAAGTACGAATCCAAGGCAGTCGGGCGCGGCATCGATTGCGGCCGAAAGCGCCACAGCCGCCTTGGAGGTCGACTGGGCGAAGGCCTCAGGATAGTCGAAGCGCTCCTCTGCCGTGAAATCCTCGAAGGGCGGGTTGCAGAGCACGACGGTTGCGCCGTCGAGGAAGTTAGCGAGTGCCCCTTGCACAAACAAGTCGGTCGACTTGAGGTGCCAGCCGTTGGCGTTTGGATAGTCGGCCAGGATCAGCGAGAGTGTGGCGACCTCGCAGGCGAAGACATCGAATTCGGCCCCAGAGAGCCGCTCGACCAGAAAGGTGTGGCGCTTTTCGGCTGCCCAGTCCGGAGGCAAGAGGTCGCGCAACTGCCGCAGCGCGGCGACAAGGAAAATGCCTGCGCCGGCGAATGGCTCGGCGATGCGGACCGATTGCGGGTCATAGCGCGAAAGGTCGATCCGGCTGAGGACATATTCGGCGACTGGACGCGGCGTGCTGTGCGTTCCGAAGAGCTTGCGCGTGTCGGCGGTGACCAGCGTGTTCTCGTAAACGAAGGCGAGGCTGTCTGAGGAGATGTTCCGCAGGGTGATCGTTTGCTGCAGGCGCGCCCAAGCGGCCGCGATCGCAGCGTCAGTGACGGCCGCCACGTCCGTAGCGAGCAGGCCGAGCCCGTAATAGCGCTGAATGCCGTCCAAGACCGTCTGCACCTGATCGGGATTCCAATCGGCGGACGCGGGATGGGCGCGGTCGATGAGAATTTTCGCTGCCAGGAGACGGAAGGTCAGTCGGAACGCCGCCTTCTCGCTGTCGCGGGTCGCCCCTTCCGGCAAGAGGCGCTCGAGCACATCGGCCATGGCCTCATGCAGCTTGTGTTGCACTTCGCGTTCGATCGCCGGGAGAAGGCCGAGATCGATAAAATCGACTTGGACGGGACCGCGCGGTAGCCCGACCGCCTTGGCGCGGTGGAGCGCTTGCGGGCTCCATTGCTCACGGCGCCGCTCAAATAGCGCTGGCAGTCCGGAGAGCGGCACCCGCTCGATCAGGCGCGGCGCGTTGTGTGCACCGACCGCCCAGACCCCGACATCGTTCGCGTCGATCGAGAAAAACACGGGCGCGCCGAGAGCGCGATTTGCCATGATGGCCACTTCATTATCGCTGGCCCCTTCGACCACGCCGAAGGCGGCCGAGCGGAAGGATTCCGGGGTCTGGGTGAAGGCAGCGAGCGCGACGGTGCGGGTCGCCGCGCGGGGATCGAGCACGTCGGCGAAGCTATAACCGCGATGGAGCGCGTCAGCATGGTAGCCGATGGCGCGCAGGCCCGTTTCGATCGAGGCGAGGGCGTTCATCGGACCCGCACCGCGCGGAACAGCGGAAGCTGGCCGCCCTGATCCTGGGGCGCGAACCGCGCTTCGAGGATGTCGAGATGTGGGTCGAGGCGAAGGATGAGGCTGTCGGCTTCACCCAAGCCCAGCATGGTTTCTGGGAGCAACTCGCCATGCTCCATGGCGCGCAGCACCAGCACACACCCACGAAGCGCCGGGAAGGGGACTCCCGAAAGCAGTTCGCGCAAGGCGTGCAGTAAATTTTTGTGTGCCTGGAGCTCGATGTGGAACCGCGCGCGCAGCACCACGGCGAGCCTGAGCAGCAATACCGTCTGCCAGCCATAAAGCGCGGGGCGGCCTGGTCCGCGAGCCTCGATATCGGGCGGGATTAGGCCGCGCCGGTGCGACCACTCGCGAAGCTGATTCGCGGTGAGGCCGGTCAGCGCCTGCACCTGTCCTGCCGGTATCACAGCGGCACGTCTCCCTAAATGGTCGCGGTGACCACTTTGCAGCACAAAGCGGGTATTGTGCCCGCTTTGTGCACTTTAAGCGGGTGCGATACCCCTTTCAAGGGAAAGCTGCGGGAACCTAAACCTAGGTGACAGACGTTCGACGCTGCGTCGCGCGATTGCGGTTCGGCGCCAACGGCTGAGGGGGGGCAGAAATGCTCAGGTGCTACTGACATTGGGCACGGCGCCTTGGTTGCAGGATTTTGTGTGTGAATGACTGGTTATGACGTGAGCGGAAATCTAATCCCCGATTGTAGAATGACTTGACCTGGTCGGTAGCGGCCCCTCCCGCGAGTGGGTCGGCAATGGCAGCTTCTTGCAGGGTTGGTGCTCGACGCCGCCGTTCCGTTATCGGCCAAGTGCCCCAGCATTCGCGTCTGGACATATCCAAGATCGTCCGTCATCATGTCATTAAGCTGGTGATTTTATGGCCAGCAGAGATGCCCGTGGGAACGGGTGTGGGAAAGCTTCAGTTAACGTGAACGGAAAGCCTGGATTTCTGCCGTTTTATTGACGGTTATTAATTCCTCCCGCGCCATCATCTTCAGTAAATAATTGATTTCAGGTAATTTATTGGGATTCGGCATCTCAGGCGCACATATTTCCCGGCATATATGTTGGGAACGGTGTAAAACCATTGGAACGAAAAGACTGGCCGGAAATCAGGACCGGCTACGCCCAAGGGCCATCAAACTGCTAGCGAGGTCAGCAGGTCATGGCAGCGGATACAGGAGCTAACAGCTGCCAAAAGCGGAAGCTGGCCACCTTTCTATAGGGCCGTCACATTGCAGCCAACCAAAGTGCCCATCACATTCACTGCCAGCACCGCCGCTTTCGAGACTGTGCATAGATTCCATATTTGATGACCAGCCCCTCCTCCACCGCCGGTCAGGAATCACTGTCAGTTGCCGCTTCGATCCGTTAGGAGGGCGCGATGAACGGGGTTATTTGCATGTTGCGCCATTCCGGCCGCACCCTCCTGATTGCAGGATCGATGGCCATCGGCACTGCTGCGCCTGCGCAGCAGGCCGCGCATGGCTCGCTGCTGGTCGGCGCGGTGGTCGTGCAGCCCTGCCGCATTTCCAGCGACCAGGCTGCTGGAAATTGCGGACAATATCATTATCGCATGGTGAAATCGTCCAGCGACAACGGAACAGTCGCCTCCCTTCGCAGCGGCAATATGGATCACAGCCGGCAGGACGACATCCTGTCCTATGAGTTCTGAGGGACCGCCCCCTGTCTTGCGACGAACGCGATTTACGCAAAATATTGGTAAAGCCGTCTTTTGCCCAAAAGCGCGTTATTAACCGACATTGACGATACTCCCTCCATCAAAGCTTGAGGTGTTGGAGGACACATGTTTCGTTTCAAACTGGCCGCATCCCTCGCAGCTACGGCCCTGCTCACGGGTCTTGCAGGCACGGCCCAGGCAGCCACCACCACCACGACCTTCCCGGTTACCGCAACCGTGATCAAGGCCTGCGTCGTGTCGGCCACGGCGCTGGCGTTCGGCAATTATGACCCGACCGCGACCGGGCCAACCGACGCCACCTCCACCCTGTCGGTTCTCTGCACGGTCGGCACCACCTACACGGTCGGCCTGACCGCGGGCACGGCATCGGGGGCGACCGTGACCACGCGCAAGATGTCGAGCGGAAGCAATCTGCTGAGCTATGCGCTGTATCAGGATTCGGCGCACACGACGAACTGGGGCAACACACCTGCAACCGACACCGCCGCCGCGACGGCGCCGGTCGGCACCAATGCCCTGACCGTCTATGGCCGGATCACGGCCGGCCAGAATGTCCCGATCGGTTCCTATAGCGACACCATCACCGTCAACGTCGTCTATTGATCGATCCGGAGCGAGGCGGCCATGCCCAAGATGTTCGCACGACGCGCGGCAGCGGCCCTGCTCGCCCTGGCACAGCCAACCACCGCCTGGGCCGCGACGCTGAAAATCTATCCGGTCCTGGTCGCGCTTGACGACAAGACCCCGGTCGAGACGATGACGATCGAAAATAGCGGCGATGCCCCCGCCCGCATGCAGGTGCGGGTCGTGTCATGGCGGCAGGATAATGGGCAGGATCTGTTCGAGGAAACACGTGACATCCTGGCCAATCCGCCGCTGTTCGAAATAGCCGCAGGCGGGCAGCAGATTGCGCGCTTCGGCCTGCGCACGGCCGCCACACCGACCGAGAAAAGCTATCGCGTCTTCCTCGAGGAAATCCCGACCGATCGCCCGACCGCCGCTGGCGAGATCCGCACATTGCTGCGCGTCAGCATCCCCATCTTCGTGACCGCGCCCGGTGCGCAGGCATCCCTGGCGTGGCAGCTGACCGCCACCAGTGACAGGCAGCTCACGCTGACCGCATGCAATGAAGGCAGCGCGCATGTTCATCTCAATCGCCTCGACCTGAAGCGGGCCGACGGCACGCCATTGGCGACGAGGCAGGAATCGATCTACATCCTTCCCGGCGCGACACGCAGCTTCCTGTTCGACATGCAACGGCCGGTGGGTGGCGGAGAGAAGCTGACGCTGGAGGCGGCCACCGGCCAGCGCAGCCTGACCGCACAGTTCGTCCTCCAGTCGGCATCCCATGCCGGTGGGACGCGCTAGCACCCTTCTTGTCCTGCCCTGCGTCGTGGCCAGTTGCGGCATTGCCAGCGCGCAGGACAGCGCGCCGACGACAGGCGCGATTGCGACGACGGCAGACGCGACGGCGACGCCGACAATGATGCTGGCCTCGGTCACGCTCAATGGCCGGCTGTTGCCAGGCGACTATCTGCTTGCGCGGCGCGCCGGCGCATTCCTGGTGCGCGTGAAGGATCTGGCCGCCTGGCGGATGCGCCCGCCGACCGGCACGGCAATGATGATCGATGGCGACGCCTTTGTCGCGCTATCCGCGCTCGGCGGCGTCGCGGCCGCCTTCGACGAGCCCAACCAGGCCCTGTTGCTGACGGTGTCGCCCGAAGCCTTCGAAGCGACCAGCGTTGCGCCCGCCAGCACCGTCGCCGCGCCCAGCGACAATATGCTCGCCGCCTTCCTCAACTATGACATTTCTGCCGAATATGCCGGCAAGGCGCGCCTGGGCGCCTTCGTGGAGGCGGGGCTGTCCGATGACTGGGGCGTGGTGTCGAACAGCATGTTGCTGGGCAACGGCACGGTCTATGGCCGGGCGACCCGGCTGGACAGCTATTATCTGCGTGACGATCCGATCAACCTGACGCGCCTCGTCATCGGCGATGGCGTAACGGATGCGCGCGACTGGACGCGGCAGATCCGCTTTGGCGGCGTGCGCTTCGGCACCGAGTTCGCCCTGCAGCCAAGCCTCCTGACCTTTCCGACCCCATCCCTTGCCGGCAGCGCCGCCGTGCCGTCGAACGTGGAGCTGCTGGTGAACGGAACCCAACGCTTCCAGACCGACGTCGGCCAGGGGCCCTTCTCCATCAACCAGGTGCCGCTGGTCACGGGTGCCGGCCAGGTGACGCTGGTGATCCGCGATCCGCTGGGTGTGGAGCGGCGCGTCACGTCCAGCTATTATGTGAGTTCCCACCTGCTGCGCGCGGGCCTGGCGTCCTGGTCTATGGAGGCGGGAGCCGAACGGCGCGGCTATGGGCTGCGCAGCTTCGGCTATGACAATCCCTTCCTGGCCGGCACCTATCGCCGCGGCCTGACCGACCGGCTGACGATCGAGGGACGGGCCGAAGCCAGCGCCGACGTCACCATGGCCGGCGGCGGCATCAACATGATCATCGTTCCGATCGGCGAGATCAGCCTGGCGGCAGCGGGATCGACGAGCCAGGCCGGTGAGGGCCTGTTGTATCGAGCGGCCTTCGCCCGCAACGCCCCGACCTGGAACGTCGCTCTCAGTTACCAGCGGGCGTCGAACCGCTATCGCGAAATCGGCGTGGAGCGTGCCAGCGAGCGGATCGTGGAACAGGTGCAAGGCTCTGCCGGATGGAGCCTGGGCGCGATGGGCACGATCGGGGCCTCCTATACCAGCCTGACCTATGCCGACAGCCAGTCCGCCCGCGTCCTGTCGGGCAATTACAGTCTGTCCCTGCGCGACAAGGCCTTTGTCAGCGCCTACGCGATCCGCAGCCGCTTTTCGGAAAGCGGCCATGAAAACAGCATCGGCTTCAACCTGACCATCCCCTTCGGCCCGCGCAGCAGCGCCTATCTCCAGGCCGACCGGGGTGGCGTGCGGGCGGAAATGCGCAGCACCCCGCCGCAAAGCGGAGGCTGGGGCTATCGGGCGGCGATTTCGACCGGCAGCAATGCGCAACAGCAGGGCGAGATTCTGTGGCGCGGCAATGCGGCGGAGATGACCGCGCAGATGGACCGTGCCGGCGGACAAACCGGCTGGCGTGTCACCGGCCAGGGCGGGCTGTTGCTGGCCGATGGCGCGCTGTTCCCGACCCGCCGGGTGGAAAGCGGCTTTGCCGTGGTGCGCGTGCCCGGCCAGGCCGATGTGCGCATCTATCAGGAAAACCGATTGGTCGCGCGGACCGACGCCCGTGGCATGGCCGTCATTCCCGACCTGCGCCCCTATGAAGTCAATCGCCTCAGCATCGCGGCGGCGGACGTGCCGATCGACATCCGGATGCCCAATGACCAGATCAGGGTGGTGCCGCGCTACCGGGGCGCCGTCAGCGCACGTTTCGTCGCGGTCCGGGAGCATCCGGCGACATTGCGCATCGTCATGCCGGACGGCGCGCCGGCGGAAATCGGCGCCAGCGTCACCGCGGAAGATGAAAAATCGTTTGTCGGCAATGATGGTGCCGTCTTCATCCGCAGCCTTCATCCCGGCATGATGCTGACCGTCGATACGGGGCACGGCCCCTGCCATGTTCGGGTCGACGCCGTGCCGGACGAAATGCTACCAGTGATCGGGCCGCTGACATGCGTGCCATAAGGAGGATGAGGATGCGCACTGGCCATGACCTCTACGCCGTTGCGGTCGCGCTGGCGGCCCTGTTCATGGCGACACCCGCGCAGGCGGCGTGCGATCCCCTGGCCCTGTGCACCTGCACCGTATCGGCAAGCGGCCTGAGCTTCGGCAATTACAACCCGATCGCCAGCGGGGATAATGATTCATCGGGAACGGTGCGCGTGCGCTGCTCGCTGGTGGTCGCGCTGGGCGGCAGTTACACGATCCAGCTGAGCAAGGGGACATCGTCCACCTATGCGCCGCGCGTCCTGACCAATGGCGGCTCGACGCTCGCCTATAATCTCTACACCAGCAATGCACGCAACCAGGTCTGGGGCGATGGGACCGGCGGATCGCAGACGGTGACCAGCAATTTCATCGCGCTGCTGAACCTGGACCAGACCACGACCGTCTATGGCCGTATCCCGGCCGGGCAGAATGTCCCGCCCGGCAGCTATTCGGACACGGTGCTGGTCACGGTCATCTTCTGATCAGGCGACTCTGACCCCGGTCATGCGCGCCTAACAGCGCCTATTCATTAGCTGCCAGGGAATAGCCATGGCAGGTCTGCGCGTCGAACTGGGTGGTCGTGATGCAATCGCGGCCGCGCTGCTTGCTGGCGTAAAGCTGGCGATCCGCCTCCGCCATCCACAACTCGGCGGGCAGGTCGGCATGGCAACGGGCACTGGCGACGCCGATGCTGACGGTGATGAAGGGGCTGACCTGCGACTGGGCATGGGGAATGTTCAGCGACTGGATCTGCAGCCGGATTTCCTGCGCAACCAGTTCGGCCCCCTGGGGGTCCGCGCCGGGCAGGATGCAGGCGAACTCCTCGCCGCCATAGCGCGCCGGCAGGTCGGTCGCGCGCTTGACCGCACGGGTCAGCGCGGCGCCGACCATCGCGATGCAGCGATCCCCGGCGGGATGTCCATAGGTGTCGTTGAACTGCTTGAAGAAATCGATGTCGAGCATGATGACCGACATCCACTCCCCGGTCCGGGTCAAGCGCGCGCTTTCCGCCTGCAGCGACCGTTCCATGTGGCGACGATTGCTCAGGCCCGTCAGCGCATCGGTGACGGCCAGCGTCGCAAGCTGATCGCGCAGGCGCTTGAGTTCGACATGGTTGCCGACCCGCGCGCGCAATATCGCCGGCTGGATAGGCTTGGTCACATAGTCGATCGCGCCCAGCGACAGGCCGCGCATCTCATCTTCCGTATCGCCAAGCCCGGTGGTGAAGATGATCGGTATATCGACCAGCATGATGTCCGCCTTGATCTGGCGACAGACTTCGAACCCGTCGATGCCTGGCATCAGCACATCCAGCAGGATCAGGTCGGGCTGCACCGTGCGCGCGATGTCCAGCGCCTGCTGGCCCGACGTGGCGAAGCAGATCTCATAATCATCTTCCAGCACGGCGTTCATGATTTCGATGTTCGAAATCTCGTCATCGACGATGAGGATGGTGGCCTTGCTCATGATGTCGCTCCTGCCGGATCGATCGACCGGCCTGCTGTGCCCGCGCCCGGCGCATCGGCATCGATCAGCGCGAGGGCGGTTTCATAATCCAGTTGCTCCAGCGCCCGCTGCACGGGATGGCCCGCGCGCTGATCGGGCGTCAGCCCCATCGCCTGGGCCAGCCGCTCGAACCCGGCGCGGGCGCTGAGGCTCCGGCGCGCGAGCAGCCCGCGCAATTCGGTGCGCGCCTGTTCGATCGCGCCATCATCCTGCACGGTGACGATCGCGACGTCCGATGCCTGTGCGCCCCCCGTCAGGCTGCGCGCAGCGGCGATCGCTGGTGCTATCGCCACCTCCAGATCGACGATCGCGGCCAGCGCCGGCCCGGTTTCGCCCGCCGCCAGCATCCGTTCGATATCCGACGCGATCTGCTGGACGTCAGCCAGTTCCAGCGATCCGGCCACGCCCTTCAGGCTATGGGCCAGGCGCCGCGCATCAGGCAGCAACCCTGCCGCCAAATGCGCCCGCAAATCCCGGCCGACATGGTCATAGCTGTCACCGAAGGTGACGATCAGCTTGCGCAGCAGCCCGGTCTTGCCATTGACCCGCGCCAGTGCGGCGGGCAGGTCGAAGGGCGGCAGCCGATCGGGCAGCGACGAACTGGCGACCGACGGTGCCACTGCCGGCGCCACTTGCGTGGTCACTCGCCCCGCCTTCAACCAGCGATCCAGCACCCGGACCAGCACCGGCGGCTCGACCGGCTTGGCGATATGATCGTTCATGCCCGCGGCCTTGCAGCGCTGCTTTTCCTCCTCATAGGCATGAGCCGTCATGGCAATGATCGGCAGATCCTCGGCGCTCCACTGCTCGCGGATGATGCGGGTGGCGCTGATGCCGTCCATTTCGGGCATCTGCACGTCCATCAGCACGGCGGCATAACCCGCCCCCTTATCGCGCACCATGTCGCAGGCGATGCGGCCATTTTCCGCGAAATCCACCTTCAACCCGGCATCGTCCAGCAGTTCGGCCGCAATCTCGCGGTTAATCTCATTATCCTCGACCAGCAGCACGCGCAGCCCGCGCAGCGCTTCGGCCACCATCGGCAGGGCGGGCGTGGCCGGCGCGGCGACATGGACGACGGGCGCATGTTCCTCGGCGAAAATCTCGGTGATCGTATCCAGCAATATCTTGGGCACGACCGGCTTGGTCAGGAAGGCGGCAACTTTGTCGGTATCGACGCCCTGCAACAGATCGTCGGCGCCATAGGCGGTGATGATCAATGCCTTGGGCTGGGGATGGCGCAGCGCCTTGGTGCGCAGCGCATCGACCGTCTCCATCCCGTCCAGGCCGGGCATCTTCCAGTCGAGCAGGGCCAGGTCATAGGGCTCCCCCCGTTCGTCGGCATGTTCGATCGCGGCGATCGCCTCGCCACCCGACGCCACCAGGTCCACCGCCATGCCCCAGCCGGCAAAGACGTCATGGATGATCTGGCGCGACGCCGGATTGTCGTCGGCGGCCAGCACGCGCAGCCGGCGGACATGCGCCGACATCGGCATTTCCAGTCCCATCGCCCGGTCGTCCGCATCCATCAGCATGTGGCAGATGAAGCTGCTGCCCTGTCCGGGTGCGCTCTCGACCGCGATGTCGCCGCCCATCTGCTCCACGATCTGGCGACAGATGGCGAGGCCAAGGCCGGTGCCACCGAACCGCCGCGTGGTGGAACTGTCCGCCTGGGTGAAGGAATGGAACAGCGATTTCTGCTGCTCGGGCGTCATGCCGATGCCGGTGTCGCGCACCGTCAGCTTCAGCCGCACCCGGCCATTCTGCTCGGACGCCGACAGGCCGATGGTGACGGTGCCTTCCTCGGAAAATTTGACGGCATTGCTCATCAGGTTGAGCACCACCTGGCAGAAGCGCATTTCGTCGCCGATCAGCCGCTCGGGCACATCGGCGTCGACCCGCGAGACGACCCTGACCTGCTTCGCCTCGGCATTGGCCGCGACCAGCTGAATCTGGTTCTCGATCGCGCTGCGCAGGGTGAAGGGATGCGCCTCCAACGTCAGCTTGCCCGCTTCATTCTTCGAGAAATCGAGGATGTCGTTGATCAGCCGCAGCAGCGACACGCCAGCCTGATTGATCTTGCCGATATAATCCTGCTGCTTGGGGTCGAGGTCGGTCCGGGCGACCAGATGGCAAAAGCCCAATATGGCATTCATCGGCGTGCGGATTTCATGGCTCATATTGGCCAGGAACAGGCTCTTCGCGCGATTGGCCTCCTCCGCCTCGCGGGTCCGTGCCTCCAGCGCCTGATTCTTGGCCAATATCTCCTCGCCCATCTTCTGGTTGCGCTGAAAACTCTCGACCAGCTTGTCGCTCAGCCAGACCAGCACCGCCGTCTGGAAGGCGACGATGCCGGCATGCAGCAGCACCCGTTCCAGATTGCCCTGCCCCGGAAACACCGCATAGGGCAGCAGATAGAGCAGCAGCAGATGATGCAGCGCCGTCGCCGTCGCGGCGGCCAGGATGGCGCGCTTGTCGCACCAGGCGATGGTCAGCGCCAGCATGGCGAAGAAATACATGTGCATGTCCATCTGCCAGGCATGGCCGCGCAGCAGGAACAGCAGGATCGCCGGCTCGCCCATCAGGGCGACGGCGGACAGATAGCGGGTCGCAGGAGCGATCCCCTGGCGCCACCAGGTCAGATGATAGGCCCCCGCCAGCAATGTGCCGCCCAGCGCCGCCGCGATCGGCGAATGGCCCGTGAGCAGGGCCACCGTCGCCAGCAACGGGACATGCGCCCAGAAGAGCGGCACGAGGAAGCGACCGAAATGGAAACGCAGCTTGTCCAGCTCGATAATCATGATGTCTGCCCCCCCGGCAATGGTTCGCCGCATTCGATCCGCGACGGCGTCGCGATCACGCCCCAGGCCCCCGCCCTGCGCAACGCCGCCGCGAAATCTGGCCGGTTCGACCCGGCAATGATGATGTTGGACAGGCGTCCCATGCCGACCAGCCCCCCGTCGGCCGCCCGCACCAGGTTGATCGCCTCGGCCCGCGACGCGCCCCAGGGCGCGATCACCAGATAGCGTCCCGAGCCGCTGCCGCTCATGATCCAGGCGGCGGCCAGCCCGACCAGCCCCGCCAGCAATAGCAAGGCCGCAGGCAAATAGGCGGACATGGCGCAGGACGCGTCCATGCTGCCCGCGCGCGCGGGATGGTTCAAACCCTTGAGCAACCCTGCCTCATCCATCGCATTATTAGGCCATGGAAGCATTTTACAATGGTTAAGAGGCCTTTGCCCGTTCTGTTCGCAAAATGATCGCCTGCCTTTCTCGACATGGCCAATATTTACATATGAAATTACAGAAAACGGGCTTGGATTGGCGGCATAATTTACAAGTTATACGTCAACCGCGCGCTCTTTTCTGCAATTCCGGCATCGGCTTGCCCGGCTCGCCCGAACATGGCATCTGCGCCGGCCGAACCCATATTTTTGCCGGACGAGCCCCTGTCTATGGTCGTGTGCAACGCTGCGCCCGGCCCTTGGAGGCGCTTCTCCGGCATCGCCGAGGACAATGCGCCAGCCTGCCCATCATCCGTCCCTGTCCGACCATCAGCGCACCGGCGATGACTCCATCGCCGCGACCGCACCCGATCGCGCGTCCCGCCTGGCGGCGCATGGTGCCGCCTGATGCTGTTCGGCCAACTCCATTCCGATATCTTCGCGCTGTTCGCCGGGTCGAACCGCTTTCTCTACGAGCGCGTGCTGATCGGCCTCTATGAAGGCTTCTACCGGTCCGACCTGCATTTCCCGACCCAGGGTGAGGTCGTCCAGCTGATCTATACGCTGCTGGGCGACAATGCGGAGCTGTGGCGCGAGGATGAAAGCCCGGTGGTGCTGGACAAGCTGGCCGCGCGACCGGGCCGCCGCGTGCGCCGGCGCAAGCTGGAAGCCGCCGACGCGCAGGCGACCAGCGCGGCGATGATGCGCGCCCGGCATATCTACAACCGACTGCAGGCGACCGGCTGGATCGAGGAAAGCCGCTATGGCCTGAAGGTCACGGTCGACATGCCGGCCGGCGCCATGCGCCTGGCCGAATTTCTCTGCAGCCTGCGCGAAGGCCTGTCCGACCAGCTTGGCGGCCTTGTCATCCAGGTGAAGAACGAGCTGGAAGCGCTGCAGCGCAACGCGCGGGAAAATGCCCCTGGCCTGCACAAGGCGGCGCGCGACGCCGCCAGCTTCGGCCGCTATCTGCGCAGCGTGCTGAGCGCGCTGCGCGACATCGACAAGCGGGTGGTGGAAAGCGACAGCGTCGGCCGCCGATTGCGCCATTATTTCGAGGATTTCGTCGAGAAGCTGCTGCTGCAGGATTATGCGGCCATCTCGACCACCTCCCACCCCTATCGCTTCCGCCATCGCATCTTCACCGCGCTCGACGCGATCGAGGATTCGATCGCCGACGTCGCCGCCATCGCCGAAGCCTATCATGAGGCCCGGCTGGCGCCCGATCCGTCCGCCGCCCGTGATCTGGTCTATGACGACCTGCACAAGGTGCGGCGCGTGTTCGACCAGATCGAGGAGGCTTTCGAGCGCATCCAGCAGCATCGCAGCCGGCTGGAAACGCGGCTGCGCAACACCGTCCGCTATGCCGGACGCCGCGGCAACAGCTTTCTCCAGCGCAGCGAGCCGATGCTGCTGCGACTTGATCGGCTGCTCGCCCGCACGGATGGGCAGGATATGGCGCCGTCCATGTCCGGCCTGCTGGAACCACGCCGGTCCTACTGGTCCCCCGCCCTGCTCGCCCGGCCGCGCACCTATCGTTCGACGGTTTCGGGCGGCCTGCTGGTCCTGCCGCCGCCCGATCCCCTGCGCGAATGGCGCAAGCGGCTGGACCGGGACTATCTGGCCCGCCTTGCCGTCACGCCCGAACAGGTCAGCCGCTTCCTCGAACGGCGCGTGGCGCCCTTTGGATCGGGCGAGGCCAGCCGCTTCGCGATCGAGACGGTCGATGATTTCCTCACGCTCGAAGCGCTGCGCCTGTCCGTGCTGGCCGCCGATGCCGACGGCCGGGGCAATGCCATCGCCAACCATCTGGCGCCCCATTTCCGCTTCTCGGTCGATACCGGATCGACCATCGACAATGACTGGCTGCGCTGCGCGGGCTTCACCGTCTCGCGCATCGGCGACGCCGTGACCCCAGAGATACAAGATGCTCAGTGAATTTCAGACCCTGGAGGCGCGCGATCCGCGCCGGATGCACCGCGTGACCCAGGCGATCAGCCAGTTGCTGCGCCATCAGTTCCTGCATGTGCAGGATCGCGGCTCATCCGCCCTGCTCGAAGTCCTGCTCCGCCCCGATGTCGAGCGACTGGTGGCCGATTATTTCGAAGTCGCGGGCTATCGGTTGGTGGTGCGCGAAAGCGAGGGCTGGGCCGGCATCCTGCCCGACACCGAACAGATCGGCCATCCGCGCATGCGGATCGACGAGACGCTGGTGCTGCTGCTGTTCCGTCGATTGTGGGAAGAAGGCATCCAGGAAGGCGATGTCGAACGCTATGGCAGCGTGATGGTGACGCTCAACGCCGCCTATGACGCCTATCAGGACATGGTCGCCCGCGCCCGCCGCGCGACGCTGGGCATCAACGAGTTCAAGGCACTGGTCACCGCGCTCGACCGCCGGGCGATCGTCCATATGGGCGCCATCGACGAAGAGCTGGAGGACATGCCGATCACCATCCGCGCACTGATCGCCACCGTCGCGGGCGAGGAGTTCATGGCCCATCTCGAACAATTGCTGGCCGGCGGCGACTATCAGGAAAGCGAGACGGAGGAGCCCGTCATCGACCTGGATGACGCCGACGAGGAGGAGGTCGCATGATGCAGCTTGCCCATATCGCACTGGTGCAATGGCATCTGTTCGGTCGCGAGGACCTGGCCGTCGGCGGCGACACTGCCGTGCTGGGCCAGAACCGCTCCGGCAAGTCGACGCTGATCGACCTCATCCAGGCGGTGATGACCGGCGGTTCGCGGCGCTGGTATCAGTTCAATCGTTCCGCTGGCGAAACCGGCAGCCGCAAGTCGGAACGCACGCTGCGCGGCTATTGCCTCGGCCAGCTCAACGAACATGAATTTCTGCGCCAGGAATCCGTCACCCACATCGTGCTGACGTTCGACGATCCCGACGGCGTGCGCCCGCCGGTGAGCGTGGGCCTGTGCGTCGAGGCATCCGCGATCGAGGATGCACAGGTGGTCGGCCGCTATATCGCGCCCGGCGTGCGAGTGGATACCGACCTGCTGATCGAGCATCTGGATGGCGGGCAGCAGCGCTCGGCGCCCTGGAGCCTGGTGCGGGAACGGCTGGAGCAGGCCTGCGCAGCGGCCGGCACCCAGCTCATTCGCCCCGATGGCCCGCGCAACCATATCCGCGAATATATGCGCCAGCTGTTCACCGGCCGGCGCCACAGCGATCCGGATCGCTTCATCCGCGCCTTCGTCATGGCCCTGTCGTTCGAGGATATGCGCTCGGTCGAGGGCTTCGTGCATAATTTCCTGCTCGCCCGGAATGACATCGACATCGGCGAACTGCGCGAGGGCATCCAGCGCTATCGCGACATCCAGAAGGATGTGCATGAACTGGAACGGCGGCTCGACGCGCTGCGGGCGCTGGCCGAACTCGTGTCCCGCTTCGTCACCTTGCTGGAACGGGAGGATGTCGCCCGTGGCACCGCCCGCCTCGCCGCCATGATCGAGGCGGGGGCCGCGCTGATCGCCAATCTGCGCGAACGGCGCGACACGTTGGCGGAACTGGACGACATCCAGCACGACATCGGCCGCTGCGATGCGGAGATCGCGGCACTGGGCGATCGGCAGGACAGCCTGCTCGCCCAGTCCGTGGCGGAGGGCGCTGCCGGCAAGCGTGCCGTGGTCGCCAGCGAACTTAAGGCCGTGGACCTGGCCCGCACCGGCGTGGTGCAACGGCTCGAAGCCCGTTTCCGCGCGGCCGCGCTCGGCGCCAGCCTGCTCGACCATCGCGAGCGGCTCGCGCCCCTGAAGCTCGGCGCCCTGTTCCAGGCGCTGGAGGCCCTGCGGCAGCAGAGCGACGGGCTGGAGCCGCCGACATGGCCGCGCGATCCGTTGGCGATGGAGGAGCTGATCGCCACCGCCCGCCGCAGCGCCATCGATAGCGTCGCCAAGATCCAGGAACGGCGCGACCAGGCGATCGCCCAGCGGCGCGGCCTGCAGGACGAGCTGGCCGATCTGGTCGCGCGCCGCGACAAGGCGCGCGCCGGCCAGGTGAGCCTGGACGATCGCACCGTCCGGCTGATGGCCGCGCTGGAGCGAGAGAATATGCGTCCGCGCACGCTCTGCCAGGTGGCCGAAATCGTCGATCCACAATGGCGCGAAGCGGCCGAGGCCCTGCTTGGGCGCGACCGCGAGGCGATTCTGGTCGATCCCGAACATGCGTCCCGCGCGGTCGAGATCGTGCGCGCCAACCGCGACGGCTTCCGCGGATGCCGGGTCATCAACAGCCGCCGCCTCGCCGAACAGCCGCCCGGCTTCGACACCGATTCCCTCGCCACCGTCTTTGCCAGCGACGACCCGCTGGCGATCGCCTTCCTGCGCTTCCGCACGGGTCAGGTGCGCCTCGCCGGCACCCAGGCGGAATTGCTGGCCGGCGGCCGCGCGATCATGCGCGATGGCGCCTATAATAGCGGCATCGTGGTCGAGGTGCTGCGCACCCGCGACCTCAAGATCGGCCGGGCCGCAGCCCCGCTGATGGAGGCCGAACTGCTCGCCCGGATCGAGGATCGGCAGGCGCTGATCGCCGTCCATGCCGAAACCGAGCGGTTCCACGACGATATTCATCGCAAGCTGCTGCCGCTGATGGCCGATGTCGATCCGGCCGACCGGCTCGACCTGCTGGTCGCCGCGATCGACCAGCATGAGGAAAGCCGCACCGAATTGCAGCACCGGCTCGACAAGATCGCGATGACGGTCGATCCGGCAATCCAGCACAATCTGGACAAGGTGAAGCTGCAACTGCGCAGCGCCACCGAGGAAAAGGAAGAACTGATCGGCCGGCGCGGCCAGCTTGGTCAGGCCAGGATCGAAATCCAGCGGCGGCTGGATGCGGGCGATGCCCAGCCCGGCTCCTGGCTCTGCCTGCGCTCGCGGCGCGCCCTGTTCAAGGACCGGGTGCGCTCATCGGCCAGCCTTTCGATCCTGCGCGAGGCCTATCGCCAGCAGCGCGGACGCCCCCTGCCCCGACTGGTGCAGGAGATGATGAAGCGCGCGGACGAGGCCCGCGACGCCTATCAGGCGTTGCAGGGCGAAATTCGCGAGACGCTGGGCCATTACCGCGCCGATTTCGACAATAGCGCCCCCATTGCCCTGCCCGGCGCGATCGCGACCGAGGTGAAGCCCTGGCTCGCCGCCAATATCGCGGCGTTGGAGGAAAATGAGCTGATCCAGTATCGGCGCCAGGCCGACGAAGCCGCCGAACAGATCGGCCAGCTGTTCCGCACCGCCTTCATCCATGAACTGAACGCCCGCTTCAACGATCTGCGTTCGGAGCTGGACAACCTCACCCGCGCGCTGCGGATGCGGCCGCTCCATGGCGAGATCTACACGCTCCATGCCCGTCCCAAGGAGGAGTTTGCCGCGCTCCACCGGCTGGCGCGCGAGAGCGAGCATGACGAACTGACCTTCGACGCCCTCTTTGGCCGGGCCGCCCCGCGCGACGCCGAACATGCCCAGGCGCTGGCGGAGGTCGAACGGCTGCTCAGCGACGAGTCCCTCGATTTCTCGGCCTATCAGGATTACCGCAACTATTTCACCTTCGACCTGCGCATGGAGGATGTGAACAAGGGGCGCACCACCAGCTATGACAAGCGCAAGGGCACGGCGAGCGGCGCGGAGCGGCAGGTGCCCTATTATGTGGTGATCGGCGCGGCGCTGGCCAGCATCTATCATGGCGCGCGCCGGCAATATGAGCGGGCGGATCTGGGCCTGGGCCTTGCCGTGTTCGACGAGGCGTTCAGCAAGATGGACGGCCCCAACCAGCGCACCCTGCTCGAATTTTACGACGATATCGGGCTGCAGGTGGTGATCGCCGCCCCATCGGAAAAGCGCGCCGTCGTCTATGAAAATCTCGACAGCGTGATCGACGTGTTCCGCCATGGCGACAATGCCAGCGCCGAAGCCGTCCGCATCAAGCCCCACGCCCGCACCCAGATGCGCGCCGCCAACCCGCAGCATCTGGACGATGCCGCGCTGGCCGAACGGCTCGACCTCTTCGCGCTCGACAGCGCGGAATAGGACAAGGCGGCTTCAGGGGCGCCGTCCTGCGCCCCTGAAGCCGCCATTAGATCAGGGGCGGGTTGCCGCCACGCGGATCACGCCCACGCCCTTGACCGTCTCGATCTTCGTGCCGAACGGCGCGGACAGGCGCTGCAGCCGTTCCAGGATGCGCGCGCCCACGGTGGCATCGGCCAGGTGCGACACGCCCTTGCCCGCGCCCGTCGCGTTGACGCCCAGGTCGACGGGATAGAGGCGGATTTCACTCAGTTGGCCATCCTTGTAATGGCTGACCGCGATCACCGTTTCATAGAGGTTGGGATCGCCAAATTCTTTCGCGCCGCGCGCCTGCAGCAGTTCTGGCGCGGTGACGCTGCCCGGCGTGATGCCGAACTGGTCGTACATGTCGGCCGGCAGGTCATCCAGGCTGTTGTTCATCATCGCGAAGTTGCCGAGCGAATAGAAGATCGGCTTGCCCTTGTAGATCTCGATCCCGCGCAGCTGGTGCGGGCCATGGCCGACATAGGCGTCGGCGCCGGCATCGATCGCCTGATGGGCCAGACCCTGGGCGAAATTGGCGGGCGTCTGGCTGGCATTGCCAGGCTCATGATTGTGCAGCGAGAAGACGGCGAAATTGCCATTCTGCTTGGCCTGGCGCACGGCCAGCATGTTAGCGGCGACATCCCTGGCGTTGAGATCATATTCGATCGTCATCGGCGCGGTCGGGGTTGTCGTCGTCCGATATTCGCGGCCCTTCATCTTGACCGGCGCCCCCGCCTTGGTGCCCGCCAGCCGGGCGATCGTCGCCAGATCGGTGTCGGACACCAGGCCGACCTCGACGCTGCGGATGGTGTTGGCGCCGCCACGGCCGGGCACCTGGCCCAGCGGATCGGAGGCCGGCGTCATCGGCGTGAAGCTGGTGGTGGCCGACACCAGCCCGACGCGGCCATGCGGCCCGTCATAATAGGCCGGAGCGCGGGCCGCAGTCATCGAACGGCCGGTGCCGGCATGGACGATATGCGCGCCGTCGAGCAGCGCCAGCGTGTCATACAGCCCCTCCACGCCCCAGTCGGTGGCATGGTTGTTGGCATGGCCGACAATGTCGATGCCCATCTTCGCCACATCGGCCGGGACGGCGGGATCGGCCAGCATCCAGGTGCCGCCCGACTCCGCCTGGGGCGAGCCCTTGAAGGTCTTGAGGTCGAGCGCGGTCGTCTCGAAATTGCCGAAGGTCACGTCCGCGCCGCGCAGGATGCGCAGCATGTCGGGCGACTGCTGCTCGATCGTCGCCAGCATCGGACGCAGATAGATGAGGTCGCCCACCGCCGCGAAGCTGAAATCACCGGCGATCGGGCTGGTCGGCACGCGGCTGGTCGACAGCTGGCCGCCGCTTTCCTCTTCCTCGGCATGGGCCGCGATCGGCGCAGTCAGCATCAGCGCGGCGCCGGCCAGCGACAGGCTGCGCACTGCGCGGCGGCGAAGAATCTTGGACAGCATCAACGGACTTCCCCTTTGTAACTTTGTGTCGGGGATAGCCGGTCGGGCTGACATGAACCTGTCGCCGGGACAGGCTTTTCTGTTCGGCGGCGCTATTCGGCGCGAAACGCGATGGTGACGCACAGCCCCCGGCCGCTCCGTCCGTCGGCCAGGCTGATCTGCGCGCCCATTCGGTCGGCGAGCGCGCGGGCGATCGGCAGGCCAAGGCCGGTGCCCGGCGTCGCGCTGTTGCCCGGCATGCGGTAGAAACGGTCCCACACCTTTTCGCGCTGCGCCTCGGGAATGCCCGGACCATCATCGTCGATATCGACCATCGCCTGCCCGTCACGGCGATAGAGATAAACGGTCACCGCGCCGCCCGGCCGGTTGTAGCGGATCGCATTGTCTAGCAGGTTGCCGATCAGTTCCGCCGCCAGCCCCGGCCGGCCGACCGCCATGGCCGGACCGACCATCGCCTTGTCA
Organism: Sphingobium sp. SG1; assembly: GCF_057063145.1. Classification (NCBI taxonomy): domain Bacteria; kingdom Pseudomonadati; phylum Pseudomonadota; class Alphaproteobacteria; order Sphingomonadales; family Sphingobiaceae; genus Sphingobium; species Sphingobium sp. SG1. Next base: position 458,713 of record NZ_JBVVOJ010000004.1, on the reverse strand, counting down.
TAGCCGATCTCGATATCGGCCGGCGCCTGGGCGGCGCGATCGGCAATCACGTCCGCGGCGACTTCGGACAAGTCGAACGGGCCCATGCGCATGTCGCCATCCTCCTCGCTGCGGGCGAGCGCGATCAGCTGGCGCAGCAATTGCTCCAGGCTGTCGATGGCGTGGGGAATATCCTGCAACGCCGCCTTGCCCTGCGGCGATGCCGCGCCATAGCGATCGAGCACGTCAAGATGGACCCGCGCCACGGCAAGCGGCGTGCGCATCTGGTGCGAGGCGTTGGAGGTGAACTGCCGCAGCGAATTGGTCGCCCGCTCCAGCCGCGCCATCAGCCCGTTGAAGGCCGCGACGAACGGCTTGATCTCGACCGGCGTAGCTTCCGCCATTTCCATGCGGAAGGCCGGCGACGCCTCGCGCCGGGCGGCCTCCACCTGCCCCGTCAGGTCAGACAGCGGCCGCAGTCCCCAGCGGATCGCCCACCAGAAGAGTAGCCCGGTGACCAGCAGCACCGCGACGCCGACCAGCAGCACCTGGCGCAGGAACAGCCGTTCATAGGCGGACCGATCATCCAGATAGTCGGCAATCTGGATCGCGATCAGCCTGTCATCGCCATAGGCGCGGCGCATCTCCGTCGCGATCCGCACCGGCTTGCCGTGCAGCGTGCCGCTGCGCAGATAGGCCGCCTGGGTGACATAATGGGCGTCCGCCGGATCGAGATAGCCGCGCACCAGCAGCGTCTTGCGATAGGCATTCTTGAAGGTCGCGGGCGGATGGCGATCGGTCACGCCGTCCCAGTCCGCGCGATAGTCGGCAGGCGGCTTCAGGCTTGGATCGCCGGCGACCAGCGTGGTGCCGCGATAGACGCTGTAATGGACCACCGGCCGGGCGCGGCGCTGGAGCAGGTGGATGACCAGCGGCACCAGCCGCTTCTGGTCGGCCGGCGGGCTGTTATAGGCAAGGCTGAGCGTGCGGACCGACCCCACCAGCACGCGGTCGACCGTGTCCGCCTCGGTATTGTGATTGACCAGTGCGGTGATGACGGAAAAGACCAGCACCAGCGCCGTCAGCGGCATCATCACCGCGCCCGTCAGGCGCAGCCGCAGCGAGGAAGACAATCTGCGCATATGTGTGGCGGTCGATCAGTCCGGCGCTCAAGCCGCTTCGATCATATAGCCCAGACCGCGGATCGTGCGGATCGACGGGCCTGACGGCTGCAACTTGCGGCGCAGGCGGCCGACATAGACCTCCAGCGCATTGGGCGTGACGGCATCGTCGAAGTTGAACACCTCGGCCGACAGCCTTTCCTTGGCCACCACCTTGCCCGGCCGGCCCATCAGCGTCTCCAGCACCGCCAGTTCGCGTCGGCGCAGGTCGATCATGCTGCCTTCCAGATAGACGGTGCGGCTGGACCGGTCGAAGGTCAGCGTGCCGATGCGCAGCACCGGATCGAGCGTGCCCTGGCTGCGTCGCACCAGCGCGCGAACCCGCGATTCCAGCTCGCGCGGGTCGAACGGCTTGGCCATATAATCGTCGGCCCCGCGATCCAGACCATTGATCCGGTCGTCGATCATGTCACGTGCGGTCAGGATGATGATCGGCGTCCGCGCGCCGCGCGCGCGCAGCCGGCTCAGCACTTCCAGGCCGTCCAGATCGGGCAGGCCCAGGTCCAGGATGATCGCGCTATAGGGTTCCTGATCGGCCAGCCGCAGCGCATCCTCGCCGCTGGTCAATATGTCGACGGCAAAGCCCGCGCCTTCAAGCGAGGCCATGATCCCCCGCGCCAGACGCTCATCATCTTCCACCAGCAACAAACGCATTACAGCACTCCTACCGATCCCGGCAGGCACCCTCGATCGACATTAAATTGCGATACGCATCCACAGCAGGAATGCAAATACCAAATAAAAAGCCCTTATCTTGCCGTTGATTGCAAGATCGGCCGCCTCACCCCTCTCTGTGTCAGGTTCGTGACAGCGACTCCGGTTAGGACTCGCCAGGAAAGACGGACGACGACGGATTTTCCGCCGTACGCGCCGCCAGAAAAAACAGATCGCAGCGCGGCAAGAGCGCTTCGGGCGCACCGTTCGGGCGCAAAAAGGGGAAAATAGATATGACGACCGTTCGGTCCTCGCTCGCGGGGGCGCTCATCTGCATGGCTGCGGCACTGCCCGCTGCCGCCATGGCGCAATCGGCCAGCCCGGCCCCGGCTGATGCCGCGTCGCTCCCTCGCCTCGACGCGCTGTTCGCGCGCTGGAACAGCAAGACCGCCCCCGGCTGCGCCGTCGCCGTCTCGCGCAATGGCCAGGCGATCGCCACCCGCGCCTATGGCATGGCCAGCCTGGAACTGGGCGTCCCCCTTACCACGGACAGCATCTTCGAGGCCGGATCGGACTCCAAGCAGTTCACCGCCGCCGCGACCCTGATGCTGGCCCATGCCGGCAAGCTGTCGCTGGACGATGACATCCGCAAGGTCGTGCCGGAAATGCCCGATTACGGCACCCCGGTCACGATCCGCCACCTGCTGCACCACACCAGCGGCCTGCGCGACTGGGGTTCGGTCGCCGCGATCGAGGGCTGGCCGCGCAACAGCCGCACCGCCGACAATCAGGACATGCTGAACATCGTCGCGCGCCAGAAGGAACTGAACTTCGCGCCCGGCAGCCATTATCTCTACAGCAACAGCAACTATAATTTGCTCGCCATCATCGTCGCGCGGGTCAGCGGCCAGTCGCTCGCCGACTTCACCCAGGATCATATCTTCAAGCCGCTGGGCATGACCCACACACGCTGGCGCGACGACCATGGCGATGTCGTGCCCGGCCGCACCGGCGCCTATGAATTCGACGATGGCGTCTATCGCAACGACCAGGTGATCGAGGACGCCTATGGCAATGGCGGCCTGCTGACGACGGTCGGCGATCTGGTGAAGTGGCAGGCGGCGCTCGACGCCGACACGTTCGGCACCGGCTTCACCGCCGAAATGCAGACGCCGACCAAGCTCAATGACGGCACGCCGATCGCCTATGCGCTGGCGCTGGTGAATCTCGACCATCATGGCCAGCAGGAAGTCAGCCACAGCGGTTCGACCGGCGGCTATCGCGCCTGGATGGCCCGCTATCCGCAGCAGAAGCTCGCCGTGTCGCTGCTCTGCAATAGCGGCAATGCCGATACGCCGGTGCTGGGCCGCGATGTCGCCGACATCTTCCTGCCCGCCTACAAGGCCAAGACCTATACCCCCAAGGGGCCGCTGCCCTCGGGCACCTATGCCGACGGCATGACCGGCTTCCCGGTCCGCTTCGACAGCGACGACAAGGGCAATCTGCGCGCAGACGGCCGGGTGCTGACCCCGGTGGGTCCGGGCCGCTGGGCGCAACGCGAGGATATCTTCGCCTTTGGCAAGACCGGCCTGACGCTGGAACATCGCGAGGGCGAGAAGATCGCCTATCGCAAGGTCGATGCCGTCACCGCCTTTGACGCCAAGCCCTATGTCGGCCGTTTCTGCGGCGTCGACACCTTCGCCTGCCTCAGCTTCAAGCAGCAGGGCGACACGCTGACCTATAGCGGCCCGCGCTGGTACAACACGCCGCTCAGGCCCGCCTATGCCGACGTCTTCACCGGCGAAGCCGCGCCGGGCGCCGGCCGCATCACCGTCAAGTTCGAACGCGACGCATCGGGCGCGGTCACCGCGCTGCGCTTTGGCGAAGGGCGTGCCTACGACGTCGCCTTCCGCCGCGTCGCCGACTGATTTTCAGCCATCACACAAGAGCCGCTCGGGTCGCGGCCACAACAAAGCAAGAGCAAAAGGGGACTATTGGAAATGCGTATTGAAGACACTGGATTTCGCCGCCTGCTGATGGCGGGCAGCGCCGGGGCCGCTCTGGTCCTGTCGCTCGCCACGGCGCAGGTCGCCATGGCACAGGACAGCACGCCCGCCGCCGACGATGACGCCGGTTCGATCGTCGTCACCGGTTCGCGCATCGACCGCAAGGGCTTCGACGCGCCGACCCCGACCACCGTCGTGGGCGAAAGCGAACTGCGCCAGGGCGCCCGCCCCAGCATCGCGCAGGTGCTGAACGACCTGCCGCAGTTCCGCGCGACCCAGTCGCCGGCCAGCACCGTCGCCAACACCAACTCCTCCTCGTCGGCGATGGACCTTCGTGGCCTCGGCGTCACCCGCACCCTGACCCTGCTCAACAACCGCCGCTTCACCGGCTCGTCGGACCTCAACACCGTGCCGCAGGGCCTGGTGAAGCGGGTCGAGATCGTCACCGGCGGCGCCAGCGCAGCCTGGGGCTCGGGCGCGATCGGCGGCGTCGTCAACATCATGCTGGACGATGATCTGGAGGGCCTGACCATCGGCGCGCAGAACGGCGTGTCGTCGCGTGGCGACGGCTATCGCTACAGCTTCGACGGCACCTTCGGCACCCACTTCGCCGACGGTCGCGGCCACTTCATGATCGGCGCCGAATATCAGAATGACGAGGGCATTCTCGACCGCAATTCGCGCAAGAATGTCGGCAGCGCCAACCTCTTCTCGCCGACCACCGGCGACCATGACTATATCCTGGTGCGCGACGTCAACAGCTCGACCACCAGCCTCGGCGGCCTGATCACCTCGGGCACGCTCAAGGGCCAGACCTTCAATTCGGACGGCACGCTGCGCGCCTTCCAGTACGGCAGCCAGATCAGCGGTTCGACCATGGTCGGCGGCGAAGGCGTGGCCACCAACGACGAATATGCGCTGACCAACCCCTATCAGCGCGTCAACAGCTATGCCCGCGCCAGCTTTGAAGTGGGCGACGCCACCTTCTGGGCGGACGGCAGCTACAGCCGCATCTGGGCCAAATATCCCTTCTATGCGGAAAATGGCACCTACACCCTGTCGGCCAGCAACCCCTATCTGTCGCAGTCGATCCGCGATCAACTCGCCGCCGCTGGCGAGACCAGCATCAAGGTCGGCCGCTTCTTCGAGGATTATGGCTATCGCACCTTCGGCTATTATCGCCAGAATGTGGAAGGCGCGATCGGCGTCGATGGCAGCTTCGCGGACGGCAAATGGCGCTATTCGGCCTATTACAGCCATGGCGAAAACCGCAACATGCAGAGCTATGACAACCAGATCACCGGCGCGAATCTGACCGCCGCGCTGGATGCCGTGACCGACAGCAGCGGCAACATCGTCTGCCGCACCGCGCTCACCGATCCGACGACCGCCTGCCGCCCGCTCAACATCCTGGGCGAAGGCGCCGCCAGCCAGGACGCGATCGACTATGTGTTCGGCAATGTCGCCCGCGTCGTCTACACCACCAAGCTCGACAGCGCCGGCGCCAGCCTGCGCGGCGATCCCTTCTCCACCTGGGCCGGCCCGGTTTCGGTCGCCTTCGGTGCGGAAGCCCGCTGGGAAGAGCAGGTCACCAACAGCCTCGACGCCACCTCGGCCGCCAAGGGCTTCAGCCGCTTCAACTTCTCGCCGCTCGACGGTGGTTTCAACGTCCAGGAAGCGTTCGGCGAAGTCGCCATCCCGCTGCTCGACCAGCCGTTCAGCAAGCTCGATGTCAACGGCGCGGCCCGCTACAGCCGCTACAGCACCAGCGGCGGCATCTGGTCGTGGAAGCTGGGCGTGACCGATCGCATCTTCGACAATCTGCTGCTGCGCGTGTCGCGGTCGCGTGACATCCGCTCGGGCAGCCTGGCGGAACTCTACACCACCACCACGACCAGCTTCACCACGGTCGCGGAAAATGGCAGCACCTACTCGATCACCCGCTATGGCGGCGGCAATGCGAACCTGAAGCCCGAAATCGGCAGCACGCTGACCGCCGGCGCGGTGTTCACGCCGACCTTCCTGCCGGGCTTCAACCTGTCGGTCGACTATTACAACATCAAGCTCAAGGACGCGATCACCTCGCTGGGTGCGCAGGACGTCATCAGCGGTTGCGCCAACGGCAATACCGACCTGTGCAGCCAGATCGTGCGGGACAGCTCGGGTGCCCCGACCACCATCTACACCACCTATATCAACCTGGCCGAATACAAGACCGCCGGCGTGGATATCGAGGCCAGCTACACCCTGCCGCTGAGCAAGGTGAGCGGCGGCCTGGGCGGCACGATGCGCTTCCGGGGCCTCGCCACCTATGTCGACAAGGTGCTGATCAACGACGGCATGACCAGCGTCGACCGCGCCGGTGACGTGGGCGACAATGTCAGCTTCGGCACGCCGCACTGGCGCGCCACCGGGTCGATCAACTACAGCAGCCAGGACGTCTCGGTCGACGCCCGCGTCCGCTATGTCGGCGGCGGCAAGTTCAACCATGCGCTGGACATCGCCAACAACGACATCGCCGCCCGCGTCTATGTCGACCTCGGCGCCCAGGTGAATGTCGACAAGTTCACCCTGTTCGCCAACGTCAACAACCTGTTCGACCGCGATCCGCCGCTGACCACCTATGGCGCGATCCACTATGACACGATCGGCCGTTACATGACGGTCGGTGCCAAGGTTCGCTTCTGATCCCTGGCTGACCGATGTGCGCGGGCAACCCCTTGCCCCCTGCCCGCGCACATTGAAAACCCGCCTTCGAACGACCGGCACCCATGCGGCGGGCTTTCATGCGCCGCCCCGCTGGGCTAGCACGCGCTATCCATCCGGTGCAGGATCATGGACGTTCGATGCTCACGGTTCGACAGATAGAAATTTTCCGCGCCGTCATGATTACCAAGACGGTCAGCGGCGCCGCGCGGATGCTCGGCACGTCCCAGCCCGGCCTCAGCCGGATGCTCGGCCATATGGAGGACAGGCTGCAGTTCCGCCTGTTCGACCGCACCCGCGGCCGACTGGTGCCGACCCAGGAAGCCGGCGTGCTGTTCGAGGAGATCGAGCGCATCTACAAGGGCTTCGACGATCTTGCCCATGTCATCCGCCGACTGGCCAAGGGGGAAGACAAGACCTTTCGCGTCGGCGCATCGCCCTCGCTCGGCCATTCGATCCTGCCCCAGATGCTGGCCCGCCTCAGCGCCAATTATCCCGGCCTCACCATCCAGTTCGACATTCTCTCGGTCGAGCAGGCGATCGATTATCTCGCGCTCCAGCGCGGCGAATATGCGCTGACCGTCTTTCCGATCAACCATCCCAACATCCTGTCCAGCCGGATCGGCGCCGGGCGCATGGTCTGCGCCGTGCCCAGCCATCATCCGCTGGCGGATCGCGACCGGATCGGCGTGGCGGACCTTGCCGGCGCACAATTGCAATCCTTCCGCCCCGACACCCCCCATGGCCGGATCATCGCCGACATGTTTGCCCGCGCCGGGCAGGAGCCGGACGTTTCCACCTATATCCGCTTCGCCGAAACCGCCGTCGCCTTCGTCGCCAACGGCATGGGCGTGGCGCTGGTCGACAGCTTCACCGCGATGCAGCCCCATGCCGACACCGTCCGCTTCCTGGAATTTGAAGACCCCGGCGTGCTTCCGGTCTATATCAACCGCAATATGGAATCGCCGCGCGCCATCATCGGCGAAACCTTCGAGGAGATTGCCCGCAGTGCGATGCTCGCCCTGCCGCGCCCGCCAAAGCCATAACATAGCGATATAGCGAAGCGCATCTGGAGCGGTGGAAATTACCTATTGAATGGATGAGGCATAGCCATCCGCAGAATAGAAGCCGACAGGCCACCGGACAAGCAAGGCAAGGGCGCAGGGCGCCGCGAGAGGATGAAAGGCGTTATTCGAAATGGCCAGCTATTCCGCCACCGGCAGCGTGTCCGTGCGGCCCTATGTGACCGTTGACGGCCAGGCTGCGCCCGTCGCATCGGACAGCCTATGGACCGCGCGTCAGATACTGGTCGTCGCCATCTGCTTCATCCTCAACATGCTCGACGGCATGGACGTGCTGATCCTGTCCTATATCGCCCCCGCCCTGTCGACCGACTGGCAGGTGACACCCGAGAGGCTGGGCGTGGTGTTCAGCGCCGGGCTGGCCGGCATGGCCGCCGGCGGCCTGCTGATCGCGCCGATGGCCGACAAGTTCGGCCGCCGCAAGCTGATCCTCGCGTCGCTGGTGATGATGGCCGGCGCCATGTTCGGCTCCGCCATGGCCGCCAATATCGGCGAACTGATCGTCAGCCGCTTCATCGTCGGCATCGGCATCGGCACAGTGCTGGCCAGCATGGCGGCGCTGACCGCCGAATATGCCCCGCCCCGGCACCGCACCTTCGCGGTCGGCTTCCTCCAGGCCGGCTATCCGGTCGGCGCCACCATCACCGGCTTCGTCGTCGCCAACCTGCTGCCCATTTACGGCTGGCAGGCGATGCTGCTGGGCGCGGCGATCCTCTGCACCCTGTCCCTGCCCTTCGTCTGGCTGTTGCTGCCCGAAAGCATCGACTTCCTGCTCAGCCGCCAGCCCAAAGGCGCGCTGGAAAAGGCCAACCGCCTGCTCCGCTCGATGGGCCAGCCGGCGGTCGATACGCTGCCCGCCAGGAAGGTGCATGAAGCCAACAAGGCCGGCGTGCGCGGCCTGCTGACCGATGGCCGCGCGACCGGCACCATCCTGCTGTGGATGGCCACCATCTCGGGCTTCATGACGCTCTATTTCGTCATCAGCTGGATTCCCAAGCTGGCGGTCGAGGCCGGCCTGCCGGCCAAGGACGCCATCTATGCCGGCGCCATCTACAATATCGGTGCCTTTGTCGGCGTGACCCTGATCGGCATCGCCGGCACCCATTTCGACCTGCGCCGTCTGATTCTGGGCTATATGTCGGCCGCAGCCGTCACGCTGGTGCTGTTCGGATCGGTCGCCATGCCATTGGTCGCGACGCTCGCCACCGCCTTCCTGATCGGCGTCTTCGTCCAGGGCGGCTTCAACGGCTGCTACCCGCTCGCCGCCAGCCTCTATCCGCCTGAAGCACGCGGCACCGGCATCGGCTGGGCCATGGGCGTCGGCCGGATCGGCGCGGTGATCGGGCCGATGCTGGGCGGCTTCCTGCTCGCGGCGAAAGTCTCATTGCCTGTCATCTTCGGTGTCTTCGCGGTGCCGGCCGTCATCGCGGGCATCTGCGCCGCGATGATCCGCCTGCCCAAGGCCGACTGACCGCCCCTCTTCCAAGGATAATGCCATGTTCCAGTCCCCCGCGCCCGTCGCGGATCGCCTCCGCGCGTCCATTCTCTGCGGCCTGATCGGCCAGGGCATCGCCGGATCGCGCAGCCCGCACATGCACGAGACGGAGGCAAAGGCGCTCGGCCTCACCCTCGTCTACCGAATTCTCGATGCCGATCGGATGGGCTATGGCGCGGACGACCTGCCCCGCCTGCTGCCGGTGCTGGGGGCGATGGGCTTTGACGGGATCAACGTCACCCATCCCTTCAAGCAGGCGGTCATCCCCTTGCTCGACAGCCTGTCCGACGCGGCGCGGGCATTGGGCGCGGTCAACACCATATTGTTCCGCAACGGCCGGGCGCATGGCGACAATACCGACTGGTCGGGCTATCGCGCCCATTTCCTCGCCGGCCTTGCCGATCGCCCGCGCGGCCGGATCGCGATGATCGGTGCGGGCGGCGCGGCGGCAGCGGTCGGCTATGCCCATCTCGAGCTTGGCGCGACGCATCTTGCCATCGTCGATCCGGCACAGGACCGAGCGGCGGCGCTGGCCGATCGGCTTGGCGCGCTCTTCCCGGCGGCGCGGGTGCAGGCCATGGCCCATGCGGCCGATGCCATCGCGGACGCCGATGGCGTGGTCCAGACCTCCCCGATCGGCATGCTCAGCCATCCCGGCCTGCCCTTCGATCCCGATCTGCTGACGCCCGATCAATGGGTGTCGGACATCATCTATTTCCCGCTGCACACCCCGTTGCTGGTGGCGGCGCAGGCCAAGGGCTGCGCCATACTGACCGGCGGCGGCATGGCGGTGATGCAGGCGGCCCATGCCTTCGCCCTGTTCACAGCGGTCGCACCGGACAGCAACCGCATGCTGGCGGACTTCGCCCGCGCGACCGATGCGGCTGTCGCGCCATGATCGCCGACAGCCCGCCCGCCATCGTCCTGCCCGTCCAGGTCGCCGAAGCGGTCAAACCCGCGCCGCAATTGCAAGGTCCGCCCGCCGGACCTCAGACGCCCCCACCCCCGCCACCGGCCGCGCCCCAGCCCGGCTGGCGCACACGGCTCAAGGACAGCGGCGTCAACCTCACCTTCTCCTATGTCTCCGAAAGCGCCGCATCGATCAGCGGCGGGCGCGATCAGGGCGCAGCCTATACCCAGCAATTGCTGGCATCGGCGGTCGTCGACACCGGCAAGGCGTTCGGCCTTTCAGGCGGGAAGATCATCGCGACGATCATCCATCGCAAGGGGCAGGATCTGACCGCCACCCGCATCGGCAATCTGTTCGAGGTGCAGGAACTGTTCGGCGGCGGGCAGGATCTGCGGCCGGCGGAACTGAGCTATGAGCAGCAATTGAATGGTGGCACGACCGCGCTCAAGATCGGCCTCTATCATACGGGCGACGATTTCGCGACCTTGCCCTCGGGCTGCCAGTTCCAGAATTTCGCCTTCTGCCCGCGCCCGACCACGCTCTTCTACAATAGCGGCTTTTCCGGCTTCCCGATCCCGCGCTGGGGCGTTCGCGCCCGGCAGGACATCGGCCATGGGCTGAGCATCAGCGTCGCCGCCTTCGAAGTGAACAGCATCCGCGCCCAGACCGGCAATGGCTGGCAACTGGCGCCGCGTTTCGACAGTGTCGTGCTGCCGGTCGAACTGGGCTGGAAATCGGGCCAGGGCGAGGGACAGTTGCCCGGTCTGGTCCGGGTCGGCGGTCTCATCGACACGACCGACAAGCCCGATGTCTATGCCGACGCCAATGGCGATTCCTACGCCCTGTCCGCCCTCGCCCCGGCCACCCGGCGCGAACGGTGGAGCGCCTGGGCCATGGCGGAAAAGATGATCGTCCGCTTCGGCCCCGGCGAACGCGGCCTGTCGCTGTTCGGCACCATGACCCTGTCCGACCGGGCGACCGCGCGCGTGCCCTTGTTCCTGAGCGGCGGCTTCGTCGCGCGCGGCCTGTGGGACAATCGGCCCAGGGACAATTTCGGCCTCGGCCTCGTCTATGCCAGGGTCAATCCGCGCATTGCCGATCGCCAGCGCGACCAGCAGATGCTGGGACAGGATGTCGATCCGCAGCGTTGGGAAGCGAGCGGCGAAATCTTCTATGGCTGGCAGGCGACCCGCGCATTGCTGCTGCGCCCCAACCTTCAATATATCCACCGCGTCGGGGCGACGAGCCGCTATCCCGATGCGGTGGTGGCCGGCATGACGATCAAGCTGATCCTCTGACCCCGCTCAATCGACCGGATTCTCGGCGCGGAACCGGTTCTGTGCGGCCAGCCGGACGCCGGCATTGGGTGCGCCATAGCCCGTATAGCCACTATCGCGCTGGACGAACTCGAAGAAGAACAGCTTGTCGAAGGCGCGGCTGTAAAGCTGCCAGAAGCCGTGACCATCGGCGTCCTCGTCATAGAGGATGCCCAGCGCCTGCATCCGCGCCACCAGCGCATCGTCAAAGCCGAAGCGCGCGGCGATGTCCGCATAATAATTGGCCGGGATGGTCAGCACCGCCGCGCCCTCATCCCACAATGCCTGCGCGGTCGCGAAGATATCGTCGGTCGCCAGCGCCACATGCTGATAGCCGCCGCCAATCCCCTGATCGAGGAAGCGGGACGACAGCGTCTCGCGCGCGTCCGACGCATTGAGCGTCACGCGGAAAGCGCCGTCGGGCGCCTGCAAGGCCTGGCTATGCACCAGTCCCGACGGATCGATCACATCCTGCGCCGCCTTGGCCTCCAGCCCGAACAGGGCACGCCAGTAAAGCTGCCAGGACAGGAATTCGTCATTATGGACGACGGCGGCGAGATGGTCGAAGCCATGGGCATGGACCGGCGCATCGGGCGCTGCCTCGATCGCCTGGAACTCCCGTGCCCACAGCCCTTCGACCTCATTATCGTCGATCAGATAGACCAGGCTGCCGCCGACCCCGCGCAGCGCCGGCATCGCCATCCGGCCGGGGCGCCCTTCCGCGCTATAGGCCTTGATCCCCAGCGCCGCCGCGCGCGCCTGCACTGCCACCTTGTCCTTCACCCGCACGCCGATCGCGCAGATGGACGATCCATGCGCCGCACGATAGGCGCTGGCAAAGCCCTTGGGCTCGGCATTGACGACCAGATTGACGCCGTCCTGGCGCCATCGCGTCACCTTCTTCTGGCGATGCTCGCCGGCAAGACTGAAGCCCAGTGTCGCCAGCGTGCGACCCAGCCGCGCGGAATCGGCGCTGGCGGTGGTGAATTCCACGAACTCGGCGCCCAGCACCGGCTCCGGCGCGGGCATGGTCGACGGGCGCCCCAACTGCCGCAGCGCCGCATCGCGCACATAGTCGAGCGAACGATGCCCGTCCTCCGCCACGAGCGTCGCCGCATTGGAGCGGAACCGGTCGTTGAAGATTTCCAGCGACAGTGGCCCGTCATAGCCAGTGGCCAATATCTCCGCGACGAAGCCGGCGACATCCAGCCCGCCCTGACCCGGCAGGTTGCGGAAATGGCGGCTCCAATAGAGCAGGTCCATATCAAGCAGCGGCGCATCGGCGAGTTGGACGAAGACGATCTTGTCGCCACGGATATCGCGGATGCTCTCGCTCGGAATCTTGCGCGACAGCGAATGAAAGCTGTCGAGGATGATGCCGATATGGGGATGGTCGACCTGCTCGACGATCGACCAGACATCGCGATGATCGAACACATGCCGGCCCCAGGCCAGCGCCTCATAGCCCACCAATAGGCCGCGCTTGGCCGCCCGCTCGCCCAGATCCCGGAAATCGTCGACGATCCGCTCCCGTTCGCCCAGAGAGGCGGGCGAGCAGTTGGAGCAGACCAGGATGCGATCGGTGCCCAGTTCGCCCATCAGGTCGAACTTGCGCTCGGCCCGGTCGAAGGCGCGCTGGCGCAGCGCGCCCGGCATCCCCTCGAAATCGCGGAAGGGCTGGTAGAGCATGCAGGCAAGGCCCAGATCGTCCAGCATGCGCCGCACGTCCCGCGGCGCCAGTTCCGACCCGATCAGGTCATTCTCGAATATCTCGACCCCGGCAAATCCGGCCGCCGCAGCGGCGCGCAATTTCTCTTCAAGCGTGCCGCGCAGCGAGACGGTGGCGATGGCGTTGGACATGGGGGATCTCCTTGAAGCCCCCTTATCTCACAGCCCGGCACCGCCATTTAACCGCTCAAGACCGACTATCCCATAGCATAGAGTTATAGGATTGCCGCCCGGATCAGGACGGGATCAGCCCCTTGCCCGCCAGCCGGCCGCGCTCGGCCGCGACCTGCGCCGCGGTCTGCTTGCCGCCGGCGCGCACCTTGGCGACCTCCGCCGCGGTGAAGGGCGCGGCGGGCTTGGCCGCCTTCTTGAGCGACACCGCATGATTGAGCACATCGGCAATATCCTGGTCGGACATGGTGCCCATGCCCGGCATCAGGCCGGTGATCTTCCTGTCGTCCACGGTGATCGGGCCGTAAATGCCATAGAGCAGCACCATGGCGAGATAGCGCCGCCCTTCCGGACTGGTCGCGATCTGCGCCACCCGGCCATTGAGGCGCGGGAACTGGCCCGGCAGGCCAGCGCCCGAGGGCTGATGGCACATGGAGCAGCGATTGGCGAAGGTCTGCGGACCGGTCGCCTGTGCCGCCCCCGGCAAACCAGCCGCCGCAACCGCCAGCAGAGAGAAAGTGACGCGCTTGATACCCTGAATCATCGCCTGAAATGTCCCCGCACATATGGACGTTTGCCCCGGAAGCCGCCCCCGCCAGGGTGCCGCACCGGATTTCACGCCTCTTCCCAAGATTATGTGGATGAGTGAATACTGGACAGTCTTCAAATATTCGTCAAGCCCGCCGTTGCGAGCGATGCGCAAAGGGTGGCGAACCGGGCCGCGCCGTGGTAGGAGGGCCGCCAAGGCAGATGTGATATGATACTCGCTCCCTCACGGCCCGGCATCTATGCCCGCGGGTCCGAAACGGTGGACCAGATCCTCAAGGCGGCGCTGGACGTGCTGATCGACGAGGGTGCCGATGCCTTCACCCTGCGCCGCATCGCCGCGCGCTGCGACATGAAGGTCGGCAATGTCAGCTATCATTTCCCGCGCAAGGAAATGCTGATCCAGGTGATGCTGGACGAGATGCTGGAATCCTATGACAAGCTGCTGGAGGAGATGGTGCGCAAGCCCGGCCTCACCGCCGAGGAACGGTTGAAGCTGGTCATCATCCTGTGCCTGGAGGATATCCAGACCAAGCGCACCACCCATTTGTTCACCGAACTCTGGGCGCTCGCCAACCAGAGCGAGTTCGTCGCCGACCGGGTGCGCCTGTTCTACAGCAAGGTGCATGAGGTGATCGGCGAATATGTCGCGCAGATCAATCCGGCCCTGTCCCCGGACGAGGTGCATAGCGTCGCCCTCTTCATCAGCGCGTCGATGGAAGGATCGACGCCTTTCCTGGGGCATCAGAAGCCCTGGGCGGCCAAGATGCCGGTGTTTACCGCCCTGGCGGCAATGTCGTTCGTGCATCTTGCCAAGACGGTGACTTCGCGCGATCTTGCAGGGCTGATGACAGAAGCGGCCTGACGCCGCCCCAAGGGGGAGAGATGGTCTGAACGGCAGGGGCGCCACCGGCGCCTGTTCATGCTGTGGGGGCCATCATGACGCAAAGCCGTATATTGCCCGGATGGGCACCGGACCGGACCATCGCCTGCATCGCCGCCGCCGCGCTCGCGCTGCTGCAACCCGGCATCGATCCCGTCTTCCTCACCCTGCTGACCGCTGCCACCGGGCTTGATCCATCCGACCATGGCTGGATCGTCGGCGCGACCCAGGGTGGCATGGCGATCGGCGCGATCCTGGTCTGGCGCGGCGGCGCACACCTGCCGGCCGGCGCGCCGGCCTTCGCCGCGCTGATCGCACTGGCCGCCAGCCTGATAACCCCGGCGCTCGACGAACTGGCAACGCTCATCGTCGCGCGCGGCCTGTTCGGCGTCGGCATGGGTGTCGCCTATACCCATGCGATGAGCGCCGCCGCCTCGCAGCGCCCGACCGGCGCCTATGCCGCCGTCTTCCTGGTCCAGTTGCTGCTGTCCACCCTGGTCGCGCTGGCTCTGCCGGCGATCGGCGACAGCGCCGGGCCGGCCGCTGCGCTGCGCCTACTGGCGCTCGCACCGATCGGCGTGCTGCTGCTCAGCCTGCTGCTGCCGGCCGCCGATCCGGCGCAGACGCCCACCGGCGACGCCAATGAACGCGCGCCCACCCCGCCGCGCGCCTGGGCGCTGGCCGTCGCCCTGTTCTGCTTCATCGCCGCCACCATGATGATCTGGAGCTTTTCCGGCGCGCTGGCACTGGCCGCCGGCATCGACGACAGCGTGATCGGCGAAGCCGTGGCGATCGGGTCGGTGATCGGCGCGCTAACCGCGATCGCGCTGATGCGCGAACAGAGCATCGTGCCGCTGCCGATGACCGGCCTGCTGTGCGCCTTCTGCCTGCTCGCCCCGCTCGCCCTCACTCACCCCGGCGCACCGACCCTGTTCATCCTGGCGATCGGCCTGCTCAATATCGGGTCGACCGCCACCATCATCCGCTTTTCCGGCCTTGCCACGGCAGCGGGCGGCGGCAGTCCGCTGTTCCGCCGCTTCGTCGCCTGCGTCCACAGCCTGGGCATGATCGCCGGGCCGGTGGCGGGATCGCTGCTGTCCGACGGGTTGGGGCAACAGGGGCTGGTCGATGGCGCGCTGGTCGCGCTCACCGGCGGCTGTTTCGCGCTGCTGGTGGCGGCTGCACCCGACCGGCTGCGCCTGCCCCGGATCGAGGGCGTTCACGAGATTATCGCTTAGCTTTGCTGCGGCGCAAAAATATTTTGCGGGAAGCCTCTCCACCCCCTTGACCAATCCTTGACACTTGTCCAGCCTTCATTCCAGCGGCGAAACGCGGACCAGATGAGTCCAGCGCCGCCGCACCGATCAAGGGGGATCACGCCAGATGTCGAGCGCCGCCGTCAGGGGATTTTTCGCCACCGCCGCCATGGGTTTCGCCCTGTGCGCTGCCATCACCGTCCATGCCGCGCCCGCCGACGCCACGGCCGCGCTGGAGCCGGAAACGTCCGATGTCGTGACGATGGAGCCGCCCAAGCCCAACTGGTTCTTCGTCGACGGCGGATGGGACATGCCGGGCACCAGCATCTTCGACGGCGACAGCGGCAAGATGGTGGGCATGGTCGAAACCCGGCGCCTCGCCGACATGGCGATCGATCCGGCCGGCAAATATTATTATGTCGCCGAAACCATCTGGTCGAAGGGAGATCGCGGCACGCGGCAGGACATGGTGTCGGTCTATGACACGCGCGAGCTGAAGCTGGTCACCGAAATCACCATTCCCGACCGCATCCTGATCGGATCGCGCAAGAACAACTTCATCATCAGCGACGATGGCAAGACCGGCTTCGTCTATAATCTCAGCCCCGCCTCCTCGGTGAACATCGTCGATCTGGTGAAGCGCAAGTTCGTCGCCAATGTCGAAGTGCCCGGCTGCGCCAGCATGATGCCCAATCCGGGCGTAGGCTTCTCCGCCCTGTGCGCCGACGGGTCGCTCGCCACCGTGAAGCTGACCGGCAGCAAGGCCGACATCACCCATAGCGCGCCCTTCTTCTCGGCCACCGACGATCCGATCTTCGACAATTTCACCTATGACCGGAAGAAGAAGGAAACGACGTTCCTCAGCTATACCGGCCAGATCTGGACCGCGAAGCTTGGCCCGGCGCCGACCATCTCCGCCCCCTTCTCGATCCAGGCCGCCGCCGGTATCCGTCCCGGCGAAACCAAGCCGCTGGAGTTGAACTGGTATCCGGGCGGGCGCCAGCCGATGGCGCTGCACCGCGCCACCGGCCATCTGTTCGTGCTGATGCACATGGGCGAATATTGGTCGCACAAGGCGTCCGGCACGGAAGTGTGGGAAGTCGATCTCGCCACGCAGAAGGTGGTGAAGCGCCGCCCGCTGGAAGAGCCAATGAACAATATCGAGGTCACCCAGTCCGACAAGCCGCTGCTCATCATGGACGGCGAAAAGGGCACCGCCCTTGTCATCGACCTCGCCACCTGGGAAGAAAAGCACAAGATCGAGAAGGCCGGCGGCAGCACCATCACGGTCGCGGACCCGTCCTGACCATGGCACTGGGTCTGGCGATCGCCGCGCTGGCGGCTGCCATCGGGATCGGCCTCATCCTGTTGCAGGCGGGCGTATCGAAGCTGCGCCACCGCATCCTGCTGCCCGGCGTGATCGCCAATTACCGGCTGCTGCCGCCGGCGCTGGTCGCGCCCGCCGCGACCCTGCTGCCACTGGCGGAGATCGCCATCGGCGCCACGCTGATCGCCGGTCTGGCTCCGGTGCCGGTGCTGCTTGCCATGCTGCTGCTTAGCCTCTTTGCCGGCGCGATGGCGATCAACATCGCGCGCGGGCGCAGCCATATCGACTGTGGCTGCGGACGTTCACAGTTACGCCATCCGATCGGCTGGCCGCTGGTGATCCGTAACCTGCTGCTGATCGCGCTGGTCGCGCCGCGCCTGCTGCCTGCCCCGCCGCTGTCCGCGCTGGACATCGCCACCGCGGCCGCTGGCGGCATTGCCCTGTTCCTCGCCTTCCATCTGCTCGGCGCCATCCTGGCGCTGATCGCCACGCCCGCCGCCGCCTACCGGAGATAGAAGACCTATGCTGACCTCGCTCATCATCGCGCAGATCCTGTCCTGGGTCGCCATTTTCGCGCTCGGCATCGCCCTGCTGGCGGTCGCGCGGCAGGTCGGCGTGCTGCACATCCGCGTCGCGCCCGCCGGCGCGCTCGCCACCAGCGGCGGCCCGGCGGTGGGCGACGCCATCGTCAAGATCGACGCCCGCACCATCGACGGCGCGCCCGTCACGATCGGCGGCCATGCCCATGGCACGGCGCTGCGCCTCTTGATGTTCGTCTCCGCCCAATGCCCGCTGTGCAAGAATATCATCCCGATGGCCAAGTCCTTCGCGCGGGACGAGCGGGTCGCGCTGACCTTCGTGGGCGACGATGATGTCGCCGCCCAGCGCGCGATGATCGCCCAGCACGGGCTAGAGGGCTATGCCTTCGTCAACGGGCCGGAGGCGGGCCAGGCCTATGGCGTCGCCAAGCTGCCTTTCGCCGTGCTGCTCGATGCCGAGGGCACCATCCTGTCCAAGGGACTGGTCAACAGCCGCGAGCATCTCGAAAGCCTGGTCGTCGCCCATGAAATGGGGATCGCCACGGTGCAGGATTATATCGGTTCGCTCAAAGCCCAGGCGGCCTGATCGCAAGTTCAAAGGGGGTCCGTGACATGAAGAAGTTCGACGCCGACGCCATGGGGGAAAAGCTGCTGCGGCGCCTCGCCGGGGGGACATCGCGCCGCTCGATGCTCTCGCGCCTGGGGGCCGCCCTGGTCGCCGCGCCCGCCTTCCCGCTGCTGCCGGTCAGCCGCGCCGAAGCGGCCAAGCCCGACCGCTCACCCGAGGCCAAGACCGCCTTTGCCCGCACTGCGCAGAGCAAGGACGAGACCAAGTGCGACTATTGGCGCTATTGCGCGATCGACGGCGCGCTCTGCACCTGTTGCGGCGGCGGCATTCACAGCTGCCCGGCGGGTTCGGAGCCCTCACCCGTCTCCTGGGTCGGCACCTGCATCAACCCGGACGACGGCAAGGCCTATCTGATCGCCTATCGCGATTGCTGCGGCAAGCCGGCCTGCGGCCAGTGCGGCTGCGACAATACCGATCGCGAGACCCAGCTCTACATGCCCCAGCTCAACAATGACGTGATCTGGTGCTTCGGCACCAGCAGCATGGAATATCATTGTTCGACCGCCGTGCTGGTCGGCGCGGCCAGCTGAGGCCGGCAGGGCATGCGGCACGCGCTGCTGATCGGATCGCTGGCGCTGCTCGGCGCGGTCGGCATCGGCCGCGCCGCCCTGCCGCCGATGGGCCTGCTGCCCAGCGCGATCACTGACCCGGACCTCGCCCGGTCCGACTATGTCGAAAATTGCGGCGGCTGCCACGGGGTACAGGGCAGCGCCGCGCCTGCGGCCCTGCCCGAACTGCGCGGCCGGGTCGGCTGGTTCCTCTGCACGCCCCAGACCCGCGCCTATCTCATCCGCCTGCCCAATGTCGCGCTCAGCCGGATCAAGGATAATCAGCAACTGGCCGACATGATGAACTTCGTCGTCTTCGGCCTGGGCGGCGGCAGCGTGCCGCAGGGCAGCACGCCCTTCACCGCCGAGGAAGTCGCCCATGAACGGCGCTTCGCCCTGTCCGCCGCCTCGCTGACCGCCGAACGCGCCCGCCATGTCGAAACCGCGATCCGCAAATGCCATGCGCCCGCGTCCCTGCGGCAGATGTTCCCGTCTGCAGGGCGATAGCGCTGCCACGGGCATCGCTGTCCTACATGCCGCTTTTCTGTTCTATCCCTCGCCATGCGACAGAGGCTGTTCCCCCTCGCCCAACCCGGCCGCCCGGCGCGTGGCAGGCGCCTATGTGGCGCGCGGCTGTCGCGTCATGGGCGCGCGGTAGGGGCAAGAGCGACGCGCTTCCATGCCCCTGCCCCCATTACCCCCGGCGCGGCACAGGCGCGTTACCGACGCGTCGCAGGTGCGCGACAGGCGCAAATGGCCCCGATAGGCCGTTTACACTGTGAACTTCGGCAGACGCGCGCCCGATCGCGGGCGCCGCCATGCTTCAGAATGTCGCCTTCACCCCGGCATACCAGCGGCGTGGCGCACCCGCGCCATAGGCTCTCGGGTCGCTGGCGCCCGGCACCTCGTCCAGTTCGATCTCGTCCACTTCGGTAAAGGTGCCGAAGGTCGCATAATGGCGGTCGAACAGGTTGCGGACCTCGCCGAACAGGGTGACGCCGGGAATGATGTCGATGCCGGCGCGGATATTGGCGATCAGGTAGCCGGGCACTTTGGCATTCTGGTTGGCCTCGTCGCCGACCAGATATTGGCCCGACCGGGCGATCAGGTCGCCGCCGATCGACCAACGGCGCTGACCGCCCAAGGTGCCGGCATAGTCCAGGCTCAAAGTCGCACTATGGCGCGGGATACCGGGCAGGCGATCGCCCTCACGAACGTCGATCGTGCCGTCGTCATTCGCCTCCGGATTGGCCGGGCTGCTCAGTGTCAGCGCGCTGCGATAGGTCGCATCGGTGAAGGCATAGCTGAGGCCCGCGCTAAAGCCGCCCCGCGCCGCCTTGACCGATGCCTCGACACCCTGGCGCCGGGTCTTGCCGATATTCTGGAAATAGGCCCGACCGCGAATGTCCGACGCAATATATTGGATGTCGTCATGATTGCCGGTGCGATAGGCAGAGAGCAGCCAGTCGGCGGTCCATCCCCCGACGGCGAAGCGACCCGAACCGCCCGCCTCCCAGCTTTTCGCCACCACCTGCTTGAGCGGCGGATCGGCGATGAAGAAATTGGTCAGGCTGCACGGCGCATTCTCGTCGGCGCAGGACAGTTCGGCCGGGGTCGGCGCGCGGTTGGTTTCGGCATAGCCGGCGCGCAGCGACAGCCCGTCCGAAACCCGATAGTCCAGTTCCGCGCCGGGGGTCAGCCGCCGGAAATTGTGCCGCCCGTTCAGCGCCGTGCCGATCTGGTCGGCCAGCTCGATCCGCGCATGGTTCCAGCGCAGCCCCAGTTCCGCCGTCAGCCCCGGCGCCAGCGGCAACCGGTCCTGCACGAAGACGCCCCAATAATCGGTGTGCGCGACCAGTCCGACCGGCGCGATCGCGCCGTCCGGCTGGACGATGATCGATCCCAGCCCCTCGACGCTGCGTTCGTCCGTCATCGCGCCCAGTTCGGTCGATGTGTCGAAACGGGTGCGGCTCGTGTCGTAACTCATGCCGATCGCAAAATGATTGGTGCCGCCCATAAGCGCGCGATCGTCGATCAGTTGCACCAGCGCGCCCATCGCATCGGTCCGCGTCCGCCCCCGGTTGAGCACGCCATAGCCCTCGCCGCCGAGGCTGTCGGCAATGGCATTGCCGTTCGCGTTGGTCAGGACCGCCTGCGCCTCGTCTCCGTCATCATCGCCACCCACCGTCTCCAGGCAGAGCAGCCCGGCGTCATCCTCATCCTCGCACCCCTCGATATCGGCGGCGTCGCCATTGACCGTGCGCAAGGTCAGCCGCTGGGCATAGAGCGTCCCTTCGATCCGGGTCGTGTCGGACAGCGCGACCCAGGGGTGCAGGCTGATCCGGCCATAGCTGCTGCGACTGTTATCGGGCCAGGTGAAGACGGCGCGCCGGTCCGCCGCCAGCAGCTCGACCGGCGACACGCCATTGCCGGTCAGGTCGGTCTTTGCCCCGACCAGCTTGATGTGCAGCCCGCCCTTCTCCGTATCGAAGCCCAGGTCGGCATAGCCATTATAGAGATGCGACGGGCTATGATCGCGCCAGCCATCGTCATGGCTATATTGGAAGGCGCCGAACGCGCTGAAATTGCCACGCGCAAAACCGCCGGCGATGCTCGTCTCGGCATAGCCGAAACGGCCGCCGGTCGCGCTCGCCTCCAACCCCGGATCGCTGCGCCCGTCTTTCGTCTCCAGCAGGATCGCTCCGCCCAGCGCATTGAGGCCATAGACCGGGCTGGCATCGAGCAGGCTCAGCTTGCGGATCGCCGCCTCGGGGATCAGGTCGAACTGGACGGTATCGCCGAACGGCTGGTTGAAACGGGCACCGTCCATATAGACGGCCAGCCCCTGCGCCTGCCCCTGCAGCGGCGAGGCGACGAAACCGCGATAGAGAAGATTGGGCTGCCAGGGGTTATTCTGCGCGTCCTGCAGCGTGATGCCGGCCATATTGCGGGTCAGCGCGCCCAGCAGGTCGGGCGTGCCGCCGATGCCGATATCCCGGCCGGAAATGGACAACGCATCATCGACATCGATCGCGCCGCCCGGCGCCGTGACGATGATCGTCTGCGCGGGCCCAGCCTCCAGTTCCCCGGCCTGCGCCAATCCCGGCATCAGCGCCACGCCCGCCAGACCCGCGCAAAGCCAGCCCTTGCCCCGCATATCCCACTCCCATCTCTGTTTATGGAAAGGACGCTAGGGAGGGCTGGCGATCGCCTCCATTATACCTTGGGTCGCATGCGAAAATCAGGCGGCAACCCCGGCGCGACTGCGCACCAGGTCCGCAACCACGCTCGGGTCGGCCAGCGTACTGACATCGCCCAGCGCCTGGGCCGACACCTCCCCCTCGGCGATCTTGCGCAATATGCGGCGCATGATTTTGCCCGATCGTGTCTTGGGCAGGCCCGGCGCGAACTGGATCACGTCCGGCGTGGCGATCGGCCCGATCTCGCTTCGCACCCATTGGGTCAGGGTGCGGCGCAGATCCTCGCTCGGTTCCTCGCCTACATTCAGCGTGACATAGGCATAGATGCCCTGCCCCTTGATGTCGTGCGGCATGCCGACCACCGCCGCCTCCGCCACGGTCGCATGCAGCACCAGCGCGCTCTCGACCTCGGCCGTACCCATGCGATGGCCCGACACGTTGATGACATCGTCGACCCGGCCGGTGATCCAATAATAGCCGTCCGCGTCCCGGCGGGCGCCGTCGCCGGTGGTATATTTGCCGGGAAAAGTGGTGAAATAGGTCTGGAAGAAACGCTCATGATCGTTCCAGACGGTACGCATCTGGCCGGGCCAACTGCGCGCGATCACCAGATTGCCCTCGCTCGCCCCCTCCTGCACCACGCCATCGCCATCGACGATCTGTGCCTCGACACCGGGCATGGGGAAGGTCGCACTGCCGGGCTTGAGGTCAGTAGCGCCCGGCATCGGCGCAATCATCGCGCCGCCGGTCTCGGTCTGCCACCAGGTGTCGATGATCGGGCAGCGCCCCTCGCCCGCAACGCCATGATACCAGCGCCAGGCCTCCGGATTGATCGGCTCGCCGACGCTGCCCAGCAATTTGAGCGACGCGCGGCTGGTCTTCGCGACATGATGGTCGCCTTCCTTCATCAGCGCGCGCAGCACGGTCGGCGCCGTGAACAGGGTATGGACATGATGCCGGTCAACCACCTCCCAGATGCGGCTGGGCGTCGGCCAGCTCGGTAGGCCTTCATACATCAGGGTCGTCGCGCCATTGGCCAGCGGGCCATAGACGATATAGCTATGCCCCGTGACCCAGCCGACATCGGCCGCGCACCACCAGACGTCACCGGGCCGATAATCGAAGCAGAGCGCATGGGTGAGGCTGGCCCAGAGCAGATAGCCGCCGCTCGAATGGACCACGCCCTTGGGCTTGCCGGTGGAGCCGGAGGTGTAGAGCAGGAACAGCGGGGCTTCCGCGTTCATCACCTCGGCCGGGCAGTCGGGCGCGACGCCGGCCATTGCCTCGTCATACCAGCTATCGCGGCCCGGCTGCATCGCCACCGCCCCGCCGGTCGCCCGCACCACCAATACGCGGCGCACGCTGGTGCAATGGTCGAGCGCCAGCGCCGCATCGACATTGGCCTTGAGCGGCACCCGCTTGCCGCCGCGTCGTCCCTCGTCGGCGGTGACGACAATGCTGGAATCGCAATCGGTGATGCGGCCTGCCAGCGCCTCGGGCGAAAAGCCGCCGAACACGACGCTGTGGATCGCGCCGATCCGCGCACAGGCGAGCAGCGCTACCGCCGCCTCCGGGATCATCGGCATATAGATGGTGATGCGGTCGCCCCGGCGCGCGCCGGCATCCTTCAGCACATTGGCGAAGCGGCAGACCTCGGCATGGAGTTCACGATAGGTCAGGCTGCGCGGGGCGTCCGCCGGATCATCGGGTTCCCAGAGGATTGCGGTAACGTCGCCGCGCTCGGCCAGATGCCGGTCGAGACAATTGGCCGACACGTTGAGCGTGCCGTCGGCGAACCACTGGATGCCGAAATCCGCTTCGTCGAAACTGCTGTCCGACGCGCGGGTCGGCGGCGTGATCCAGTCCAGCCGCTGCGCCTGTTCCAGCCAATAGGCGTCGCCCGCGTCGAGCGACCGGCGATAATCGGCGGCGCGCGCCGCCTGGTTCATGCGGGCATGGGCCGCCCAGTCGGCAGGTATCGGAAACAGGTCTTCGGACATGATGGCTCCCTTTCATTGGCCGAACCGCACGCCGATCCAGAGCGTCCTGGGGGTGCCCAGGTCGATCGATCCACCGGCATTGCGGGTGACGACATCCTCGTCGAACAGATTTTCCCCGCGTGCGACCAGGCTGATGCCATGGCCGATCGGCAGCCGGGCGATGGCGTCCAAGGTCAGCGCATCGGGCAGCACATCGCTCTGCAGGTCATCCTCATATTGCTTGCCCACATAGCGCAGCGTCGCCGACAGCTCGGGCCCGGCCTTGGGTGCCCAGGCCAGCATCGCGCTGGCCGAGTGACGCGGCACCTGCGCCGGCGCGAAGCCATCGAAGGCCATGCCCGGCGCATCGACCTTGCTGCGGCTATAGGCATAGGAGGCGAGCAGCGAGAAATCGGCCGGCAGTTGCGCGCTGGCGGTCAGTTCCACGCCCTTGGCCACGATCGCGTTCACATTCTGGCGCTGGCGGGTGTTGGTGGCGATGGTGACATTGGCGATCGCATCGTCGAGTCGGTTGTAGAAGAGCGTGGCGGATAGCTGCACGCCCGATGCCGGGGTGAGGTCGATGCCGCCCTCCACACCTTTCAGCTTCTCGGGCTTCAAGGCCGCATTGGCCTGGGTAGTGATCGGGAAGACGACGAACGGGCGATAGAGCTCATTGAGCGTGGGCAGGCGGAAGCCGCTATAGGCCGCCCCGCGCAGCGCTACCGCATCGCTGACATGGTAGAGCGCGCCGGCCCGACCGGAAAATTCCCAGTCCGAGCGATTGGCGTAGGCGCTGTCCTGCGTCACCAGGCCGGCCGCACTGACCGCCTTGTAGAAGCCGTTGCGGATCGACCAGCGATCGGCGCGCACGCCGCCGGTCAGGACCAGATTGCCAATCGTCCAGTCATCCTCGGCAAAGATGCCGCTGGTGATCTGGTCGCCACCGGCATGGCGGCGCGATGTCAGCGGGTTGCTGGCGACGCCGGCATTATAGGCATCCTCATACATGTCGCCGGTGGCAAAGCGGCTATCCACGCCGATGCGCAGCACATGCTCCTCGCCCACCGGCGGGCGCAGCTCGATCTTGCCGCCGATCCCGGTCGAGGGCGTGTTGCGCTGGTCGAGCGACTTGCGGAAGCTGGTGGAGGAGATGACGATATTGGAGAAGTTGCGCGCCTGGAGATAGGCGAGCGCATCGACCTGCCAGCGGCCGCGGCTGATATAGCGGATGCTGGCATCCTGGCCCTGACTCACACTGTCGGCGCCGGCAAAGCGCAGCGTGCGATTATCCTGGAACAGGGTGCCGCGAAACTGGATTTCCGAGGTGGCGTCGATCGGCGCGACCGCGCGCAAATTGGTCGACCAGCTGTCATAGGCGGCGGGCACGGTAGCGGCGACGCGCTGGTCGCGGGGCGTGGTCTGGAAACCGTCGCCCCGGTCCCAGCGACCGGACAGCGACACGTAACCGCTGCCCAGATCCGGCGCGATGCTGGCGGACAGCTCGGTCGCATCCCTGCTGCCATAGAAGGCGCTGGCGCCGAAGTGCGGCATCTGGTCGCGGGTAGCGCTGGCCAGTTCGATCGTGCCGGCAACCGCGCCGGCCCCGAACGCGCCACTGCCCCCGCCGCGCGTCACCCGCACCAGTGCCAGCCGGTCGGGCACCAAAGCCGAGAATGGGATATAGCCGAAGAAGGGATCGGCGACCGGCACGCCATCGAGCAGCACCAGCGTCCGGCTCGACGCATTGCCGCCCAGCGCGCGCAGCGTGGCGCCCTGGTTCGACGGATTGGACGCTCGGCTGTCAGAGCGGCGGAACTGCTGGAAGCCCGCGACATCGGCCAGCACGCTCTCGATCCGACCCGACGCCGCATCCTCAAGCCGGTCCCGGTCGATCACCACGGATCCATAGGCCGGCGTCCCAGGCGGCAGGGCGAGGCCCGTGCCGGTCACCACGATCGACGCGGCGGCCATCGCCTCGGCAGCGCCATCGGGTGTTTCCGCATGCGCCGCGAAAGGCGCCATTGCCATGCCAAGCGCGAGCCATTTTGTTCTGCGCATATATCCTCCCCTGCCGTCCCGTCATGCGAGGGGGCGGCATCCCTTCGATAGGATGCCGCCCCTTGCCGGAACATTGGCCTTTGGGCCGATGGCCCTTCTCTCGTTCAGAAGAAGAGGATGGCGCCGGCGGCGATCGTGTCGCCCTCCGCTTCATTGCCATTATGCGCCTTGGACGTGCTGTGAATATATTCGCCGATCAGCGTCACCCAGTTGGTCAGGCCATAACGGCCCTGCCCGACCCAACTGCTGTTCTTGCGGATAAGCGTCGGGTTGGCGAGCGCATCGGCGGCATTGGCATAATGGAGATTGCTCTCGCCATAGCTGCCGCCGACCGAGAATTTGCCGAAGGTCGCCAGCCCCTGAAGATAGAAGCCGTCGCTGTCGCGCTTGTTGCCGGCGGCATCGGTGTCGAACAGGTTGAGCGCCGTCGTGCCCAGCCCCGAGCCATTATAATAATAGCCGGTGAGGACGATCGGGCCGTAGCCGATCTTGGCGCCGGTATCGAAGCCGCTGCCGGTATAGGAAATGCCATCGACGCGATTATGCCGCTGGGTGATCCCCGACAGCCAGGCGCGGGCCGAGAAGTCGCCGAACTTGCCATCATAGACGATCTTGCCCTGGAAGCCGGGCGACTTGTTGCTTTCGCCCGGTCCCGTCAGCGATTCGAGCGGCTGGAACACGCCGACCGAGACCTGGAAGCCCGACAGGCTGGGCGAGGTGTAAGTGATCTGCGGCTGGAAATCGGTATAGATATAGCCGATGCCGATGCGGCCGAGCGAAGTGTTGGACGGCGCGACATTGCCGCCGCTCGAGCCGACCGACAGCAAGGTGATGTCGTTCAATATGCCTTCCGAGCCGAACAGGCCGATGTCGCGACCCAGCTTGAACTCGCCCAGCCCCGATCGGCCGATGGTCATGTAGGTCTGGCGGAAATCGATGCCGGCGGTCTGTAGCGCCACCGGCCGGCCGCCGGCATTGGCGCCGCCGCCGACCGAATAATCCGCGCTGTTGATGCCGGGATACATGCCGAAATGGGCGCCGACGTCCCAGCCGCCCTGGTTGGTGGTGACGTCGAACTTCAGATAGCCGGGCAACAGGCCGTTGCGGATCGCCGAACTATTGCCGCCGACCGGCACCACGCCGCCGACGACATCCGTATTCGGTCCCGCCGCTTGGCCATTTTCATGGGTGTAGAAACCGTTGACCGATCCGGAAATCTTGACCGTGACATCGCCCACCTCAAACCCGACACCGCTGTCGGCGACGCGGACCACGGGCTTGCCGTCCGAGGCGGCGGGCGCAGCGGCAGCGGCCGGCGCGGCAACGTCTTCCTTCGCCAGCTGGGCATATTCCTCGTCGGTGAGGATCCCCTTCTCATGCAGCCTTTTCAGCAGTTCGCTCGTCGTGCCGGCGCTCGCCGGCGTTGCCCCTGCGACGAACAGCAACGCCATGGCGGCGCTGCCGAGGAATGTTCCCCGTGCCATCTCATCCTCCCTCTTGTGCGCCGGTCGTGCCGGCTGTCGGGAAGAGTGGGCGGCGGCGATGGCGGCCGAAATTGGACTTTGGTTCTCGTCCTCGCCGCGCGCACCTCGCTATACTTTTGGTCAGGGCGCGACGGCGATGCCCCACGGCCCGGCGCCGACCGCCACCGTGCCGACGACCTTGCCGGCGGCCAGATCGATCACCGAAACATTGTCCGAAAGGCCATTGGCGGCAAAAGCGCGCACGCCGTCCGGGCTGACTGCCACATGCCAGACCCGCTTGCCGACCGGCACATAGGCGCGGACCTTGCGGGTGGCGACATCGACCAGCGCGACATGATTGGCACGGCCGAGCGCCACGACCGCCGTCTTGCCGTCCGGCGTGAAACGGATGCCGCAGGGCAATAGCTGATAATCCTGCACGCCGGGAATAGCAAAATGCAGCGTCTCGACAATCTTGCGCGTGGCCGGATCGGCAATCTGCACCGTGCCGCCCATCTCCGCCGCGATCCACAGCTCCTTGCCATCGGCGGTAAATTCCACATGGCGGGGGCGCTGATCCGTCTCGGTCGCATCGACCATCGTCTTGCTCGTCAGGTCGATCCAGTTGACGACGCCGTCATCCTCCGACGTCACCACCACCCATCTGCCGTCCGGGCTTTGCGCCACGCCCTCGGGCTCCTTGCCGACATCGACCTGGAAGGCGACCTTGCGGCTGTCGAGGTCGATCGCGGTCAGCGCGGCATTATCCTCATTGGCGACGAACAGGGTCCGGCCATCGCGCGACAGGAAGAATTGCTCGGGATCCTGCCCCGATGGCAGGTCGGCGACGACCTTGCCGGTCGCGCGGTCGATCATCTGCACCGCATGGTCGTTGCTGGCGCAGAGCAGGATATATTTGCCGTCCTTCGTCACGGTGATGCCGCGCGGCCGTCTGCCCACCGGCCAGGTCGCGACCGTCTGCATCGTGGCGGCATCGATGACGCTGATGCTGTTGCCGCGTTCGTTGGAGACATAGAGCGTCTCGGCCCGGACGGACGGGATCGCCGCCGCCAGCGCAAGCCCCGCAATCACGCCCTTCATCATACCCGCATCCTCTCGTCCTTTTGGCCTGATAGCGGATTAGCCCCCGGTCCGTCACGGCGGGATTGTACCAATGGCCAATGGGGCCCGATCCCGCCCTCCCCTACAGTCGTCAGCGACAGGGACGACATGCGGCCAGCACAGGCACGCGGCACAGACGAGGGTTTGGGATGAGGAATTACGGACGGATCGCATTGTTCGGCGCGGCCTGCCTGGCGGGCGCATCGATCACATCGGCACTGATGGCGCATGGCAATGTCACGCCGCAGGCGGTCGACACATCGGCCCTGCCGGAAATCGGCGCCGACTGGGTTCAACACAATCCTTATCGCGGCAATGCCACGGCGGCCAAGATCGGCGAATCCGCCTATGGTCAGAATTGCGCACGCTGCCACGGGCTGGACGCGGAAAGCGGCGGCATCGCGCCGGACCTGCGCTATCTGGAAGTCGGCGACAGCGGCGACGAATGGTTCATCCAGCGTTACCAGCATGGTTCCAGCCATGACGGCAAGGTCTATATGCCGCCCTTCGGTGACGTGCTGGGACAGAAGGCCGGATGGGCGATCCGCGCCTGGCTCGAAACCAAGCATCAGGAGTGACCGCGATGGATCGCCGCGCCTTCTTGAGCAGCGCGGCGGCCGCCGCGCTGGCGGTCTATGTGTCGGGTGGGCAGGCCGCAAAGGCCGCGCCGCTCGGCAAGGTCAGGGAATTGGGTGTCCTTCGGGTCGCAGTCTATAAGGACAACCGCCCCTGGTCCTGGCGCAAGGACGGCAAGCTGACCGGGATCGACGTCGACCTGGCCCAGGCGCTGGCCAAGGGGCTGGGCGTGCGCGCCGACATTGCCGAACTGGTCGCGGACGAAAGCGCCGACGACGACCTGCGCAATGGGGTGTGGAAGGGCGGCCTTCTGGGCTTCCAGCCGGCCGACATCATGCTGCATGTGCCGTTCGACCGGACTTTCGCCGCACGCAACGATCAGGTCGCGATCATCGCGCCTTATTATCGCGAAAGCTTCCAGTTTGCAGGCGTGAAGGGCGAGATCGACGTCAACGCGCCGCCGACCCAATATCGCGGCAAGCGGCTGGCGGTCGAGATCGACTCCATTCCCGATTTCTATCTGATCGGCACATTCGGCGGCATATTGGCCAGGGATGTCGTCCATTTCCCCGGCGGGACAGAAGCCGTCACCGCGCTGACCGATGGCCGGGCCGATGGCGCGCTCGCCAGCCGGGCGCAGATCGAGGCAGTGCTACACGACAGCGGCGCCACCAACATCGTCCGCCGCACCAGCCCCCTGCCCGCCTTCACCTCGGCCGGATGGGACATCGGCATGGCGGTGAAGGAGAATAGCCGGAACCTGGGCGATGCGGTCGAGACCATCCTGGCCGACATGACGCAATCGGGTGCGCTCAAGGCGATCTTCGAACGCCATGGCGTCGCCTATGCGCCGGCCGTCGCGGCGGGCTGAACGGGCGACCCAAGGTCCAATTGGCACGGCCGCCGTGCCCCATAAGGTGCTGCATCGACGGCGTTGATCACGCCGGAAAACAAGGGAGGATGACTATGATGGGACGTTTCACGCGTTCGTTCCTGGGGGCCGCCGCGATCGCGCTGGTGGCCGGGGCCGCGCCACTGCTCGCGGCCGATGCGGCAGGCGGGCCGACCGATGCCGACCTGATGAACGATGCCGCATCGACCGGCGACGTGCTGACCTATGGCATGGGACCGCAGGCGCAGCGTTTCAGCACGCTCAACCAGATCAACACCGACACCGTCAGCAAGCTGGTGCCCGCCTTCGCCTCGTCGCTGGGCGGCGAGAAGCAGCGCGGCCAGGAGGCCCAGCCTCTGGTCTATGATGGCACCATCTATGTCACCGGTTCCTATTCGCGGCTCTATGCCTTCGACTCCCGCACCGGCGAGGAGAAATGGGAATATAATGCCCGCCTGCCCGACGACATCATGCCCTGCTGCGACGTCGTCAATCGCGGTGCGGCGATCCATGGCGACAAGATCATCTTCGCCACGCTCGATGCGCGGCTGGTGGCGCTCAACCGCCATACCGGCAAGGTGGTGTGGAACAAGCAGATCGCCGATTACAAGGCCGGCTACAGCGCGACCGCCGCGCCGCTGATCGTGAAGGGCATGGTCATCACCGGCAATTCGGGGGGCGAGTTCGGCATCGTCGGCGCGGTCGAGGCCCGCGACGTGGATACCGGCGAGCTGATCTGGCACCGCCCGGTGATCGAAGGCAACATGGGCACCTTGCGCGGCAAGGATAATGGCATCACCGGCAAGCTCAACGCCACCTGGCAGGGCGATCTCTACAAGACCGGCGGCGGCGCGACCTGGCTGGGTGGCACCTATGATCCGGAAACCAATCTTCTCTATTTCGGCACCGGCAACCCGGCCCCCTGGAACAGCCATTTGCGGCCCGGCGACAATCTCTACACCGCGTCCACGCTGGCGATCGATCCCGAAACCGGCGTGATCAAATGGCATTACCAGACCACCCCGCATGACGGCTGGGATTTCGACGGGGTCAACGAGTTCATCCCGTTCGACGCGACGATCAATGGCAAGCCGATGAAGCTGGGCGCCAAGGCGGACCGCAACGGCTATTTCTTCGTGCTCGACCGGACCAACGGCAAATTCGTCAGCGCCAACCGCTTCGTGATGCAGACCACCTGGGCCAGCGGCTATGACAAGAATGGCAAGCCGATCGTGATCCCGGCCGGTCGCCCCGGCGCGCCGAGCGCCACCGAAAAGGGCAGCACCGTCTTCTCCTCGCCCAGTTTCTTAGGGGGAAAGAACTGGATGCCGATGGCCTATAGCAAGGACACTGGCCTGTTCTACATCCCGTCCAACGACTGGGGCATGGACATCTGGAACGAGCCGATCGCCTACAAGAAGGGCGCCGCCTATCTGGGCGCGGGCTTCACCATCAAGCCGATCGCCGAGGATCATATCGGCGCGCTGCGGGCGATGGACCCCAAGACCGGCAAGATCGTCTGGGAATATAAGAACAAGGCGCCGCTGTGGGGCGGCGTGTTATCGACCGCCGGCAACCTGGTCTTCACCGGCACGCCCGAAGGCTATCTGAAGGCCTTCGACGCCAAGACCGGCAAGGAATTGTGGAAGTTCCAGACCGGGTCGGGCGTGGTCGGATCGCCGGTCACCTGGGAACAGGATGGCGAACAATATGTCGCCGTCATGTCCGGCTGGGGCGGCGCGGTGCCGCTGTGGGGCGGCGAAGTGGCCAAGTCCTTCAAGGACATCAATCAGGGCGGTTCGCTCTGGGTGTTCAAGCTGGCCAAATAAGGAGGCGAGGACGATGATCGTCATGGGGCGCGGACAGCATATGCACGGCGGAAATCGCGGGCAATTTGCCGCGCCCCCGCCTATGATCCATCATCATGGCCAGGGGGCGGACATGCAGGTCGAAGACAGTGATGCGATGATGGAAAGGGTGCTGATCGTCGACGACCACCCGTTGGTGCGCGACGGGCTGCGCAGCGTGATCGCGGTCAGCTTCGACGGCTGCGAGATTTTCGAGGCGGCCAGCCTGGAGGAAGCGCTGGCGACGCTGGAAAAACAGTCGAATTTCGACTTGGTGCTGCTCGACCTCAATATTCCCGACGTGAAGCGGCTCGATGGCCTGAAACTGCTGCGCAGTCGCCATCCGATCCTGCCGGTGGTGATGGTGTCGGGCGCGTTCGACCGGGGAATCGTGCGCGAGGCGCTGGGCGCCGGCGCGGCCGGCTTCATCCCCAAGTCGATGAAGCGCAGCGCCATCGTCGATGCGCTGCACCGGGTGGTGTCAGGCGAAATCTACATGCCCGACGCGATCGACGAGGCGCCGCAGGAAAGCGCCGAGGAAGCCGACATCCTGACCCGGATCGGCAGCCTGACGCCGCAGCAGCGGATCGTGCTGACTCATCTGGTCCATGGCCGGCTGAACAAGCAGATCGCCCATGACCTGAGCGTATCGATGACCACGGTGAAGGCGCATGTGTCCGCGATCCTGCAGAAGCTCAACGTCTTCAGCCGGACCCAGGCGGTGATCCTGGCCAACCGGGTCCATTTCGACGGCGACAACTGACCGCGGAAAATAGGAAATCCCGCTCTTAACTTCGCATATTTCCCGCACATTTCGACATTTTGATGCCGATGTTGGAAATCATGTTGCGCTCCCCATCCCTATCGTCCCCTGTTCCCGACTAGCATGGAACAGGGGCTGTAGGACAGGCAGGGACGGGTCAGAAGCTGGCCTTCAGCCCGTCGATCACGAACTGCGCCGCGAGCGCGGCGAGCAGCACGCCAAGCAGGCGGGTAATCACCGCCTCGATCTTGGTGCCCAGGATCGCCATCAACGGCCCGGCCGCCAGCAAGGCGCCCAGCATCAGCACCAAAGTCACCGCCACCGCGACCAGCACGACCAGCCGGTCGACCATGCCATCGGCACGCGACATCAGCAGCATGACGGTCGCGATCGAACCCGGCCCGGCGATCATCGGCATCGCCATCGGAAAGACCGAGACATCCTCCACTTCGGGCGTCTCGGCGATCTTCTGCGCCCGATCCTCGCGCCGCTGGGTGCGCTTTTCGAACACCATGTCCATCGCGATCATGAACAGCATGATGCCGCCGGCAATGCGGAAACTGTCCAGTTCGATGCCGAGCACGCCCAGCAGCTGTTTGCCCCACAGGGCGAACACCAGCAGGATGGCGGCGGCGATGCCGACCGCGCGGATCGCCATCGACCGGCGCTGGGCGATGCTCGCCCCGCTGGTCAGGCTGGCATAGATGGGCGCGCAGCCCGGCGGATCGATCACCACGAACAGGGTGACGAAAGCGGATATGAACAATTCCATCATGACGGCGCCCCCACCTTGTCGTCGATCACCACATCATAGCCGGTCCCGTTCCACATGCGGACGGTGACCCGGCGGCTGCCGTCGGTCGCGACATCGGCAGACCAGATCAGGCTGTCATCCTTCGGCACCGGCGGCGCCTCCCCCTTTGCCAGGGGTGGACCTTCGGGCCGCGCGCCGCGCTTGCAGGTCGCAACCTTGCCGGTCAGAAATTCCGGCGCCTCCCGTTCGGTCGCCAGACGATCGCCATGATCGAGGATCCACTGCCAGCGGCCCTTCTTGTCGCGCCGCCACAGGGTGGTGAAATAGCCGACCGATCCGTCCGGCCGTTTCCAGTTGCCGGTGCTGGCGGCGAGCAGGCCGTCGCAGGAGACATAGACGATCGAGGGCGACCAACTGACCGAGGCCGGCGGGTCCGCCTGCTTCTTCAGCCAGTCCTTCGCCACCACCCGCTGCGGCACGAACATCACCGCATCGTCCGCCGCCGTCTCGCGAAAGGCGGTCCATTGCCCCTTTTGCTGGGCGAGCCGGTTGAAGGCGATTTCGGCCGCGATCACCGAGCTGGGATCGGGCTGGTAACGCATCGGCGGCTTGGCCGCGACCAGCATCACCAGGCTGAGGGCGAGGAGCGCGCCGCGCCCCGTCACAGCCCCTCCGGCTTGGCGAGGCCCGCGCGCGCGTGGGCGGCGACCAGCGTGTTGCGCAGCAGCACCGCGATCGTCATCGGGCCGACGCCGCCGGGGACCGGGGTGATGGCGCGGACATGCGACAGCGCTTCGGCCGTGGCGACATCGCCGACGATCCGGCCCTTGCCATCTTCGGTATCGACCACGCGGTTGATGCCGACGTCGATCACCGTCGCGCCCGGCTTGATCCATTCACCCTTCACCATTTCGGCGCGGCCGACGGCAGCGACCACGATGTCGGCACGGTGGACGATGCTGGCAATGTCGCGGGTGCGGCTATGGGCGATGGTGACGGTGCAATTTTCGGCCAGCAGCAACGCCGCCATCGGCTTGCCGACGATGTTGGAACGACCGACCACGACCGCCTCCATGCCCGACAGGTCGCCCAGCTCATCCTTCAGCAGCATGATGCAGCCCAGCGGCGTGCAGGGCACCAGCGCATCCTGTCCGGTGGCCAGACGCCCCGTATTGACGACATGGAAGCCATCGACATCCTTGGCCGGGTCGATCGCAGCGATCACCGCCGCTTCATCGATATGCCTGGGCAGCGGCAACTGGACCAGGATGCCGTCGACGCGGTCGTCATGGTTCAGTTCCTCGATCAGGTCGAGCAGATCATCCTCGCCGATGCTGTCGGGGCGCTTGAACTCGAAGCTTTCCATGCCGGCGGCCAGGGTCATCTTGCCCTTGTTGCGGACATAGACGCTGCTCGCGGGATCTTCCCCCACCAGCACCACGGCCAGGCCCGGCTTGCGGCCCGTCTGTTCCACGAAGGCGGCGACGCCATCGGCCACCTTGTCCCGCAGTCCGGCCGCAAAAGCCTTGCCGTCGATAATCTTGCCGATCGTCATGTCGCGTCTATCCATGTCTCGATGATGGCGGTCAGCCGGTCCAACGCCTGCGCCCCGCCCTGTATCCGCAATCGCTTTAGCCGGTTGGTATCACCCGATTCCAGCAAAATCGCGCCCCTGGGCCAATCCAGCCGCTTGGCCAGCAGCGCGATCAGCGCCGCATTGGCCTTTCCCTTTTCCGGCACGGCGCGCACGCGGGCGGACAGCCAGTGCGCATCATGTTCGTCGGTCCAGCGCCCGCCGACCTCCTCGCGCGTGGCGCCGGGCGTCAGGCGGACCGCCAGAATGAGGTCATCCCCGTCCCGGCGCCAGCCGGTCACATCAGGCTGGAGAAGAGCGGCGGCAGGATCGCCTGACGGATGATGAGAATGCCCAGCAGGACGACCATCGGCGTCAGGTCGAGCGCGCCGAGATCCGGCATGATCCGGCGGATCGGATTATAGATGGGCGCCGTCATCCGATCGAGCGCGACCATCACGGTGCGCACGAAATCGCTGCCCATGTTGACGACGTTGAAGGCGATCAGCCAGCTCATGACGGCCTGGATGATGATGATCCACCACAGCACGTCGAGCAGGATGACGATGGTCTGATAGAGGGCGTAGGCCATGCGGTCTCCGAAAGAGCGGTTGGCGCTCGCTCTAGCCGAGGCATGGGGCCGGCCACAAGTCGAGACAGTCCCTTATTCCACCAAAGGACGCCATAGTTCTGCAAAAGCCTGCTCAGCAGGAAGGGGTAGCAGGACCAGCCCGTCGCGCTATAGCGGAGCCATGGATTTTCGTGACGCTTCCCCCGCCGACGCCCCGCTGATTGCCGCCATGCATGTGGAAAGCTGGCGCATCGCCTATGCCCATATCATGGACCCGGCCTATCTGGCGGGCGGGATCGAGGCCGAGCGGCTGGCCACATGGACGCAGCGGCTCGAACATTCGGCGCCGGGCCAGCGCATCATCATCGCCGAACGGGACGGGCAGCCGATGGGCTTCACCTGTATCATCGGCGGGGCCGATGATCGCTGGGGCACGCTGGTCGACAATCTCCACGCCCTGCCCGCCGCGCGCGGCACCGGCCTTGGCACCGCATTGCTGGCGCGCGGGGCGGAATGGGCGATCGAGGGCTGGCCGCGGACCGGCCTGTTCCTGTGGTGCTACAGCGACAATTTGGCCGCGCGCGGCTTCTATGCCTCGCGCGGCGGGGTCGAGGTCGAGGATTGGGACAAGCCCGGCCCGGACGGCCGGACCCTGCCGGAAAAGCGCATCTACTGGGCTGATCCGGCGATCCTGATCCGATAAATCGGGGCTTATTTGCGGATCAGCGTGCCCGCACCGCGATCGGTGAAGATTTCCAGCAGCATGGCGTGCGGCACCCGGCCATCCAGGATGACGGCGGCATCGACGCCGCTCTCGACCGCCTTGACGCAGGTTTCCAGCTTCGGGATCATGCCGCCGGTGATGGTGCCGTCGACCTGCAACGCATGGATCGCCGCCGGATCGAGATCGGTCAGCAATTCCTTGTCCTTGTTGAGCACGCCCGGCACGTCGGTCAGCAGGAAGAAGCGCGACGCCTGCAGCTCGGCGGCGATCGCCCCGGCCATGGTGTCGGCATTGACATTATAGGTATGGCCGTCGGCGCCGATGCCCACGGGTGCGACCACCGGAATGATGCCGTCCTGGGTCAGCGTGTCGAGGATGCGACGATCGACCGAGACCGGATCGCCGACAAAGCCCAGGTCGACATGGCGCTCGATGCCCGAATTGGGATCGGGCGCGCGGCTGTGGCCGACCTTCTCGCACAGGACGAGGCCGCCATCCTTGCCGGAGATGCCTACGGCCCGGCCGCCCGCGCCGCTGATCCAGCCGACGATTTCCTTGTTGATGGAGCCGGCCAGCACCATTTCGGCGATCTGGGCGGTTTCCTTGTCGGTGACGCGCAGGCCGTTCACGAACTGCGATTCGACGCCCAGCTTCTTGAGCATCGCACCAATCTGCGGCCCGCCGCCATGGACGACGACGACATTGATGCCGACCGCCTTCATCAGGACGACGTCCTCGGCGAAGTCGCGTGCCGCCTCCGGATCGCCCATGGCGTGGCCGCCATATTTCACGACGAAGGTCTTGCCCGCATAGCGCTGCATATAGGGCAGCGCCTCGACAAGGGTTTCGGCCTTCGCGAGGAGCGCGGGATCGGGGGCGTAGTTGCTGGTCATGCGCGCGCGCATAAGCCCATATGCGCGCTACGGCAAGTTATCGATCGAGGCGACGGCCCAATGCGACGGCCGCAGAGATGAGAGGCGGCACCAGGATGATCGACAGCAGCACCTTGGTAATCATCTGCCCGACCATCAGGTCCATGATCGGCCGCTCGCCATAGAAGGAGATCGTGATGAACAGCAGGGTATCGACGATCTGCGACACGACGCTGGCCACCATACCGCGCAGCCAGACCAGACGCCCCTCTCCCCCGGCCAGTCGCGAAAAGATGAAGACGTTGAGCGTCTGCGACGTGCCATAGGAAATGAGGCCCGCCAGCATCATCCGCGATCCCTGTCCCACGACGATCGGGAAGGCATCGACGGCAGGCGGATACATGCCCGGATCATGCGGCAGGGCGATGACAATATGGATCAGCGCGGCCGACACCAGCAGCGGCACGAAGCCCAGGCGCACCAGCGCGGTCGCGGTCTTCTGGCCGTGCAGTTCCGACACGGCGCTGGAAATGATGACCAGCAGCAGGAAGGCGAAGATGCCGGCCTCCACAGCGAGCGGCCCCAAGGCGACCTGTTTCACCCCCAGCACGCCGGCCATGCAGACCATGCCGCCATAGAGGATGGAAAAGACGAAGAGAGAGCGGGTCAGCGGCGCGGGCGATGAAGTCATCGCCAGCCCTTACCGGGATTCGGCCTGCGGGGGAAGATGGCGCGGCACGCTCTGCCCCGTCCCCTTTCAGGCCAGCATGGTGCGCAGCAGCGCGCGCAGCTGGGCGGGCTTTACCGGCTTGTTGAGCAGGGGGATGTTGGCGGCGGCGAGCTGGGTCTTGAGCGGTTCGCCGCGATCGGCCGAGATCATGACGGCGGGGATGCGGACGCCGAAATGATCGTGCAGGCGGGTGATGACCGTGTCGCCGGTTTCCCCGTCCTTTAGATGATAGTCGACCAGGATGATGTCGGGCCGGCGGCCATCGGCGAACAGCGCGGCCGCCTGGTCATAGCCGTCGGCGGTGACGACGCTGCATCCCCAGCCGGTGAGCAGGGTGCGCATGCCCGACTGGATCTGCTTTTCATTGTCGACCACCAGCACCGACAGATCGCGCATCGACCGGTCGCGGGTCGGCTGGCCGGTATCGCCATCCTCCTCGCGCTGGGGCTGCCCGATGGGCAGGGCGATGGCGAAGGTCGCCCCCTGCCCCGGCTGCGAACGCAGGCTGATGGGATGGCCGAGCATGTCGCTGGCCCGCTTGACGATGGCGAGGCCCAGCCCCTTGCCCTGGCTGCGGGTGTCGAGCCGGCGAAATTCCTCGAAGATCAGCGCCTGTTGCTCGGGCGCGATGCCGGGGCCACTGTCGGTCACGCTGATTTCCACCCGGTCATCATGCTGGATGCAGGCGACCGAGACCGTGCCGCGCGGCGTGTAGCGGATGGCGTTGGAGATGAAATTCTGAAGGATGCGGCGCAGCAGGCGCAGGTCGGTCTCGACCCAGAGCGGCTGCGCCTCGATCCGGAAGGCAAGGCCAGCCGATCGGGCCATGGGGGCGAATTCGACATTCAGCGTCTGGAGCAGCCGGTCGATGCGGAACGGGCCGATTTCCGGCTGGATAGCACCGGCATCCAGGCGCGAGATTTCCAGCAGCGCCTCCAGCAGATCCTCGACCGAGTCGAGCGCGGTCGAGGTCTGGTTGACCAGTGCGCGGGTCGGCAGTGCCAGCCGCCGGTCGCCCAGCGCCGCGACGAACAGCCGCGCGGCATTAAGCGGCTGGAGCAGGTCATGGCTGGCGGCGGCGAGGAAGCGGGTCTTGGAAAGGTTCGCCTTTTCGGCGACGATCTTGGCATCGATCAGCGCCGCCTCGATCGCGCGGCGCTCGGCCACTTCCCCTTCCAGCTTGCGGTTGAGGTCGACCAGTTCGCCGGTGCGTTCCGACACGCGCCGTTCCAGCGTCTCGGCCGTTTCCTGAAGGCTGGCCTGGGCGCGCAGCATGTCGGTGACGTCGGTGAAGCCGAACACCTGGCCGCCATCGGCCATGGCGTTGCTGCGCAATTCGAAATGCCGTTCCCCGGCGGTGCAGAGGCAGACCATCGCGTGCTGGTCCGCGCCGCCGCCGCGCCAGTCGAGACAGCCCTGATCGTCCATCGCCAGCGTTTCGCGGCACCAGCGCTGCAATTCGGCATGGCTGCCAAGCGCGCCGGCGAAATTTTCCGGCAAAGCGAGCAACCGGCGCAGCGCGTCGTTCCAGGCGGCCAGTTGCCCACTGCCGTCGAACACGCAGACGCCCTCCGACAGATTGTCGAGCGTGGATTGCAGCACGACATTGCGTTCGGCCAGTTCGCGGGCACGGGCGCGGGCATCTTCCGCCTTCGCCTCGGTAATGTCGGTATAGATGCCGACGATGCCGCCTTCGCTGGTGCGCAGTTCGTTGATCTGTATCCAGCGACCATCGGCCAGCCGCTGCACCTGGCCACCATCGGCAATGCCATGCTTGGCCAGGCGATCCGACACCCAGCGATCGGGCGCGACCTGTGCCCCGGCCGGCCCCTGGCTATGGGCGGCGATGCGGGCGATGTCGTGGAAGGTCAGATTCTGGTCCAGCCGCTCGGCGACCTGTGGCCAGAAGCCGAGATAGGCTTCATTATAGAGGATCAGCCGGTCTTCGGCATCGAACAGCACGAAGCCTTCGTTGATCGATTCGATCGCATCGCGCAGGCGCACCTGCGCCGCGTCCGCATCGGCATGGGCCTCGGCCAGATCGGCATTGGCCTTGGCGAGGCGGCCCAGCGCATCCTCCAGCTGGAGCGTCCGGTCGCGCACCTTGGCTTCGAGCGAGATGGCGGTTTCGAACATGGAAAAGGCGTTGGCCGACATGTCGGTCGAACGTTCCACCCGGTCCATCAGCGCGCCGTTGATCTTGCGCAGCTTGCGCACCTCCTCGCGCAGGGCATCCAGCTCCGCGTCGGTTTCAAGGGCGGTGCGCAGCTCGCTCATCGGCCGATCGCCAATCCGCTGAAGGTCTGGTTGACGTGCAACGCATGATATTGCTCGCCATAGGTGTTGAAGCCGATGACCCGGTTGCCGGCATAAAGGGCGGAAACATCGCGCGAAATCTGGCGCTGTTCGGCATCGATGCGGTTGAGCACGCAGTCGAAGGCGATGATCCGGTCCACCTCGCCCACGCGGGCGTGCAGGTCGGAGAAGAGCTGGCGCATGCCGGCGATCCGATCCACCGGCTCGCCGATGTTGAGGACGATCCCCTCGTCGATCGCGCAATAGAAGGTCAGGCTGCCGTCCGCATTGGCGCTCTGAATCGAGCGGACATGATATTCGCCGCCGGCCCGGACCATCGGCGGATGCGCCGCGAAAAATTCCATCCCCAATTCCTCGCCGGCATGGCCGGCCAGGCGCAGATATTCGGCCGCGGCCGGCTCTGCATTGATTTCGGTCACGATGCGTTCGTGCGGGATCGCCCCGGTAATCACCATCTTGGCCGCGCCGGGCTGATAATGCTGCGCCTTGAAGACGTGCATCGGCCGGGTCGAGGAGAGGATCGCCACCACGGCGGCGCGGGCATGAAAGCGGCCGCCATCGAAGATCGCGGTCTGGCGGAAGGCGAGATCGTCGCCGGACGATCCGCCGATCAGCGGAATGTCGCCCAGCGCATCCTGGATCGTCATGGTCAGCAATTCCTCCCGGTGCGAGAGGCCGTCGACCAGGAACAGCGCGACATGGTTGACCAGCCCGCCCAGCCGGCGGCTGTCCCGTTCCGCCTGCGCCGCCAGCGCCCGCACGATTTCGCGCGCGGCGACCGGATCGAAATTGTCGATGTCGTCGAAGCAATGGGAGGTCATGCAGAAATCGGCGGCGGGAAAGCCGATCACGGTCAGGCTGTCATGATCATAGCCCGCATCGGTCAGTTCGCCCGAGCTGGTGCAGCCGATCACGGTGGTGCATTCGCTATGCAGGTTGATCGCCCGCGCCAGGCTGTCCCGGTCATAATGCTGGGAGCAGAAGATCACGGCGCCGGCCAGCGGCTCCGTACCGAGTTGATCCACCAGATCCGCCATCGCCTCGAACGGATCGTCGGCATGGGAGGACGCAAATCCTATCCCTGCCCTTACCCCTGCGCCTGTCGCCATTGTCTCTCCCCATCGCCCATTTTCTTATGCTTTGGGGCATTATCATGTAGCGGGTTCCGCTGGCCTGTCACGCGAAACAAGCCGGCTTTTGGCGCCGTGAATCAGGTGGAAGACCAGCAATGCGACGAATGGCATGGCAAGCCCCAGCAGCAGCGTCGCGGACAGGCGCGGCCAGTGCTTTTCCACGGCCTTGAGCGGATAGGAGAGCAGGCCCAGCGCATAATAGCTGACGGCAACCGTCGACAGCCCTTCGACCAGTTGCTGAAGCTGGAGCTGCATCCGCGCGCTGCGGTCCATCGAGGCGAGCAGGCGGCCATTCTGGTTCTCGATATGGGTTTCGATCCGGGTGCGCAGCAGGGCGGTGAACTGCGCCGCGCGGCCGTTGAGCAGCGCCAGCCGGTCGGTCAGCGCCGCGCAGGTGCGCACGGCAGGCCAGAGCCGCCTTTCGGTGAAGTCGGCGAGCGAGCGATGACCGGCGATCGGCACGACATCCAGTTCAGCGAGGCGACTGGCGACGATCCGGCCATAGGCGGCGGTCGCGCTCATCCGATAGGCGCAGCCGCTGTCGATCGACAATATGTCGGCGGACAACTGGATCAGTCGGCCCAGCAGCACATCGTCGCGCACCTCGCCGGCGGCCAGCGCCCGGCCGACCTGCTCCAGCGCCTGTTCCAGCCAGTCGAGATCGGTCCAGGCCGTGCGCGCGGGCGGCAGGCCAAGCAGCGCCAGATTGCGATAATTGCCCAGTTCCTGCAGCCGCTGGACGCAGCGGGCAAGATCGCCGGGCAGCAGGCCGTTGGCGGCCACCACCATCCGGCCATAGCCATCATCATGGATACGGAAATCGGTCCAGATGCGCGCGCCGCCGCCGACATGGCAGGTGACGAGCTGGCCCGCCGGGAAACCGGCGCTGGCCACCAGTTCCGCGGCGGCGCCTTCATCCGCGACGATCGCCAGCCGCACGGCGCGGATCACCGCACC
Source organism: Sphingobium sp. SG1 (assembly GCF_057063145.1). NCBI lineage: Bacteria > Pseudomonadati > Pseudomonadota > Alphaproteobacteria > Sphingomonadales > Sphingobiaceae > Sphingobium > Sphingobium sp. SG1. The sequence continues at coordinate 416,225 of NZ_JBVVOJ010000004.1, read as the reverse complement.
CGGCAGAAATTCGGCCCAGGCGATCGCGGCACGCGCGTCGACCGCGTCGGGAAAATCCCAGCCGACCGGATCGCTGCCGCCGCGCACCAGGGTGACCGTGCTGGCCTCGCTATGCTGTTCCCAGTGAAGATGGATGTCGGCGCCCAGCCGGGTCTCGCGATGGCGGCTGTCATGCCCTGGACGCAGATCGCCCGGCATGGCGGGCAAGGCCGCAAGCTCTGCCGTGCGCGCGTCCGCATCGAGCAGGCGGACAAGCTGGATCATCCGTGCCGGGACCGTCAGCGCGGGCTCGCGGCGCAACTGCATCTCGCCCACCACCTGCGGGCGTAGCGCATGTTCGGTGAAGCGGCGCTCAGCCACCACGCGCCGGCTCTCCAGCGGCTTCCAGCAGATCCGCCTCCGCATCGGTGAAGACGCGCGAGCGGACGATGAAGCGCTGCCCCTCCGGGCTTTCGAGCGACATGCCGGCGCCCCGCCCCGGCACCACGTCGATCGTCACCTGGGTATGGCGCCAATATTCGAACTGGGCCGCGCCGATCCACACCGGCACATCGCCCGCGACATGGCCCAGCAGCACATCCTGCGGGCCGACCCGGAACTCGCCGCGCGGGAAGCACATCGGCGCCGAACCGTCGCAGCAGCCGCCAGACTGGTGGAACATCAGCGGGCCATGCTGGTCGGTCAGGCGCGCGATCAGCGCGTCGGCCGCGGGCGTGGCGAGAATGCGGGCAGGACAATCGGCCATCGATCCGATCCTTCAGAACCAAAACCGCCAAAGGCAAAACTGGCAGAAGCAAAGCCGGCGGGCATCCGGGGGAGGATGCCCGCCAAAGGTGCGGAGCGCCAAGAAAGGAGAGAGAAGGGGCGCTCCGCTGTGGATCCGTCAGAAGAAGCCCAGCGCCTTGGGGCTGTAGCTGACCAGCAGATTCTTGGTCTGCTGATAATGGTCCAGCATCATCTTGTGATTTTCGCGGCCGATGCCCGACTGCTTGTAGCCGCCAAAGGCCGCATGGGCCGGATAGGCATGGTAGCAGTTGGTCCAGACGCGACCGGCCTGGATGCCCCGGCCCATGCGATAGGCACGGGCGCCGTCGCGGGTCCACACGCCCGCGCCCAGGCCGTAGAGCGTGTCATTGGCGATGGCGAGCGCCTCCGCTTCGTCCTTGAAGGTGGTGACGGCCAGCACCGGGCCGAAAATCTCCTCCTGGAAGAGGCGCATCCTGTTATGGCCCTTGAGCACGGTGGGCGTCACATAGAAGCCATCGGCCAGTTCGCCGTCATGGGTGGCGCGATCGCCGCCGGTCAGCACTTGTGCGCCCTCTTCCTTGCCGATCGCGATGTAGGAGAGGATCTTTTCGAGCTGGTCGTTCGACGCCTGGGCGCCGATCATCGTCGAGGGATCGAGCGGGCTGCCCTGCTTGATCGCCTTTACCCGCGCGATCGCCCGTTCGATGAACTTTTCGTAGATCGATTCCTGGATCAGCGCGCGGCTGGGACAGGTGCAGACCTCGCCCTGGTTGAGCGCGAACATGGCGAAGCCTTCGAGGCATTTGTCGAAATAATCATCGTCCGCATCCATCACATCCTCGAAGAAGATGTTGGGCGACTTGCCGCCCAGTTCCAGCGTGACGGGGATCAGGTTTTCCGACGCATATTGCATGATCAGGCGGCCGGTCGTGGTCTCGCCGGTGAAGGCGATCTTGCTGATCCGCTTGTTCGACGCCAGCGGCTTGCCCGCTTCCACGCCGAAGCCGTTGACGATGTTAAGGACGCCCGGCGGCAGCAGGTCGCCGATGATCTCGGCCAGGACCAGCACCGACATCGGCGTCTGCTCGGCGGGCTTGAGCACGATGCAGTTGCCGGCGGCGAGCGCGGGCGCCAGCTTCCACACCGCCATCAGGATCGGGAAGTTCCAAGGAATGATCTGCCCGACGACGCCCAGCGGCTCATGGAAATGATAAGCGATGGTGTCATGGTCGATCTCGCTGATCGATCCTTCCTGGGCGCGGGCGCAGCCGGCGAAATAGCGGAAATGATCGATGGCGAGGGGAATGTCGGCGTGGGTGGTCTCGCGGATCGGCTTGCCATTGTCGATCGTCTCGGCGAGCGCGATGAGGTCGAGATTGGCCTCCATGCGATCGGCCATCTTGAGCAGGATGTTGGACCGCGCGGTCGACGACATCTTGCCCCAGGCGTCCTTGGCGGCATGGGCGGCGTCGAGCGCGACCTCGATATCCTCCGCCGTGCCGCGCGCGACCTGGCACACGACCTGGCCGGTGACCGGCGAGATATTGTCGAAATACTGGCCCTTGGCCGGTGCCGTCCACTGCCCGCCGATATAATTGTCGTAGCGGTCGCGGATCAGGGTCTGGCCGGCGAATTTATCCAGCGCCTGTTGCAGCATCATCTTGTCTCCTGGGTCGATTTTGTGATCGTCTTTCAGCCTTCAGAAGATGGCAAAGCAGGCCGCTGGTGCAATTGGACCTTCGGTCGGATCGCCCCGTCTGCGGGACGAGGCGGGCATGAGGCGCGACCTGTGCCAGCACCTCGACAGCGACCCGACGGGCTGCTCTATCTGGCAGGCCCCTTCCCTGCCCGGAGAGATTTCCCCCATGTTCCAAGTTTCCCACCTGGTCATCGTCGGTGGCGGGTTCAGCGGCACGCTGCTGGCGATCAACCTGCTGCGCTACGGGACGATGCGGGTGACATTGGTCGAGCGGCGACCCGAACGGCTGGGCAAGGGCGTCGCGTTCGGCAGCGCCCTGCCCGACCATATCCTCAACGTCCGCGCCGGCAACATGAGCGCCTTTCCTGACCAGCCGGGCCATTTCGCGCATTGGCTGGCGGAGACGAGCGGCGGATCGGACGCCAGCTTCGCGACGCGGGCGACCTATGGCCGCTATCTTTCCGCTCTGCTGGACAAGACCCGCGCCGAGGCGGGCGACCGGCTGGACGTGATCGATGACGCGGCGGTCGACATCCGCATGACCGGCGATGGCTGTGTCGTCGAACTGCCGTCGGGCAAGATGCTGGCGGCCGACGCGGTGGCGCTGGCGCCGGGCAATCTGCCGCCGCATGACCTGCCGCCATTCCGGGACAAGGCGGCTCCGCTCTATGTGTCCGAACCCTGGGGCGCGGACATTGCCGAGGGGCTGACGCCGAGCGACAAGATATTGCTGCTGGGCACGGGCCTGACCGCGGTGGATTGCGCGCAGACGCTGGACAGCGCGGGCTTTCGCGGATCGATCCTGGCGCTGTCGCGACGCGGGCTGGTGCCGCACAGCCATGCGCCGGCCGCGCCCTTCCCTGCCCTGCGCGAGCGGCCGGCCGCCCATTGCGCCGGGCTGGTCCGTACCATCCGCCAGCGCGCCGATGCGGTCGGCTGGTACCGCGCGGTCGATGAACTGCGCCCCTTCACCCAGGATATATGGCGGGCGGCATCCCCGGTCGAACGGGCGCGCTTCCTGCGCCATGCCCGGCCCTATTGGGACGTGCATCGCCACCGCATCGCGCCGCAGGTGGCCGAACGGATCGCCGCGATGCAGGCGAGCGGGCGGCTGCGGATCGCGGCGGGCCGAATCATCGGCGCGCAGGACGTCGACCAGGGATTGATCGTGCAATGGCGACCGCGCGGCGGCGAACAGGTGCAGGAGATCCGGGTGGCACGGGTGGTCAATTGCACCGGGCCGCTGGCCGACCTGGGCCGGGCCGAAGATGTGCTGCTGCGCCGGCTGGCGGATCGCGGCGCGATCCGGCCGGATGCGCTGGCGATCGGCATCGACACCAACCGGCAGGGCCATGCCATCGCGCACGACGGCAGCGCGCAGAAGCGGCTGCTGGTCGTCGGGCCGATGACGCGCGGCGCCCACTGGGAAATCGTCGCCGTGCCCGATATCCGCCGCCACAGCTGGGACATGGCGCGCGCGTTGACCGGCGCGCAATGGGTGGAGGCGGAAGGGCTTTAGAGCAAATTCCGATCCGACTGCGTCAGATCGGTTGCTCTAAGTTTTTGGTTTAACGCGTTTTCCGAGTCATCAGGTGATTCCACCTGATTAGAAAACGCTCTAAACCGGCAGCTCAACCTGCGCGCGCAGCCCGCCATCGGGAGTGCGCGCCAGCAGCACCCGCCCCTGATGCGCCTGCGCCGCCGACTGGACGATCGACAGGCCGAGGCCGACCCCGCCGGTGCTGCGGTTGCGGGAGGGTTCGCCGCGATAGAAGGGCTCGAAGGCGCGGGCGATATCAGCCTGTTCCATGCCCGGCCCGTCATCCTCGATCGTGACGATCGCCCGCCCCTCGTCGCGCATCACCCGCACCCGCGCGCGGTCGCCATATTTGATCGCATTGTCGATCAGGTTGGTGAACAGCCGTTTGAGCAGGATCATGTCGCCCGCGATGATGACAGGCTCCGCGCCCGTCAGGGTCACGTCGCGGCCCATGTCGGCGAAATCGTCGACCAGCCCCTCGACCAGCAGGCCAAGGTCGAGCGGTTCCTTGAGGCGGGGGCGATTTTCATTGTCGACGAAATCCAGCGTCGTGCCGATCAGCGCCTCCATCTGGCGGATTTCCTCCTCGGCTGCGATCCGCACCGGCGCGGGTGCGGCGGTGAGGTGGAAATGGAGGCGCGACAGCGGCGTGCGCAGATCATGCGCGATCGCGCCGACGACCGAGGTTCGTTCGCGCACATAGCGGGCGATGCGCGCCTGCATCTCGTTGATCGATTGCGCCGCCAGCCGGATCTCGCTCGGCCCGTCGAGCGGGATCGGCTGTTCCTCCTGCCCTGCCCCCATCCGCTCGGCCGACGCGGCGAAGGCGCGGATCGGTCGGGTCAGCCGCGCGCTGAACCAGAGACTGAGCGGCACCACCAGCAGGATGCCGACCAGGAAGGCATATTGGCCGAGCAGCCGCCAGAGCGACCGCCCGCCCCGCGCTTCCCGCGTGATCATCCGCCACTGACCGTCGGGCTGGCGGATCGCGGCGGTGAAGGTACCCAGGATGAAGGGATCGGCGACGCCATCGGGGCCATAAAGCTGCATTTCCGCCACGAACTGGCCGATGCGCTCGCGATCGCCGGGGTCGAGGCGGATGCGCACATCGGCCGCCGGCAGGGCAAGGCGCCGGGCCAGCAGCGCGGCGATCAGCCGATCGGCCGGGTCGGTCGATGCCGGCGGCGCGGCCGCCCGCCGCGCCTCATGCACCACCGGCTCGTCGCGCAGCAGGGGCTGGCCATGGACGATGCGGGCAATCTCATAGACCGACAGCGGCACCCGTTCGGGCGGGATGAAATAGAGCAGCAAAGTGAGGCTGAAAGCGGTCAGCGTCAGGATCACGACTAGGGCCAGCGCCAGCAGATGGGCGTGGATCGAATTGGCCCAGCGCAGGAAGCCCGCCTTCATCCGCGCTGCACCGGCGCCTGGAAGATATAGCCTTCGGACCGGACGGTGTGGATCAGTTCGCCGCGTGCGCGGGTGCCAAGCTTGCGGCGCAAGCGGCTGACCTGGGTGTCGATCGCCCGGTCGAACACATCGGCATCCTCGCCCCGCGCCAGTTCGACCAGCGCGTCCCGGTTCAATATCTGTTGGGGATGCTCGATGAAGGCGAGCAGCAGGGCGAACTCCCCCTCCGACAGGCTGATGATGATGCCGGCCGGATCGCGCAGCACCCGGCGCACCGGATCAAGCTGCCACCCTTCGAAATGATAATGGGCCAGCACCGGCTGGCGGGTGTCGGCGACCGGACGACGGCGGCGCTGCAGCGCACGGATGCGGGCGAGCAGTTCGCGCGGCGACAGCGGCTTTGGCAGATAATCGTCGGCGCCCATTTCCAGGCCGGTGATCCGATCGCCCTCCGTCCCCAGCGCCGACACCATGATGATGCCGGCATCCTGCTGTCCCGCGAGCGAGCGGGCGATCGACAGCCCGTCCTCGCCCGGCATCATGACGTCGAGGACGATGATGTCGACCGGCTGATGGGCGAGGATGGCGCGCATCGCCGGGCCATCGGCGGCTTCGCTGACGACATAGCCTTCCTGCATCAGGAAAGCGCGGACCAGCGCGCGCAGCGACGGATCGTCATCGACGATCAGGATATGCGTGTCGCCCGGCGCGCTGTCGCCTGTCAGCTTCGCTGTCACCCTCATCCCTCCTCTTCCCATTCCGCTTCTTCTAGCCGCCGGCCCGCGCCGGATTTTGTCAGGCCCGACACAAAGGGCGGAATAAGCGCCTGCATTCTGCGCCGATTTTGTCGGCGCTGACAAATTAATCCGCCGCCCCCCTGCTAGAAGGATCGCACAAGAGGACCGGAGCAACCGGGCCGGCAGGGAAGAGGAGTGGGCCGCATGGCGGCAAGCCATCATCATGTCCGTCACTGGAGCCGCCGATCGGCGCTGGGCCTGATCGCCTGCGTGCCGCTGGGGATTGCGAGCATGGCCAATGCCGCCGAGTGCGTCGATCCGGCCAGCCTTTCGGCCGCGCAGAAGAGCATGCGCAAGTCGCTGGGCTTTCGCACGTCGAACGATGCGACCAAACGCTGCGGCCTGTGCGCCTTCTTCACCGCCGCCCAGCCGGGTTGCGGCAAATGCGCGCTGCTGAGCGGCGGCATCGTGCCGGCCGAGGGCGTGTGCGACAGCTGGGCGAAGAAGAGCTGATGGCGAACCCCGCGCGCCAATATGTCTGGGATTTGCCCATCCGCCTGTTTCACTGGGCGCTGGTCGGCCTGATCGGCTTTTCCTGGTGGAGCGCGGAAACCTATCACATGGACTGGCATCGCCTGTCGGGCCAGGCCGTGCTGTTCCTGATCGCCTTTCGCCTGATCTGGGGCCTGATCGGGTCGGGGCCAGCGCGCTTTGCCCAGTTCCTGCGCGGGCCGCGGGCAATCCTCGCCTATCTGACCGGCCGCGCGCCTGCGACGCCAGGCCATAATCCGCTCGGCGGCTGGAGCGTGGTAGCGATGCTGCTGGCGCTGTCGGTCCAGGTCGGCACCGGCCTGTTCGCGGTTGATATCGACGGCATCGAATCCGGGCCGCTGTCGCATCTGGTCGATTTCGATCAGGGGCGGCTCGCCTCCGACATGCACGGCGTCAGCTTCACCATCCTACAGGTGCTGATCGGCCTGCATATCCTGGCGGTGCTGTTCTACCTGCTGGTGCGGCGGCGCAACCTGATCGGGCCGATGGTCAGCGGCCGGGCGAAAGTGACCGGCGAGCCGGTGGCGGTGCGGCGCGCGTCGCCTGTCGCCTTCGCTGTCGCGATCCTGCTGGCGGGCACCCTCGCCTGGTGGGTCTTTGCCGATCCGATGCTGTGACAGCCATGAAAGGGACGAGGATGAGGATGCACGATACAGCGCGGATGAAGCGACCGGCCGCTATGCTGGCACTGCTCTGCGCCGCTCCGCTGGCGGCGGCACCCGGCGATGTCGTCGCTACCCGGATCGCGGGTTTCCGCGAGGTCGGCGCGGCGTTCAAGAATATCAATGACGAGCTAAAATCGGCCACGCCGCAAACCTATGTGATCCAGATTTCGGCGCGGCAGATCCGCGATTATGCGCGCCAGCAGCAGGGCTGGTTCCCGGCCGGCAGCGGCCCGAAACCCGGCGTCAAGACGGCGGCCAAGCCCGAAATCTGGAGCCAGCCGGCCGCATTCAAGGCGGCGCAGGACGGCTTCACCACGCAGGCCAACAGCTTCGCCACCGTCGCGGCGAGCGGCGACGTGGCGAAGATGCGGGCGGCGGCCAAGACGCTGGGGCAAAGCTGTGGCACCTGCCACCGCAGCTTCCGCGTCGAGGAGAAGCGCTGATGTGGCGCCGGGCGGCCGCGATCCTGTGGCTGGCACAGCCGGCCGCGCTCTGGGCGCAGGCCGCCGACCTGCCGCCCGAGGCGGCGAGCGGCGAGCCGCTGCCGGCGGGGGTCAGCGTCCGCAAGGTCGGCGCGCAGAACGTCTATGTCGATGCCCATGGCCGCACCCTCTATGGCATGGACATGCGCGCCGTGACCGGGCGGACCGGGCATCAACCGCTCTGGTGTTCGGGCGATTGCCTGACCCAATGGACGCCGCTCGCCGCGCCCGCCAAGGCGGAGATCGTGCCTGCACCGCCCGAGTTCGGCGGCGATCGCAAGGCGCCCCGACTGAAGCAGGACGGCCCCGACTGGATCGTGATGCAGGGACCGAGCGGGCCGCAATGGGTCTATAAGCGGGTCAATCTGGTCTTCACCCATGCCGGCGAGCGGCCTGGCACGATCGCCCATGAGGGCGAGGACGGGCTGGTCTGGAACAGCCTGAAATATGTGCCGGCCGCGCCCAAGATCGACGCGCCGGCCGATGTGACGGCGCGGCTGGTGGACGGGCGCTATCTGCTGGTCGATGGCCAGGGCAATTTGCTGGTGACGCATAAGGGCAAGGCTTGTGGCTCCACCTGCGCCGACTGGCGCGTCTTCCCGGCGGGCATGGCGCGACGGGGCATGGGCGCCTGGACCGTGCGGCCCGATGGCGACCGCGCCCAATGGGCCTATCGCGACCGGCCGGTCTTCACCATCGCGGGCGACGACCCGGCGGATATTCCCGCCGAGGCCGAACCGCTGATCCCATGACATTTCGCAAGGAGAGGATGATCGTGCAGTATCATCGCAAACTGATCCTGCTGCTGGGCGCGCTGCCACTCGCGGCGTCGGTTTCGGCGCGGGGTGATGCCCCCGCCAAACCCGCAGCACTGCCCGCGCCGCCGGCCAATGGCGAGATGGGTTTCGTCCTCAGCCATTTCGCGCCCGCCATCTATCAGGGCAAGGAGGATTGCCCGCAGGGCCTCGCGGCGACCCTGCGCGAAAATTATCTCCAGACCCAGCCGGTGGGGGAACGCACGCGGCTGCTGGAAAAGGCGAACGAGAAGGATCTGACCGCGCGCTGGACCGGCTATGCCTTCGGTCCCGACAATCTCAACATCTGCACCCATCCCGACAAGTTCGACCGGCCGCCCCAGCGCATGGTGCAGGGCAAGGTCGCGCAGGGGCTGAACCTGGACGATGATGCGGATGGCGCAGCGGCGGGCGACAGCTGCGGCCATGCCAATTTTACCGGGCCTGCGGGCGAACCGGGCGTCGACAACCAGATGTGGCGGGCAATGGGCTGCGTGCGGACCTGGCGCGGGGTCGACGGCACGGGCGGCGATATCGTCAAGGGCCTGACCCAGTTTCTGGTGAGCGGCGAACATAGCCAGGTGCTCTTGCTGACCGGCGTCGACAGTCTGGAAAATGATCCCGAGGTGACGGTGATCTACGCCAATACCGAGGATCGGGCGGTGGTGGATTCGCGCCAGAATTTCATCCCCGGCGCCAGCTACAGCGTCACCGCCAATGCCGCCCATCGCAATGTGCTGAAAGGGCGGATCGTCAATGGCGTGCTGACCACCGAGCCGGCCCATATCCGCCTGAAGCAGAATTGGGGCCAGGGATCGGAGCGGGACATTCGCGGCCGGCGCAACGAATATGATTTCACCAAGGCGCGGCTGCGCTTCACCTTCCAGCCGGACGGATCGATCAAGGGCATTGTCGGCGGCTATCAGCCGATCTGGAACGTGATGGCCAGCGCCTCGGTCGGTGGCGAGGGCGCGGCGACCACGGCCGGCTATGACTGCGCCGCCATGTATGCGGCGTTGAAGGCGATGGCCGATGGCGATCGCGATCCGGCGACCGGCCAATGCCGCCGCATTTCCAGCGGCATGGAGGCCTGGGCCGTGCCCGCCTTTGTCACCGACCGCCTGCCCCAGCCCAAGGTGGCGCAGCGATGAGCGGGCCGTTTCGCCAGAGGGCGCGCTGGGCGCTTCTCGCCGGATTGCTGCTGAGCGCCTGCACGGTCGAGAAGGCGCCGCAGACCGCCGCCACGCCCGAGGCCAGCTTCGCGCCCTTGAAGACGCCGCTGGGCCAGGTGGCGGGGATGCGCCGCCTGACCGAAGCGCAATATCGCAACAGCATCGCCGATATCTTCGGCCCCGACATCAAGGTCGCCGGCCGGTTCGAGCCGATCGTGCGGCCGGTGCATGAGCTGATCGCGACCGGCGCCAGCGCATCGACCATCTCACCCGCCGGACTGGAGCAGTTCGACGCGATGGCGCGCAATATCGCCGCACAGGTCTTCGCGCCGGATCGCCGCGCCCAGTTCATGCCCTGCACGCCGCGCGACGCGGCCGCGCCCGATGCCGATTGCGCCGCGCGGACGCTGATGCCGATCGGTCGCTACCTGTTCCGCCGGCCGATGACGCAGGAGGAGATCGGCGCCTTTGTCATGATGGCCGGCAAGGGCGCCGGCGATGGCCAGGGCTTCTATGACGGCATGCAACTGGCGCTGGCGGCGATGCTGGTGTCGCCGCAGTTCCTCTACATCATCGAGAGCGCGGAGCCTGATCCGGGAGCGCCTGGCAGCCTGCGGCTCGACAACCATGCCCGCGCCGCGCGGCTGAGCTATCTGCTGTGGAACACGACGCCCAATGAGGCGCTGCTGCGCGCGGCTGATGAGGGCAAGCTCACCGATTCCGCGCAGTTCGCGGCAATCGCGCAGAAGATGGTGCGATCGCCCCGGCTGGAGGATGGCGTGCGCGCCTTCTTCGCCGACATGCTGTTGTTCGAGAAGTTCGACGAAATGGCCAAGGACCAGATCGTCTATCCCCGCTTCAACCCCGATGTGGCGTCGGCCCTGTCCGAACAGATGCTGCGCATGATCGTTGACCAGCTGGTGACGCGGCAGGGCGACTATCGCGACCTGTTCACCACCCGGCGGACCTTCATCAACCGGGCGCTGGGGCCGCTCTATCAGGCCAAGGTGTCCAGCATGCAGGGCTGGGTGCCCTATGAATTTGCCGATGGCGACGATCGCGCCGGGCTGCTGGGCCAGGCCGGTTTCCTGGCGCTCTATTCCCATTCGGGCCGCAGTTCGCCGACCCTGCGCGGCCGGGCGATCCGCGAACTGCTGCTGTGCCAGCCGGTGCCCAATCCGCCGGGCAACGTCAATTTCACCGCCGTGCAGGATGTCGGCAACAAGGCGATGCCGACCGCGCGCATTCGCCTGAACGCCCATAACAGCGATCCGGTCTGTGCCGCCTGTCACAAGATCACCGACCCGCTGGGCCTGCCGCTGGAGCGGTTCGACGGCATCGGCGCCTTCCGCCGGACCGAGAATGACGCGCCGATCGATACCGCCGGCGTGTTCGAGGGGACGGCCTTCCAGGGCAATGTCGGCCTGGGCCAGGCGCTGGCGGCGAGCAAGTCGACCACCGAATGCGTCGCCGGCCGCGCCTTCCAATATGCGACCGGGCGCATGCCGGAGGATGAGGAGGCAACCGCGATGGCGCTGGAACAGGGCTTCGCCGCCGATGGCTATCGCATCCAGGCGCTGTTCCTGCGGGTCGCGACCATGGCCGATGCCTATCGCGTCAGCACCCCGCCGCTGGCCAAGCCGCAGGTCGCGATGATGACCAGCCCGCATATCCGAGAAGGAGACCGCCCATGAGCTTCACCCTCGATCGCCGCACCGCCCTGCGCGGCATGGTCAACGGCATGGCCGTGGCCGTCGGCCTGCCGCTGCTCGACATCTTCCTCGACGGCAACGGCACCGCCATGGCGGCGACCGGCGCGCCGATGCCGATCCGCTTCGGCACCTGGTTCTGGGGGCTGGGCGTCAATCCGCCGCGCTGGTTCCCCGGCGCCGCCGGCAAGGATTATGAGCTGAAGGTCGAGCTGGCCTCGATCGAGGCGCTCAAGCACAAGGTCAATATCCTGGGCGATTTCACCCTGCCGCTCGACGGCAAGCCCAACCTGCCGCACATCAGCGGCGGCATCGGCATCCGCACCGGCATGGCGATCGATTCCGACCGGGGCCTACCGGGGCCGTCCTTCGACGTGTCGATCGGCGATGTGATCGGCACCCGCACCCGCTTCCGCTCGATCGAGCTGTCGGCGACCGGCGATCCGCGCAATTCGCTGTCCGGGCGCGGCAATGGCAATCTCAACCCGGCTGAAGTTTCGCCCGCCGCCCTTTATACAAGGCTGTTCGGTGCTGGATTCCATGACCCCAACAGCGCGACCTTCACCCCCGATCCGGCTGTCATGGCGCGGCGCAGTGTCCTGTCCGGTGTATCCGACCAGCGCCAGGCGCTGGAGGCGCGGCTGGGCGCGGCCGATAGGCAGCGGCTCGACCAATATTTCACCTCGCTGCGGCAGCTTGAAAACCAGCTCGACGTGCAACTGACCAAGCCGGCGCCGATGCAGGCCTGTGTCGTCCCGCCCAAGGTGCCCGACCTGCCGGTCAATGCCGAGATCGAGAATGTCATGCGCAATCACGAGATCATGACCGACCTGCTGGTGATGGCGATGGCGTGCGACAATGTCCGGCTGTTCAACATGAACTTCAACAATGGCGCGTCGTCGCTGACGCGGGTGGGCAGCACCATCACCCATCATCAGCTGACCCATGAGGAGGTGCTGGACAACCGGTTGGGCTATCAGCCCGAAGTCACCTTCTATGTCGACAAGTGCATGGAGGCCTGGACCTATTTCATCAAGGCGATGGACGCAGTGAAGGAAGGCGACCGCACCCTGCTGGATAACAGCCTGGTCTTTGCCCATAGCGAGACCGAGTTCGCCAAATTCCACACCATCGACAATATCCCGATGATGACGGCGGGGTCGGCCGGCGGACGCATCCATACCGGCCAATATATCACCGGCGACGGATCGCCGGTCAGCCGGGTCGGCCTGACCCTGCAACAGGCGATGGGCGTGCCGGTCGACCGTTGGGGCACGGGCAGCCTGGAGACGAACAAGATCATCCCCGGACTGATCGTCTGATCCCCTACTCGACCCGCGCCGCGTAGAGGCCGTGATGCGACAGCATGAACAGGGTCTTGCCGTCCGGGCCGCCGAACAGCAGTTGTAGCGGCCGTTCGGGCACGTCGATCCGACCGATCGGCTTGCCGTCGGGCGCGTAGACGAAGACCTGGCCATTGGCGACATAGACCCGGCCCTGCGCGTCGCTCACCACGCCCTCCCCGCCACGATCGGCGAAGGGCTTGAGGTCGGTCAGCGTGCCGTTGCCGGCGACCAGCGCGCTGTAGGTGCGGTTTTCCGACCCGTTGGTGACATAGATGCGCTGGCCCGGCTTGCCCTGGACAAAGCCATAGCTGTCGAGCGTGTGGGAGAAGCGCAGGCCGCGATGGTCGACCGGCCCCTGGGCGAAGACGCGCCAGGCCGGCAGGGAAATGCTGCCGTCGGGCGAGACATAGGCCTGCGCATTGGACTGGGCGGTATCGCGGGCGAACATGTCGGCAAGCGTGGTGAATTGATAGGTCTTGGGATCGATCTGGTCCCTGAACTCGCCATTCACCCACCAGTTGACCGGGAAGATGGTGGCCGCGCTGCCCTGCCCCGCGGGCGTCGCCGGGATGACGCTGACCTGCGTGTCGGGCGCGCCGGGGGTGACGCTGTAGACGGTGCCGTTGCGGCCATAGGAAGAGAGAACGAGCAGGTTGCCTGCCTTGTCGATGGTCAGGTTCACCGGATCGAGCGCGGCGTCGCGGATCATCTCCAGCCGGCCCGCGTCGGACCAGCGCCAGATGCGCTGGAAGAAACGGTCGATGAAATAGAGCCGCCCCTGTGCGTCCACCGCGCCGCCGCCCAAGCCATAGAAGCCGTCAGCGAGCTTCCGAACGCTGGCTCCGCCGAAGGTCGAGGGGGCGACCGGATCGGGCTTCGCCGGCACGTCCAGCACGGCGAATTCGCGTTCACGCACTTCCAGGCCATGGGTGATGTCCTGAATCGCGTTTTCGAACGGATATTTGGTGAGGCGCAGGAAGGTGCCGCAGCCATTTTCATCGCAGGTGCCGACCCCGCTTTCGGCGTTCACATGGACGTTGCGGAAGCGGATGTCGTGGGAATTGTAGAGCGACACGGCGGTCGGCGCGGGCTTACGTGTGCGGGTGACGCGATAACCGTGGAAATTGGCGACCAGGATATTGTGGGAATCCCGGATTTCGAGCGCGACGGCATCGCCGCTCTCGCCTGCCTCCCCCTCGGTCTGGGGCGCCAGCAATTCCCAGTTGGCGACGCGGTTGAGGCCGATTTCGGTGCGGACATGATGTTCGACCGAGGCCTGGATCAACCGGCCCGGCGTTTCCGTATCGGAGATCAATATGCCCGGATGACCAAAGGTGCTGGGGCTCCAGATATTGGCGAAGGTGCCCCCGCCCCCCTGCGTCACCCAGAGGCTGGCATATTGGCCGCCCCAGCGGCGCGATGCGTCGGGATCGGCGGTGGCGTTGTTGTTATAGGGGCTGCGCCGGCTGCCATCGAAGGCATCGGTGCCATGGCCGCCCTGGAACTTGACGTCGTTGACCATCGAGTTGGCGCCGGCCTTCCACAACAGGCCGGTCGCGCGCGGATTGGCACCATTGGTGTCGAGTGCCAGGCCGGCGACGATCGCATCGCCGCCCTGCGCGCTTTCAATGAGCGCCTTGGGCGCACCGACCCCCTGGAAGGCAGGCGTGCCGTCGGGCAGGACGATCTGGGTCAGGCTGGGGTGGAGGCCGAGCAGCACCGTGTCGGCGCGCAGCCGCAGCGTGTCGCTGACCTTGTAGAAGCCGGCGGGGAGGTAGACGACACGATGGCTGTCGATCGCCTTCTGCAGCACGGCGGTGTCGTCCGTGCTATTGTCGCCCTTCGCCCCCAATGTGCGGACATTCACCCATTCGGAGACGGGCGGCAACGGGCGAATGGCGGGCGCGCCGGGCGCCGGCAGGCTGGCGATCGGCTGCGCCTGCATATCGGTCTTGTAGTCGCCGATCCGGCCAAGCCCCGGCAGGGTCAGGCCATGGGTGAAGGAGGAGACCTTGTAAGCCTTCCCCTGCCCCACCACCGTCCGGCCGCTTTCGCGAAAGCGGGCGAAGGTGGGCATGTTGGCGGCCAGTACATTCTGGAAGCCAATCTGGGTATAGACATTCTTCTCGTTGGAGATGATGACGCCGGCCTTCGACACATTTTCGAAGCGGACATCCTGGCCCCAGAGCCAGTCGCCATAGCCCCGGTCGATCTCGATCCCGACCGGCACATTGCGGAAGGCGACATTGAGCAGGGTCAGGCCCGCCTCATGCTCGCGAATGGCGGCGTCGCGCTGTCCCTCGAACGTGGCATCGACCAGGGCGAAGGGCCAGGCCGGCGAGGTCTTTTCCGCGAGGATGCCATAGCGGCCGCCCTTGAAATGCAGATCCTCCGCCTCATTGGCGACATGGTAGAGGCCGGCGAGGCCCGAACCGATGTCGAAATCGACATGGCTGACGAAGCTGTGCTGGGCGGAATGGAAGCGGATCGCGCTCGCCGCCGGATTGCCGTCCATGATGCGGAAATCGATATTGCCGAGCGCAGAATAGAAGGTGCCCGGATTGGCGTCGGCAATCTTCTTGTCGAACGGCACGCTGCCGGCCGGGGGGAAGGCGGCGGGCCAGCTTTCCTTGTCGGTCTGGCGCTTGCCGCCAGTGAAGATCAGCATATGGGCGACGCCGCGCTGGAAACCGGGCGTGTTGGCGCCGAGCAGGATCACCGGGCGCTGGGCGCCGATGCCGAAGATGCGCACGCCCGGCCACAGGAACAGGGTGCGGCTGATGCGGTAGGTGCCCTGGGGCAGGAAGACGATGCCGCCGCCGGGCGTCGCGGCGGCGGCGTCGAGCGCCTGCTGGATCGCGGCGCTGTCATCGGCGCGGCCATCGCCCACGCCCTTCACCGTCACGGCGCGCGCGTCGTCGGGCATGGCGGTATAGACGGACGGGGAAGCGGCGGCGGGCTGTGCTGCGGCCAGGCACAGCAGGACGGATGCGCAGGCTCCGCTCAATCCACGATAGGTCAGGCCACGATACATCTATCAGGCTCCGTAAAAAGAAGATGTCCCGGCCGTGCAGGACCGGGACAAGTTTGGGGGGAGAGATGTTATGTTTTATCAGAAATTGAAGCGGACACCGGCGCGGTAGATGCGACCCAGCGTGTCGTAGAGCGCCGGGTTGATATCGAGACCGGTGTTGGTCTGGGGCGAGGCGACCGGATCCTTGTCGAACAGATTGTCGACCTTGCCATAGAGGGACACACGGTCGCTGAACTTGAAGGTGGCGCCGATGTCGACATAGAAGGCCCCCTTCATCTTGTTGTAATCGATGGTCGGGTGGTTCGCGGTCGAGGCCGGGCAGGACGACTGGCAGACGACATATTGATTGCCGAAGGTGCCGTCGCTGATCCAGCGTTCCTGCACCGTCAGGCTGAACTTGCCGCTGTCATAGGTCTGCACCGCCAGCCATTTCCAGTCGGGGGTGTTGCCATTGTTGGCGCCGGCCTGATCGACCGGATCGACACCGGCAATGCCGGCGTTGACGATGAACTTGCGGATATGGGTGCCCAGCGCGCGGACGGTGAAATTGCCTGGCAGGCCCAGGGGCTGCTGCCACTGATAGCTCGCCTCGATATCGAAGCCGCTGGTCCGCCAGGAGGCAAGGTTGAACGGCTGGACATTGATATAGTTGAGGCTGGGATTGGCGTTGTCGAGGCTGAAGCCGCCACAGAAGGCCTGATTGCCGTCATAGCAGAACTGGACGATCTGCTGCGCCGACAGGCTGGAGACGACACCCTTCAGCTTGATGTCATAATAGTCGAACGACAGGCTGAGGCCCGGCAGCCAGGAGGGACGCGCCAGCACGATGCCGATTTCGGTGTTGCGGGCGATTTCCGGCTTCAGGTTCGGATTGCCGATGGTGTTCTGGAACGCCTGGACCGCTGCGCCCTGGAAGGGGTCGCTGAAGTTCGGCAGGGTCGTGACGGTCGGCGCGGCGAACAGTTCCGACAGGTTGGGCGCGCGGACGTCGCGCGAGGTGACGGCGCGCAGGCGGATGCCGTCGAGCGGCGTATCCCAGGTGCCGCCGACCTTCCACGCCCAGACCGTGCCCGATGTGCTGTAATGGGTGCCACGGCCCGCGGCGTTCAGGTTGGCGCGGCCGACCGCTTCGCTGTCGAACAGCGGCATGTCGATTTCCACGAAGCCTTCATAGACTTCATATTTGCCGCGACCGTTCTTGTAGTTGCCGGCTGCCCAGTTGCTGCCCTGTGCGCCATTGAGCAGCGGGTCGGCCGGATAATCGGCGCTGTTCGGGCTGAGATCGGACACGCCCGCGCCATAGGGATCGGCGTTCACGCGATAGAATTCGCGGCGATATTCGGCACCGAAGGCGACCGACAGCGGTCCCGCCCACAATTCCACCGGATTGCCCGAGAAGTTGAGGCTGGCGACGTCCTGGGTCAGCTTGGTGTGCTGGAACGGACCATTGTCATGCGGCGCGACATAGGCGAGCGCGGCCGCCGAGGGGGTGAAGCCACCGAAGATGTTGATCGGCTGGCAGCCGAGCGCGCGGGCGGCCGGATCGGCGCAGACGATCGCGCCGTTGAGGGTGATCGCATTGGCCGCTGCGGCATAGCGGTTCTGCAGCACGATATCCTTCACCCGGATGTCCGAGATGGTGATGCCATGCTCATAATAGGCGTCATAATTCCAGTCGGTGCCGGCCGCGCCGAACTTGCCCTTGGCGCCAGCGACGAAGCGATATTGCTTGCGATCGGTATAGACCTGCGGATCGGGGAAGGCGGCGTTGGAAGACCCGAAGCCGAAGGAGGTGATGCCGGCGGTGGCGCAACGATCACGCACCAGCTGCGGCAGATAGGGGTTGGAGCATTGAACGGTCAGGTTGGCGCGGCCATAGCCGGGGCTGGGCTGGTTGTTGGTCTTCACCTGCGCGACATTGACCGTGACATAAGCTTCGTTGTTGTCAGCGAAATCATAGCCGATCCGGCCATAGCCGTTGATGCGCTCCAGCGAGGATTTGAGCGAGGCGCCCGAACCCGGCGCGCCCGACAGATCGCCGCCCTCGCAGAAGCTGTTGCCGCGATAGCAGTTGGTGACCGCGCCGGTCCCGGTCGGCGTGCCGTTCGAGCCATAGTTGAACTGATAGGGATTGCCATTCTGGTCGAAGGCGATGCCCTGCAGCGGGCCATTGTTGATCAGGCCGTAGCGGGCATATTGATAGGGCTGAGCGTAATCGCGGTAATTATATTGCGGCAGGCCATTGTTGGTCTGGCCGGTGTTCATCAGCGTGGTGGCGCGATACCAGTTGCGGCTGCCGGCCAGGTCGGTGCCGAAGTCGCCGGCGCCCACGCCGCCTTCATGGTCATATTCGCCGCTGACGACGACATGCAGGCGATCATCCATGAAGGATTTGCCATAGGCGGCCTGGACCAGCGCGGTCTCGTCATCGCCATATTTGGTGATGCTGCCCAGGATATTGCCCTTAAACCCTTCAAAATGGGTGTCGGTGATGAAGTTGACCACGCCGCCGACCGCGTCCGAGCCGTAGGAGGCCGACGCGCCGCCGGTGACGACGTCGACGCGCTTCACCAGCAGCTGCGGGAACATCGAGATGTCGGGCACGCCGGTGACGTTGGCGCCGACGACGCGCTGGCCGTCGAGCAGGGTCAGGGTGCGGATCGCGCCCAGGCCACGCAGCGAAAAGGAACTGAGGCCCTGCTGGCCGCTGGAGGTGGAGAAGGTGCCGGTGGCGGCGCCGGTCGAACCCTGGAGCGAGGGCAATTGGGCAATGGTGTTGAAGATGTTGGGCTGGGCATTGTTGGCGATCTGCTCCTCACCGATGACGGTGGTGGGCGTCGGCGCATTGAAGCCGCTGGTGGTGATGCGCGATCCGGTGACGATGATGTCGGCGCTCTGTGCGGCCGGCGCATCGCTCGTCTGGGCCTGCGGCGCGGGTTCGGCCGCCGGTTCGGTCTGCGCCTGGGCGGTGCCGGCCAGCGCCATGATGGCGACGGCAGCCAGGCTGACGCCCGCCATATGCCGATGGATTGCGATCTGCACGTTCATTCCTCTTCCCCTCTTGTCACCAGGCGCCCTCCCGGCGTCGGCGCGCCCATGGCGGGCTATTGTGTGAGTATTAATCCCGAGCGGTCGCCACCGCACTTACGACATAGGTCGTAGGCGGCGGCGAACCGTCGCTTTTTCAGGGCTTTGCGGCGTAGAGCGCGTGGTGCGTCAGGATGAAAAGCGTGCGCTTGTCGGGGCCGCCGAACAGGATCTGGAGCGGCCGGTCGGGCACGTCGATCCGGCCCGTTTCCTTGCCGTCCGCGCCATAGACGAAGATCTGGCCATTGGCGACGAACACCCGGCCCTGCCCGTCCACCGCGACGCTCTCGCCACCGCGATTGGCGAAGGGCTTCAGCGCCGTCAGCGTGCCGCCCGGCCCCACCGTGCCGCTATAGGTGATATTCTCCGACCCGTTGGTGACGAACAGGCGATCGCCGATCTTGCCGGAAACGAAGCCATTGGCGTTGAGGCCGTCGGACCAGCGCCAGCCGGTATGATCGATCGGCCCCTGCTGCCAGACGCGGAAGGCCGGCAAAGACAGGCTACCGTCGGGGGAGAGATATTCCTTTGCCTTGGGCGTGCCGACATCGCGAGCGAACATTTCGGCGAGGGTGGTGAACTCGTAGGTCTTGGGGTCGAGCTGGTCGCGAAACTCGCCATTATTCCACCAGTTGACCGGCAGCAGCGTCTTTGCCGTTCCGCTGCGCACCGGGGTCGGCTGGATCAGCGTCATCGCGTCCTTGGAGCCGGCCGGGTCGAAGGCATAGACGCCGCCCTTCGCGCCGAGCGAGGAGAGGACCATGACATGGCCCGAAGCGTCGATAGCGAGATTGACCGGATCGAGCGCATGGTCGCGGACGATCTCCAGCCCCTTGGCCTCGCTCCAGCGGTGGATGCGCTGGAAACGGCGGTCGATGAAATAGAGCTGCCCCTGTGCATCGACAGCCGCACCGGAAATCGACCAGAAGCCATCCTCCAGCTTCTCGACCTTCGTGCCGGACGGCGCGACCGCCGGGACCGCGCTGCCGGCCGGGCCGATATCGAGCGCGGCGAACTCGCGTTCGCGCACCAGCAGCTTGCGGCTGACATCCTCGATCGCATTGTCGAACGGATATTTGCTGGCCCGCAGGAAGGTGCCGCAACCTTCATCGTCGCAGGTGGCATAGCCGCTTTCGCCATTCACATGGACGTTGCGGAAGCGAATATTGCCGGAGTTGGTGATCTTCACCGCGCTCTTTTCCGGCGCATAGGTGCGGGTGACGCGATAGCCATGATAATTGGCGAACAGCAGATTGCTGGAGTTGCGAATGTCGAGCGAGATGGCGTCGGGGCCGTCATCGACTTCCTGTTCGGTCTGGGGTGCCAGGAACTCCCAATTATGGACGTTATCGAGCACGAATTCGTTGCGGGCATGATGTTCGACCGACATTTCATAGACATGGCCGGGCGTGTCGGTGTCGGTGATGTAGAAGCCCGCCTGCGCGAAGCTGTTGGGGCTCCAGACATCGGCGAAGGTGCCGCCGCCCCCGTCCGTCACCCAGATGCTGGGATATTGGGCGTCGAGCCGGCTGTCGGTGACCGGGTCGCCGGTGTTGACGCGCAGCGTGCCGAGCATCTTGCCATCGGCGGTGGGCGTGCCGCCACCGCCCATGATCTTGACGTCCTCGACCAGGCTCTGTTCGCCCGATCGCCATAGCAGGGCGGAGGCGCGCGGGTTCACCCGGCCGGTGAAAAGGCCAAGGCCCGAGAGGATATTGTCGCCGCCCTTGCGGCTTTCGAGGATCGGCAGGACCGGACCGAGACCGGCATGTTTGGGGTTATTGTCCGGGATGAAGAGCTGGGTGATGGCCGGGTGCAGGCCGACGAGGATGCTGTCCGGGCGCAGGGTCAGCTTGTCCGTAACCTTGTAGAAGCCGGTCGGGAAATAGAGGATGCGGCTGGCGTCGATCGCCTTTTGCAGGGCGGCGGTGTCGTCCGCCTTGCCGTCGCCGACCGCGCCCAGGGTGCGGACATTGACCCACTGGTCCATCGGCGGCAGGTCGCGGATCGCGGGCGCGCGCGGCGCGGGCATGGCGGACAGCGGCTGGATGTCCGCGGTGGTGGCGTATTCGCCCGTGTGGCCGAGTGCCGGGACGGCAAGGCCATAGGAGAAATTGGCGACCTTATAGGCCTTGCCCTTGCCGTCGACCGTCCTGCCGCTGTCGCGGAAGCGGGCGAAGACCGGGCTGTTGACGGCCAGAGCATTGTCGAAACCGATCTGGGTGAAGACATTCTTCTCGTTCGAGATGACGACCCCGGCCTTCGACACATTCTCGAACCGGACATCCTTGCCCCAGAGGCTGTCGCTGTAGCCACGGTCGATCTCGATCCCGACCGGCGTGTTCCTGATCGCGACGTTGACGAGGGTAAGGTCGACCTCATGCTCGCGGATCGCCGCGTCGCGCTGGCCGTCGAAGCTGGAGTCGAGCAGGGTGAACTGCCAGGCGGGCGAGGTTTTTTCGGTGACGATGCCGTATCGGCCGCCCTGGAAATGGACATTCTCGATCACGTTCCCGGCCTGATAGACGCCGGCAAAGGCGGTGCCGAGACGGAATTCCATATGGCTCAAGAAAGCATGCTGGGCCATGCGGAAACGCACGCCGGCCGCGGCCGGATTGCCCGCGCCGATCTCGATATCGACATTGCTCATCGACGAATAGAAGGTGCCCGAATTGGCGTCGCGAACGATCTTGTCGCGGGGCACGACGGTCGGCACCGGGACCGGCACCTTGCCGACCTGATATTGATCGCCACCCGCGAAGATCACCATGGTCGACACGCCCTGCTGGAAGCCGGGGGTGTTGGCGCCGAGCAGCAGCACCGGGCGGGTCGGGCCGACGCCATAGACGCGCACGCCCGCCGGCACGATCAGCGAGCGGGTGATGCGATAGGTGCCCGACGGCAGGAAGACGATGCCATGGCCGGTCGTATCGCGGGCCTGGTCGAGCGCCTGCTGGATCGCGGCGCTGTCGTCGGCGCGGCCATCGCCGACGGCCTTCACCGTCACCGCATGGGGCTCGGCCGGCGCGACCGGGAAGACCGAGGTCGTCGCGGCGAAGGCCGGTGCCCCAAGCGTTGTTGCCGCCAACAAAGCCGCGATCATGCTGCGTCCGATCATGTCCGCCTCCCATCCTCATTTTTATAGATGGTGCATGGCTAGGGGAGCGGTCGCGGCTTGGCACTTGCGACAAAGGTCGTAGTTTTCCTGTGGGGTGACACGGCCTTATAGCGGGAAAACCCATCCCCCTACCCCAGCGACCAAGGACGCCCGCTTGCCGATTTCCGCCGACCCTGCCCTCGTTTCGCCCAAAGCCGTGGGACGCGCCGTCATCGTCATGGGGGTCAGCGGCTGCGGCAAGTCGACGCTGGGCGCGATGCTGGCGCAGGCGCTGGACTGCCCGTTCCTGGAGGGCGACAGCTATCATTCGGCGGCGGCGGTGGAAAAGATGCGCGGCGGGCAGGCGCTGACCGACGATGATCGCTGGCCCTGGCTCGACCGGCTGGGCGCGGCAATCGCGGGCACGGTGGCGGCGCAGGGCGTGGCGGTGGCTGCCTGCTCGGCATTGAAGCGCACCTATCGCGACCGGCTGCGCGCGGCGATCGGCGTGCCGGTGCATTTCATCCTGCTCGACAATGACCGCGACGAACTGCTGGCGCGGCTGGGCAACCGGCCGGGCCATTATATGCCCGCCAGCCTGCTCGACAGCCAGCTTGCCACGCTGGAGCCGCCGCTGCCCGAGGAAGGGGCGATGATCCTGAACACCAATGTGCCGGCGACCGAGCTGCGCGACCGGGCCCTGACCTGGCTGGGATCTGGCCTGGCTGGGATAGGGTCACACCGACGCGACAGTTGAAAGTTCATGGTGTCGATAGCCAGCGCTGGCGGGCCGAAAATGGGCGCAATGCGCCTGTTACGCGCCGACGAAGCGACAGTGGCGCTACACTGACGCTCCTTTTACGCGACAGTCAGGCGACAGTGAAGCGACAGCAAGGCGACAGTCGGACCGGCGCCGGGCGGCGCGCGCGACGCCGAATAGCGAACCGGCAAAAGGCGTGATGTCGGAAGAGGGGTCTGTTCCATCCGGCAGGATAGATCAGAGAAAGACCGAATAGGAAAGCGCCGCCAGACGACCGCAGGCGATCAATGTCGGACATTCCTCCCCGGAACGGGGAGGTGGCAGCGCGAAGCGCTGACGGAGGGGCAGGTGCCTCTTAGTGCTGCGCTATTGGGCCTGTGCCCCTCCACCGCCTGCGGCGGTCTCCCTCCCCAAGCAAGCTTGGGGAGGAATTGGGTCGCGTGCTGCTTAGCGATAGCGGCCCATCGTCACCTTGAGCCAGACCGGCTTGTCGATGATGTTGAGGCCATAATCGGTCTGGTCGCCATTCCAGATGCGATCGAAGACCCAGTTGTCGCCTTCGAAATGGCCTTCCTCGACCTTGACGATCATGCCGTTGGCCGGGGCGCCTTCGCGCGAGCCGAACTGGACGCGGACATGGTCACCGGTGAAGAGAAATTCGTTGGCCGAAAGCTGCGCCACGACCATGCCGCCGACCATCGCCTTGTCCCAGGCCGGGGTGTCGGCATTGGGGAACCATTCGCGCTGGCCGAACTGCCACTGGCCAAAGCTGGCCGTCACCGTCCAGTCGCCCATGGTGGTGCTGAGCGGCGTGCCGTCGTCCGGCCGTGCCGCGCCCCAGGTCGGGTGGGCGAAGGCGATCTTGGCCCAGGGACGCATCGCCGCGCCGAGCACACCGAATTTCGAGGCGAAGGCGTGGATGGTCGCGTCGTCGAAGCTCTTGGCGCCGAGCGGATAGTTGAAATAGTCGGCATCATCCATGCCGAAGGGCGCGAAGCCGATCGCCCCGCGCCCCAGCGCCGACCAGAAATAGCGGGCATATTCGGCGGCATTGCCGATCTCCGGCACCATCAGCGCATTGTCGGGACGGGTGTAGAGATCGAGATGCTTGAAGACGTTGCGGCTGCCCCGGTCATAAATGTCGGGCGCGGCGAGATCGAGCGAGGGTGCCGCCGCCTTCCAGATGTCGATCACGTCGCCCTGCGGCCCGCCACTCGACACGCTCATCGGGTCGACCGGCTTGTAGGGATCGGTCAGCGAGGCGTTCACATACATGGGCAGCGGCTTGATCGCCTTGCCGGCCTTGGCCAGTTCCTCGATATAGCGGGCGGTGTACCAGGTATTGAAAGTGCGATCGGCGGTGTCGCCGAACACGCTCTTCCAGTTGCCCGCCGGCTTCTTGAGGGCACGGGTCAGTTCGGCCGGGACCGGGCCTTCGAACAGTTTCTGCGCGGCGGCGCTGAAGTCACGGGGATTCTGGTAGCTGCCGACCTCATTTTCGGGCTGCACCATGATGACCGTATTCTGCGCATCATGATCGCGCACATAGGTCATGAGCTTGAGGAACGCGCGCTTGTCCGCCGCCAGCGTGGCCGCGCCATGGGGCGAAAGCACGCCATGATCCTTGCCATCGGCGGTCTTCATGCGCGGGAAGCGGCGATTGTCGAGCTTCACCCAGTCGGGGGTATAGGCAAGGCCGGTATTCTTCCAGGCGCCGAACCAGAGGAGGACGATGCGCTTGTCATGGGCGCGCGCCTCGTTAAGCAGGGTCTGGACGAAGCTATAGTCGAACTGGCCTTCCTTGGGCTCAAGCTGCTCCCAGGCGACCGGCACTTCGACCGTATTGGCATGGATGCTGTCGAGCCGGTCCCAGACCTGCTTCAGGGGCGCGGCATAATTGCTGCTGTTATTGACCTGGCCACCCAGCATCAGGAAGGGCGCGCCGTCGACGATCAGGGCATGGCGGCCATTCTTGCTCTCGATATGCGGCACTTGTCCGCCATTCTGGGCGAGCGCGGGGGTTGCGAGCAGCATGGCGCCCGTGAGCAGGGGAAGAAGATTGCGCATCAGATCGGGTCTCTCAGGGCTGTTCGTCTAGGGAAAATATGCGGGTGGCGGCGGTCCATTTGGCGCCGGGGACGGACCAGGGCAACGGCCGCTGGACGCCGTCCATCTGCGCTTCCCAGGCCTGCACCGCCGGATCGGCGGCGTCGGCCGCCGCCTTGGCCGCCGGGTCGAAATCCGGGCCGGTCTCCATCAGCATGACCAGCCGGTTGCCGCTGCGATAGATATCCATCGCCCGGACGTCGGCGGCGCGGATGCTGGTGCCGATGGCCGGCGGCAATGCGCCGGACGCATGCCATGCCTCATATTGGGCGATGGCGGCTGCATCGTCGGCGAGGTCGATCAGCAACACATGACGCATCACATCACCCAGCCGCCGTCGATCACATGGACCGCGCCAGTGGTGAAGGCAGCGTCGTCGCTCGCGAGATAGAGGACCAGACCGGCAATCTCCTCCGCCTTGCCGAGGCGTCCCATCGGCTGGCGCGCGACGAAGGCGGTCTGGGCGGCTTCATAATCGCCGGTATCGTGCAGACGTTGTTGCAGTGAAGGCGTGTCGACGGTGCCGGGGCAGATGCAGTTACAGCGAATGCCCTGTCCGACGAAATCGGCGGCAACCGCCTTGGTCAGGCCGATCACGCCCGCCTTGGTCGCGCCATAGGCGAAGCGGTTGGGGATGCCCTTCACCGAACTGGCGATGGAGGACATGTTGACGATCGCGCCCGCGCCCTTTTCCACCATGCCCGGCAGGAAGGCCGAAATGGTGTGATATTGGGCGGTCATGTTGAGCGCGACGGCAAAGTCCCAGTCGGACTGGCTGCATTCCAGGATATGGCCGGCATGGACGACGCCGGCGATGTTGGCGAGGATGTCGATCGGGCCGATGTCAGCCGCCAGGGCGCGCACGGCGGCGCCGTCAGTGACGTCGAGGGCGAGCCGCTCGCAGCCCTCCAGCCCGTCAAGCGCGTCGAGATCGCGGTCGGTGGCGAAGACGCGGGCGCCCTCCGCCACGAAACGCTCGACCGAAGCCCGGCCGATGCCGCGGGCGGCGGCGGTGATGAGCGCGGTCTTGCCGGCGAGACGGCCGTTCTGCGGGGCGCTCATGCGCGCGCCACCATCGGCAGACATTCGGGACCGATGGGATCGAAAGCCTTGTAGGTCAAAATAAACTCCTGATGGCCCAGTTGTTCGGAAAGGCTGCGCTCGCCCGCCGCGACGGCGAGGATGGCATCATAGATTTCCTGGCCGACCTGATCCAGGGTCGCTTCCCCCTCCAGGATGCGGCCGGCATTGACGTCCATGTCGGCGGCCAGGCGGCGGCCGGTTTCGGGATTGGCGCAGATCTTGATGACCGGCGAGATCGCCGATCCGACCACCGATCCGCGCCCGGTGGTGAACAGGGTGACATGCGCGCCACAGGCGATCAGCTCCACGATCTCGGCATTGTCGGAGATGTTGGGGAAGCCGAAGCGCGGCTCGCCATCGGGCACGACGTCGAGCAGATAGAGGCCGCCCATCGGCGGAATATCGCCCGGCTTCAATATGCCGTCGATCCGCGAGCTGCCCGACTTGCTGTAGGCGCCCATGGATTTTTCCTCCTGGGTGGTGAGGCCGCCTTCGGCATTGCCCGGCGCGAAGCTGCCAAAGCCCATGACGGTATAATAGGCCTCCGCCTTCTGCACGCAGGCCTCGATCGCGGCGGCGAGTTCGGGCGTGGCGGCGCGGTCGGCCATGATCTTCTCGCAGCCGACCAGTTCGCCGGTCTCCTCGAAGATGCAGGCTGCCCCCTCCGCCACCAGCCGGTCGAAGGCGCGGCCGACCGCCGGATTGGCAGTGATGCCGCTGGTGCCGTCCGACCCGCCGCAGATGGTGGCGACGACCAGTTCATCCACGCCCATCGGCACGCGCTCGACCGATGCGATCTGCGCCCGCACCCGATCGACCGCTTCCAGACCGGCGGCGATGGTGGCGGCGGTGCCGCCCTTTTCCTGGATCACCAGCAATTCGGCCGGGCGGCCGCTCGCCTCCACGACGGCGCGCAATTTTTCCCGGTTGAAGCTTTCGCAGCCGAGCGAGACGATGACGAGGCCGCCGACATTGGGATGGGTGGCGATCGCCTCCATCACCTTGGCGGCATAGGCATTGGGATAGCAGCCGGGAAAGCCGATCAGCTGGACATCGGGATCATCGGCCTTGTCGACGATGCGGCGCGCGACATGGTGCGCGCATTCGACCAGATAGGCGACGGCAACGACATTGCGGATGCCCTTGCGCCCGTCGGAACGAAGCCAGCCCTGGATCATGCGCCCTGCTCCAGCGCGGTGCGGGTGTGGCTGCTGATATAATCGCTCTTCATATTGTGCATATGGACCCATTGGCCGGCCACGACCGGCGCGGTCATCGACCCGATCGGCGCGCCATATTTGATGACCTTGTCGCCCTGCGCGAGTGCGATGCGGGCGATCTTGTGGCCGATCGCGATGCCTTCGCGCGCGGGGATGGTGCCGCCGGCGACGGGCAGGATATCGCCCGCCTCGATCGCGCTGACGCAGATCAGCACATTGTCGTCAGGGTGCAGCAGGATGAGGCGGCTGTCATGTTCAAGCATGGCTGTGGGCCTTGGCAAGAGGATGGGCACGGGCGGCGGCGTCGAGCGCCGGCCAGAGCGTGTCGGGGATGGAGGCGCCCAGGCGGGCGATCGTGTCATGGACCTGATCCGCGCCGACCAGGCCGGGGATCACGGCCATGACCTGCGGGTGGCGCAGCGGAAATTGCAGCGCAGCGGCGGGCAGCGCGACGCCGGCATCGCGGCAGAGCGCCGCCATGGCATGGGCGCGGGCAAGGATCACCGCGTCCGGGGCGGCATAGTCGAAATGGAGCGGGCCGCTGAGATCGCGGGCGACGATGCCGCTATTATAGGGGCCGCCGACGATGACCCGCACATCGGCGCTGGCGCAGCGGTCGAGCAGTTCCTCCGCGCCGCGATCGAGCAGCGTGTAGCGGCCGGCGATCAGGATCGCGTCCAGCTCCACCCGGTCGAGCAGTTCATGGCAGATCGCGACCTCGTTCACGCCGATGCCGATCGCGCCGATCGCGCCGGCATCCCGCAGGTCGCGCATCGCCCGATAGCCGCCGTCGAGGAAGGCGGCGAGATGATCATCATGCGCGTCGCCATGGGTCAGGCGGCCGATATCATGGGCGAGCAGCAGGTCGATGCGGTCACGACGCAGGCGCTTCTGGCTGCTCTCGAAGGACCGCAGCACGGCGTCATGGCCATAGTCGAAATGCGGCTCGAACGGGTCGGCGTCGACGAAGCCATGGCGTTCGCCCTGCGCATCGGTGGGCCGCAGCAGGCGGCCGACCTTGGTCGAGACGCGCGCCCTGCCCTGCGGGTCATGCTCGGCAAGCGCCGCGCCCAGCCGCCGTTCGGCAAGGCCAAAACCATAATGGGGGGCGGTGTCGAAATAGGCGATGCCGGCGGCAAAGGCGGCGTCGAGGGTGGCGCGCGCCTCCGCATCGCTGACGACGCGATAGAGATTGCCGATGGGCGCGGTGCCCATGCCCAGGTTGGGGAAATCGATCATGCGGCAGCTCCCTGCGTGACGCGATAGAGGCGCGCCGCATTGTCGGCGAAGATGGCGCGATGGGCCGCGACCGGCACCGAGGCGCGGGCGAGATCGAGCCAGGCGGCATAATCGGACGCGAGGGTCAGCACCGGCCAGTCGCTGCCCCAGAGCAGGCGGTCCGGGCCGAACAGGACGACCAGTTCGGCGATGAAGGGAGCGGCGGCGCCCTCCCCTGCCCCCGGCGCCAGCTCTGTCAGCAGGCCCGACAGCTTGCAGGCGACATTGGGGCAGGCGGCGAGATCGGCCATGGCGGCGCGCCAGTCGGCCGGGATCGTGTCGCCGACGAGCGGCTTGGCGGCATGGTCGATGATGATGCTGAGGTCGGGCTGGCGCCGGGCCAGCCGGGCGAGCGAGGCAAGATGCTGCGGCCGCACCAGCGCGTCGAGCACCAGGCCATGGCGGGCGAGCGCCGCGAAGCCGGGTGCCAGCGCCGGATCGTCGAAACAGTCGGGCGCGCGGCCCTGCATCATCGGGCGGATGCCGACCAGTGGGCCGGCGACCTGCATCGCGGCGACGCGAGCGGCGACGTCTCCCGTAAGATCGACCCAGCCGACGACGCCGGCGATGCAATCGGTTTCGGCGGCGAGTGACAGCAGCCAATGGGTGTCGACCTCTGATTCCTGGCTCTGCACTAGGATCGCGGCGTCGACCTTGTTGGCATCGAGCTGCACGAGCAGATCATCCAGCCCATAGTCGCGATGGATCGCCGGCAGGTCTTCGCCGGGCCAGCTGCAATCGTTGCGGCCGAGCTGCCAGAGATGGACATGGGCGTCGATCATGCCACCCCGCCCTTGCCGCGCATGCGATGGGCATAGGCCGCGACCACCAGGAAGCAGAGCGCGGGCACCACCATCGCCGCGTTGATCGTGCCGGCCATGTCGGAAATCAGGCCCATGAGCGCGGTCAGCACCGCGCCGCCAATGATGGCCATGACGATCATCGACGCGCCCGGCTTGGTCAGCGGGCCGAGGCCGTCGAGCGAGAGGACGAAGATGGTCGGATACATGATCGACATGAAGAAGCTGGCGGCCACCAGCGCGACGACGCCGGGCAGGCCGAGCCAGACGCAGCCGACCAGTGCGAGGCCGAGATTGACCAGCGCGAACAGCCGCATCAGCCGCGCGCCATCGAAACGGGAGAGCAGCGCCGCACCGGCAAAGCGGCCGGCCATGAACAGGCCGAGCGACAGGGTCAGCAGCCAGGCGGCATGCTGGGCGGTGATGCCCGGCAGCGCGGCCTGGGCATAGCGGATGAGATAGCTCCAGATGCCGACCTGCGCGCCGACATAGAAGAATTGGGCAGCGACCCCGGCCAGATAGCGCGGACGACGCAGCAACTGGCGATAGCCGGCCAGCGGCGAGGTGGCGCCGGCATGGCCCTCCACCGCCGCCTTCGGGAAAGAGGTGCGCGCGAGCAGAGCCGCCCAGGCCAGCACGACCAGCGCGATCAGCAGATAGGGCAGGCGCACGGCCGCGGCAGCAGTGGCGCCCTGTGCCGGCGCATCGGACAGGATCAGCGTTGCACCCAGCGCCACGCCGGTGATCGAGCCGAGCGGATTGAACGCCTGGGCGAGATTGAGGCGGCGGGCGGCACCGGCGGCATCGCCCAGCACCGCGACCATCGGATTGGCGGCGGTTTCGAGGAAAGCCAGGCCACTGGCGATCACGAACAGGGCGAACAGGAAGAAGGGATAGCTGACCGCGGCAGAGGCCGGCAGGAACAGCAAGGCGCCGAGCGCGAACAGCAACAGCCCAAGGATCACCGTCGCCTTGTAGCCGAAGCGCTGCGCCGTCAGCGCGGCGGGAATGGCGAAGCAGAAATAGCCCAGATAAAAGGCCGACTGGACCAGGCCCGAGGCGAAGTCCGAAAGGGCGAAGGCGTGCCGGAAATGGGCGATCAGCACGTCGTTGAGATTATTGGCAAGGCCCCAGAGGAAGAAGAGGCCGATCGTCAGCATGACCGCCATCCTTGTGGCGCCGCTATCTTCCTGTCTGTCTACCCTGGCATCTGCCTGCATCACCCATCCTCTCTATTGGCGAACATGGCAGGCCCGTCCCTGTTGGGATCGGGCCTGCGCAGTCGGGGGAGGTTATACGCCTCCCATGCGGATCAGTAGGTGATCCGGGCCGTCAGGCTGATGCGACGGTCATTGACCACCACGTCACGCGGACGGCTGTCGATGCCGAAATAGGTCGCACGACGGGTGTTGGTCAGGTTGGTGCCGTCCAGCGCCAGCGCGAACTGCGGCGTCACATTATAGCTGATCGACGCGTCGAGCTGACCGAAGGGCTTGTTGAATACCGGCAGGCTGCCGGTGCCGTTGCCCGCGGTGGTCACGACATATTTGCTGCGCCAGTTATAGGCGACGCGGGCCGACAGGCCGCCCTTCTCGTAGATGCCGACGATGTTGTAGTTATACTTCGACAGCAGTTCGAGCGGAACGTTGGTGACCGGGCCGCTGGTGGCGGGCGACGGTGCCTGCGAGTCCACATAGGTGAAGTTCGCCTGCATGCCGAGGCCGTCGAACGGACCGGGCAGGAAGTCGAAGAACTGCTGATAGGCGAGTTCGAAGCCCTTCACCTTGCCCTTGGCGACATTGTTGTAGGACGTCACTTCATATTCATAGCTGTTGCCATTGTCGAAGGTGACGTCGCGATAGGACACGGCGGTCTGGATGTAGTTCTTGATATTCTTGTAGAAGGCCGCTGCGGTCAGCGAGCCGGTCCGCGAGAAATACCATTCCACCGTCGCATCCAGATTGTCCGACTTCATCGGCTTCAGATACGGGTTGCCGCCGCTGGCCGTGTGGATCTGATCCTGCTGCGCGGCGCCCGGTTCGCTGATCGTCAGGCTGGGGTTGAGCTGCGTGAAGGTCGGACGCGAGATGTTCTTCGCGGCGGCGAAACGCAGCTGCAGATTGTCGGTCAGGTGGACGCGCAGGTTCAGGCTCGGCAGGACCGAGGTATAATCCTGCGACACGGCGATCGGGTTGAACACGGTCGGGCCGCTGACTTCATTGCCATTTTCGTCCAGCACGATCGGGGTCTGCTGATAATAGCCCGACACGTCGAGATTGGTGCGGACCACGCGGACGCCGATATTGCCGTCGATCGGATCGGCCTTGAAGAAGGCGGTGGCATAGCCGGTAAAGGTCTTCTGCCGCTGCTGGTTGGTGCCGCTCTGGGTATAGGCCGGCGCGCTGGCAATGCCCAGCGTGTCGAGCGTGTTCTGATAGTTGCGGATGATGCCGCGGTTGAAGGCGATGATGTTGCCGAACAGGTCGGCGTCGCCACGGAAGAAGTCGCCCAGGTCAACCGTTTCCAGTTCGCTGGGGATGCCCGACAAGCCGGTATAGCGATAGCCGGTGTCGATCGTGCGGTTCTTGCGGTCGGCATAGCGGAAGCCGGCCTTGATCGACGACAGGATGCCGGCATCGAAGCGATATTCGGCGTCGAGGCGCGCGGTCTTGTCCGACGCCTTCGATTCATTGAGGTTATCGAGATAGAAGGCGCTGGTGTAGGTCGCCGGGTTGGTGAGGCCGGTTTCCGAACCGATGTTCACGACCGGGACCGAACCGGAAATATCCTGATAGAGGGTGTCGGCAACGCCGTTCAGGCCGAAGATCGAGCGCAGATTCTTGGTCTTGGCATCGACATACTGGCCGTCGGCGGTGATCGTCAGATTGTCGACCGGCTTCCACTTCAGGTTCAGCGAATAGTCCGTCGTGGTCGAATGACGGGTCTGGGCGCTGGTGTTGTTGCCGACCGGCACGTCGATGAAGGTGCCGCTCTCGAAATCGCCATTGTCGGCATAGGTGAAGGCAGCGCCCGGCTGCGGGATGATCGCGCTGCCCGAGCTGTAGGCGAAGAAGCTATAGTCGTCGAAACGGAACTTGTAGTCCGAACGGAAGACTTCGGCGGTCAGTTCCAGCGTGTCGCTGGGGCGCCACTGGAGCGCGACATCGGTGCCGAGGCGACGGCGATCGCCATAGACTTCGCCGATACCGGTACCATGCGGCAGGGTCGTGGTCTGGCCGGTGCGGCCCAGGCTCGCCAGCACTTCGGCGTCGGTCGCGTTGGTCGGATCGAGCGTGTAGAAGGGCTCGGTCGAGATCGTGTCCTGACGGAAGGCGGTCTTCTGGAAGGAGACGCTGGCGAGGATGCCGATTTCACCGATGCCGGTGTCCCAGCGGTCGCTGACCATCAGCGAGGCCGACGGCTTGAACTTGTCGGTCAGATCGAAATAGCTCTGGGTCGCGGTGGCGGCGACCTTCAGGCCATCGAAATCGAACGGCTTGCGGGTGCGGAAGTTGATCGTGCCCGACAGCTGATCCTCGATCAGGTCGGCCGACGGATTCTTGTAGACGTCGATGCCCGACAGCAGTTCGGACGGGATGTCTTCCAGGTTCAGCTGGTTGGCGCCCGAGGCAGTGAAGATGTCGCGGCCGTTGAGTTCGGTGCGGACCTGGGTCAGGCCGCGGATCGCGACCGAGCTGCCTTCGCCATATTGACGCTGGACCTGGATGCCGGTGATGCGCTGCAGCGCTTCGGCGACGTTCCGATCGGGCAGCTTGCCAATGTCTTCGGCGACGATCGAGTCAACGATCACATCGCTGTTGCGCTTGATCGACTGGGCGCTGGAAAGGCTGGCGCGGACACCGGTGACAACGATGCCATCTTCGGACGCAGGAGCATCGCTCGACTGTTCCGCAGCCACATCCTGGGCGTGCGCCTGCACGCTGCACCCCAGCATGACGCTGGCGAGCGAGATACCGGCGAGCAATTCCGCACGCGACGGCACGTTAAAATTCTTGAACATTTGGTCCCTTCCTCTCCCCTGGCCCCTGGTCGGAGCACTGATCGATTCGGCGCCGCGATGCCGCGGCAAAAACATATTCCCCTGCCGTGATATTTCCCTATTGGGAGCGATACCAACGCGGCGTCCTATTACTCTCCGTTTCCAATTTGTGAAATATAAAAATTGATTTCACCTGTAGATGGTGTGTAGGGAAGGACCAACAGATGATGGCGCTACCAAAGGCGAGATAGCGCCCGATTGGTGAGGGGATCGGGATGGAAGGCAAGGCGCGCTACCAAGCGCCGGCCCTGAAGAAAGGGCTGGAAATTCTGGAGCTTCTGGCCGGTTCCAGCGAGCCGCTGATCATGTCCGACATCTCCGCCGCGCTTGGCCGGTCGGTCAGCGAGATTTTCCGCATGCTCCAGGTACTGGAGGAACATGGCTATATCGCCCGCGCCGAGGATGGCTATCGCCTGACCAACCGGCTGTTCACCCTGGGCATGAGCCAGCCGCCGATTCGCGACCTTGCCTCCACCGCCCTGCCGGTCATGCAGGAACTGGCGCGCCAGGCCGGGCAAAGCTGTCATATGGCGGTGGTGTCGGGCGCGGAAATGGTCGTCATCATCGCGATCGAGGCGCCGGGCCTGTCCGGCTTTGCCGTGCGCGTGGGTTATCGCCGGCCGCTGCACCGCTCCAATTCCGGCCGCATCCTGCTCGCCTTCCAGTCGCCCGAAAATCGCGAGGCGATGCTGAAGGACATCCGGGCGAGTGATCCGCAGTTTGAGGAAGGCGATCTGGTCGCGCGGCTGGACGCCGCCGTCGCGGCGGGCGGCGCGGTGTCGCCCAGCCCGATGCTGACCGGCATCACCGACCTGTCGGCGCCGATCCTGGTCGGCGGGATCGCCCGTGCATCGCTGACCATGCCCTTCGTCGACGGCGCCGCCAACCGGGCGAGCATCGAGCAGTGCAATGACCTGGTGCGCGCCGCCGCGCAGGCGATCGGCGCGGCCATGTCGCCGATCAAGGATGCGCCGTCCCGCGCCACCGCCATGGAGGAAGAGCAATGACCCTGCTGGATCGCCGAAGCGCGCTGATCGCCGCCGCTGGCCTTGCCGCCCTGCCCGGCCTTGCCGCCGCGCAGACGACGACGGCCGACGAGGTGATCGAGCTGTGGCCCGGACCGCCGCCCGGCGACACGCGCGCGCGGATCGTCCGCAAGATCGACGACCAGTCGAAAGACCCGGCCAAGCCCGATCGCTGGGTGACGGGGATCGCCCGCCCGGTGCTGGTGGTGCGCCGCCCTGCCCGCCCCAATGGCGCGGCGATGCTGGTGGTGCCCGGCGGGGGCTATGGCTTCCTGTCCTATGACAATGAGGGCACGAGCCAGGCCGCCTGGCTCAACGAACGGGGCATCACCGCCTTCATCCTGCTCTATCGCCTGCCCGGCGAAGGCTGGGCGCAGCGGCAGGATGTGCCGTTGCAGGATGCCCAGCGCGCGATGCGGCTGATCCGCGCGCGGGCTGTCAATTTCGCTGTCGACAAGGGCCGCGTCGGCGTGCTCGGCTTCTCGGCTGGCGGCCATCTGGCGGGATCGCTGGCGACGCGCCATGGCGAGCGCGTCTATGCCCCGGCCGATGCCGCCGATCGGGAAAGCGCGCGCCCCGATGTCGCCGGCCTCATCTATCCGGTGGTCAGCCTCGACGCGCCCTTCACCCATGGCGGGTCGCGCGACATGCTGCTGGGTGAAGGCGCCAGCGCCGACATGCGCCGGGCGCGATCGGTGGAGATGCGGGTGGACGCCGATACGTCACCCATCTTCCTGGTCCATGCCAGCGACGACGGACTGGTGCCGCCGACCAACAGCATCGCCCTGTTCCAGGCGATGGAACTCGCCAGGCGCCCGGTCGCGCTCCATATCTTCGAGGATGGCGGCCATGGTTTCGGCACCCGCCTGCCCAGGACGATGCAGGCGTCAGCCTGGCCCGGCCTGTTCATGACATTCGCCGCCAAGCAGGGATTGCTGGCGCAATGAAGACAGCGCTGTCGATAGGCCTGCTCGCGCTTGTCGCCAGCGCTGCGTCCGCAGCACCGGACTCCTATCAAAGTTCGCCCGAACGCCGCACCGTCGCGGAAAAGGATTGGGGGCCATGGCTTGGCCCGTTCCGCGCCAGGCTGGTGCCCAGCCTGATGCAGGATTTTGGCGAACGCTATCTTTACGCCCCGGCCAATGCCGCCCTGCCCGCGCCGAAGGCGGGCGAGCAGCGCGTCGTGTTCCTGGGCGATTCCATCACCGATCGCTGGAACCTGGCCGCCAGCTTCCCCGGCAAGCCCTATGTCAATCGCGGCATCGGCAGCCAGGTGACGGCGCAGATGCTGCTGCGCTTCCATCAGGATGTCGTGGCGCTGAAGCCGAAGGTGGTGGTGATCCTGTCCGGCATCAATGACGTTCAGGGCTTCCTGCAGCAGGAAACATCTGAACAGATCGAGGCCAATTGGGAAGCAATGGCCGACATCGCCACCGCCCATCATATCAGGGTCGTGTTCGGATCGATCCTGCCGGTCAACAACTACACGGATGCGGCGAAGGATGTCGTGGCGGAGCGCAAGCCGGCCGAACTGGTCGCGCTCAACCAGTGGCTGCGTGTCTATTGCGCGCAGCACGGCCATGTCTTTGCCGATTATCATGCCGCGATGGTCGACCAGAATGGCCTGATGGCCGCCGCCTATACCCAGGATGGCGTGCATCCGCTGGACAATGGCTATGCCGTGATGGCGCCGATCGCCGCCAGGGCGATCGCGCAGGCGCTAGGAACAAGGAAATGAGGACGACGATGCTGCGTTTCACCGCCCCCCTTCTCGCCGCTGCCTGCGCAATGGCGCTGGCCATGCCGGCCCTCGCCGAAACCAAGGTGCCGGGCGATCCGCATGCCGATGATCCGGTCGGCATCGTCGCCGATCCCTGCCCCACCCATGAAAAGCCAAGCGATGAGGCCGGCTGGAAGCTGTGGAACCTGCACATGCTGACCCGCGATTTCGGGCAGCTCTGTCGCTATGCCGCCGCCAACAAGGCGGTCGAAGGCCAGAAGGTGCGGGTCGTCTTCATGGGCGATTCCATCACCGACAACTGGATCAACCTGGACCCGACCATGTTCCAGAACGGGCTGGTCGATCGCGGCATCAGCGGCCAGACGACGCAGCAGATGCTGGTGCACTTCCGCAATGACGTGATCGCGCTGAAGCCGCAGGCGGTCCACATCATGGCGATGACCAACGACATCGCCGGCAATACCGGCGCGGCGACGATGGAAACGGTGCTGGGCAATATCCAGACCATGGCCGACCTTGCCCGTGCCCATGGCATCAAGGTCATCATCGCCTCCGTCCCGCCCGCCGCCGCCTTCCCCTGGAGTCCCGGCATGACGCCCGCACCGCAGGTCGCCGCGATCAACAAGTGGCTGGCCGACTATGCCCGCGCCAATGGCTTCACCTTCGTCGATTATCACAAGGCGATGGCGCAGCCCGATGGCGCGATGAAGCCGGGCCTGTCGAGCGATGGCGTCCATCCGACCAGGGAAGGCTATGCCATCATGCGTCCGCTGGCCGAGGCCGCGATCGCCAAAGCGCTCGGAGAGAAATGATGCAGGATTTCGGACGCCGTTCCTTCCTGGCGGGCGCGGCTGCGCTGGGCCTGGCCAATGCCGCCCGCGCGGCCAGCCCTATGGGCACCGCCAAGGGCCCGGTGCAGGCAAGCTGGCCCTCGCTGGTCGACAATTACCGCTATCCCGACTGGTTCCGCGACGCGAAGCTGGGCATGTGGTCGCACTGGGGTCCGCAATCGGTGCCGGCGCAGGGCGACTGGTATGGCCGCTTCATGTATATGCAGGGCCACCCGATGTACGAACATCACCTCAAGACCTACGGCCATCCGTCGGTCGCGGGGATGAAAGACATCCAGAATCTCTGGACCGCCGACAAGTGGGATCCCGATGCGCTGATGGCCAAATATCAGAAGGCCGGCGCCAAATATTTCATGGCGCTGGCCTGCCATCACGACAATCTCGATTGCTATGACAGCCGCTATCATGCCTGGAACAGCCTGCGCGTCGGGCCGAAGAAGGACATCGTCGGCATCTGGGAAAAGGCCGCGCGCAAGGCCGGCCTGAAATTCGGCGTGTCGAACCATGCCGCCCATGCCTGGCACTGGTATCAGCCCGCCTATGGCTATGATCCGGTCGGCCCGCAGAAGGGCGTGCGCTACGACGCGTTTCGGCTGCGCAAGGAAGACGGCAAGGGCCAATGGTGGGACGGGCTCGACCCCCGCGAACTCTATACCGGCGGCCATGCCGTGCTGCCCGACGGCATCGACACGATCGAGGCGATGGACAAGTGGCACGACGCGAATAACGGCCAGTGGATCGAGACCGGGCCGAAGGATGATCCGGCCTATGTCACCCGCTGGCTGCTGCGCCAGACCGACCTGGTCGCGAAATACAAGCCCGACATGGTCTATATGGACGATCATGAACTGCCCTTCGGACCCGTAGGGCTGGAAGCGGCGGCGGACTATTATAACCGGTCGATCGAATGGCACGGCAAGATCGACGTGGTCATGACCGGCAAGCAGCTCAAGCCCTATGCCCGGTTCGGCATCGTCCAGGATGTCGAGCGCGGCTATACCGACCATATCTGGGACGAGCCGTGGCAGACCGACACCTGCATCGGCGACTGGTTCTACAATATCGCCCGGCTGACCGACAAAAGCTACAAGAGCGCCGAGCAGGTGATCCAGCGGCTGGCCGATGTCGTGTCGAAGAACGGCAATCTGATGCTGTCCATTCCGCAGCCCGGCGACGGCTCCATCGACAGCGAGGCCGAGAAGATACTGGACGCGATGGCCGGATGGATGGTGCATGGCGGCGAGGCGATCTTCGGTTCGCGGCCGTGGAAGCGCTATGGCGAAGGGCCGACCCAGGCGATCGTGGGCATGCAGAATGAGGAGAAGGCCAA
Source organism: Sphingobium sp. SG1 (assembly GCF_057063145.1). Classification (NCBI taxonomy): domain Bacteria; kingdom Pseudomonadati; phylum Pseudomonadota; class Alphaproteobacteria; order Sphingomonadales; family Sphingobiaceae; genus Sphingobium; species Sphingobium sp. SG1. The sequence goes on along the minus strand of NZ_JBVVOJ010000004.1, from coordinate 377,900 downwards.
GCCCTTCACCGCGCAGGACATCCGCTTCACCACCAACAAGGGCGCGCTCTATGCGCTGTTCCTGGGCAAGCCCGCCGGATCTACGACCATCCGCTCACTGGCGCGCGGCCAAGGGACTGGCACAATCGAGCGGGTGACGCTGCTCGGCGGCGGCCAGCTTGCCTTCCGTCAGGATGGCGCGGGCCTCCACTTCACCATGCCGCACGGCATCGATTTCGTCCCCGCCGTCCGCATCGACGGCCGGGGTCTGGTTTAATGCAAGTACAGGGAATGACTGGGATGATCGCAAAGGGCTTCAAGGCAAGACTGGCGGGGATCGCATTGGGTGCATCCTGCATCGCCATCGCCGCACCGGCGCTGGCCGCACCGATGGCGCTGCTGGACCGCAATGGCAGCCGGGTCGCGATCGAACCCTATGCCCCCAATATCGTGCGCGTCACCATCGCGATGGATCCCGACCTGGCGCAGGCCGCACCGGGCGAAGGCCCCAATGCCAAGGCCGATGCCACCGGCTGGACCCATAGCAGCGACGCGACCGGCGACATCTTCACCTCCTCGGCGATCTCGCTGACCATCGATGCCCAGCCCTGGCCCGGCGCGCCGACCCAGATGCAGCGCTATTTCGCCCCGGCCCTGCCGCCTGTCAGCCTGTCGGTGAAGGATGCCAGCGGCACCGTCCTCACCAAGATGACCGGCTGGGAAATGGCGCCCGTGACCGTCAATGGCGAGAAGACCTTCAAGGTCGGCGCCAGCTTCGACGCGCCGCTGGACGAGCATTATTACGGCCTGGGCCAGAACCAGGAAGGCTATATGGATCTGCGCGGCAAGCAGATCGACTGTTCGCACAGCTATGACGCGCCGGCCGGCGAGACCGTCTGCGTCCCCTTCCTGGTCACCAACAAGGGCTATGGCATCGTCTGGGACAATCCGGCGCGCACTTTGGTGTGGCCGGGCCTGCACAATTCGACCCGTTTCCAGAGCCAGGTCGGCGAACGCGTGTCCTTCTTCGTCATCACCGGCAAGACCACCGATGACCTCTATGCCGGCTATGCCAAGCTGACCGGCGCGACGCCGCTGCCGCCCAAGGCCGGTTTCGGCCTGATCCAGAGCAAGGCGCGCTACGAGAGCCAGAAGGAACTGCTCGACGTCGCCAATGGCTATCGCCAGCGCAATCTGCCGCTCGATATCATGGTGCTCGACTGGTTCTACTGGACCCGCATGGGCCAGCTCGACATCGACCGCACCTATTATCCCGACCCCAAGGGGATGAATGACCAGCTCAACGCCATGGGCATGCGGTCGATCATCAGCGTGTGGCCGCGGTTCGAGCGCGAAGGCCGCTATTTCGAGTTCCTCAAGTCCAAGGGCTGGTTCCTGAAGGACAAGGACGGCAATCCGGTCGACGGCCTGCCGATGCGGTCCGACCGGGCCGGCGCGCTGATCGACAGCACCAATCCGCAAGCGCGGGAATGGTTCTGGGGCAAGCTGCGCGACAATATCGCGAGCCAGGGCTTCGACTGGTTCTGGCTGGACGAGACCGAGCCCGATCTGGTGCCGGACGGCTATTTCTACTCGATCGGTTCGGGCGACCGCTATCATAACCTGTTCCCGCTGGTGCATACGTCGGGCGTGGCCGAAGGCTCGGAGCGCGACCGCCCCAATTTCCGCAACATGATCCTGGCGCGCGCCGCCTATCTGGGCTCGCAGCGCAATGGCGGCCTGTTCTGGTCGTCGGACATCAAGTCGACCTGGGAAGCGCTCGACCGGCAGGTGCCCGCCGGCCTGAACTTCACCGCGTCGGGCCTGGCTTATTGGGGTAGCGACATTGGCGGCTGGCAGTGGCCGAGCGGCCCCAAGGCGCAGCATCCGGTGCTGCTCGATCCGGCCGGCATGACGGCGGCGGGTGCGGATTATACCGATTATCCCGAACTGTTCGTGCGCTGGTTCCAATATAGCGTGTTCACGCCGACGCTGCGCATCCATGGCCAGCGCCCGGACACGGAATTGTGGACCTATGGCAAGGCGGCCGAGCCGATCCTGGCCGACTGGCTGCGCCTGCGCTACACGCTGATCCCCTATATCTATGCGCTGGGCCGCCACACCTATGACACCGGCGCGCCGTTCATGCGCGGCCTGTTCATGGACTTCCCGAACGATCCCAAGGTGTCGGACATCGGCGACCAATATATGTTCGGCCCCGCCTTCCTGGTCGCCCCGGTGACCAAGCAGGGCCAGACCACGCGGTCGGTCTATCTGCCCGCCGGCACCGCCTGGTATGATTATTGGACCAACCAGAAATATGAGGGCGGCCAGACGATCGAGGTGGATGCCCCGATCAACCGCATGCCGCTGTTCGTGAAGGCCGGTTCGATCGTGCCGATGGGCGTGCAGGTGAAGAGCACGGCCGAGAAGCAGGCCCTGGAAAGCATCCGGGTTTATCCGGGTGCCGACGCGCGCTTCACCCTTTATGACGATGACGGCAAGACCAATGATTATCGCAAGGGCGGCATGAAGGCCGAACTGGTCTGGGACGACAAGGCAAAGACGCTGACGAGCAAGACGAAGCTGCCCACCGGCCAGGCCATCAGCGGCCTGGTGCAGATCGTCGGTCAATAAGGAGACAAAGAAGATGACGGGTATCAATCGCCGCGAACTGGGCCTGGGCCTGGGTGCCGCCGCGCTGGGCGCGGGCCTGGCCGGCAGCAGCAGTGCGAACGCGCAGGCCGCAGCAGCCGCCGCCGGCGCGCCGCAGGGCAGCCTCGCCTTCCCCTCCGACTTCCTGTGGGGCTGCGCCACCGCCGCCTATCAGATCGAGGGCGCCGTGAACGCCGATGGTCGTGGTCAGACCAACTGGGACGTGTTTTCGCACACGCCGGGCAAGGTCGCCAATGGCGACACCGGCGACATCGCCTGCGACAGCTATAACCGCTATCAGGACGATATCGACCTGCTGAAGGCGCTGGGCGTCAAGGCCTATCGCTTCTCGATCGCCTGGTCGCGCATCTTCCCCAATGGCCGGGGCAAGCCCAATGCCAAGGGGCTGGACTATTATAACCGTCTGGTCGACGGGCTGCTGGCGGCGGGCATCACCCCGCATGTCACCATGTTCCACTGGGATCTGCCCCATGCCCTGCCGGGCGGCTGGCAGAATCGCGACACCAGCTACGCCTTTGCCGATTATGCCGGCTATACCGCCGGCAAGCTGGGCGACCGCGTCAATCACTTCATGACGGTCAACGAACTGCGCTGCTTCACCGACCTCAGCTACATGACCGGTGGCAAGGCGCCGGGCCTGAAGCTGCCGATGAAGGAGGTGAACCAGGTGCGCCACCATGGCGTGCTGGCCCATGGCCTGGGCGTACAGGCGATCCGCGCCGCGACCAAGTCGGGCACGCAGGTCGGCATTGCCGACAATCCCAACATCTATGTCCCCGCGATCGAGACGCCCGAGCATATCGAGGCGGTGAAGAAGGCCGTGCGCGAGGAGAACGCCATGTTCCTGACCGCGATCATGGAAGGCCGCTACATCGACAGCTACCTGACCGCGCAGGGCAAGGACGCCCCGGTGGTCAAGGATGGCGACATGAAGCTGATCGGCGCGCCGCTCGATTTCCTGTCGGTCAATGTCTATACCGGCAACACCGTCCGCGCAGACGAAACCGCGCCCTCGGGCTACAAGATCCTGCCCCATCCGGGTCAGGCGCCGCGCATGCCCTCGCCCTGGCTCTATGTCACGCCGGAGGTCATCTATTGGGGGATGCGCGCCATCAGCGAGAACTGGAAGCCCAAGGGCCTCTACATCTCCGAAAATGGCTGCTCGGCCGACGACAAGGTGGCCGAAGACGGCAAGGTCTATGACACCGACCGCGTCATGTATCTGCGCAATTACCTGACCCACCTGCAGCGCGCGACCCGCGAGGGCATTCCGGTGAAGGGCTATTTCGTCTGGAGCCTGATGGACAATTTCGAGTGGGAGGATGGCTATACCAAGCTGTTCGGCATCCACCATGTCGACTTCAAGACCCAGAAGCGCACGCCCAAGCTGAGCGCAGACTGGTATCGCGAACTGGTGCGCACCAACAAGCTGGTGTGACCCGAGCGCCGCCGCCGTCCCCTTGCGGATGGCGGCGGCGATCGCCCCTAAAATTCCACGCCATATCGACATATGGCGTCGCATGGGCATTATCCCTTCGCATTGCCGGCCGCTGACTCGCGCCGCGCAATATCCAAGAGAGATAAGGAGTTACCCATGACGATGTCGCCGCTGTCCCGTGCCTACCGCGCCGCCTGGCGGACGCTGGCCTGTGCCGGGCTGCTGTCCGCTTCCGCCCTGGCCGTGGCGGCCACGACCGCGCCGCAGTTCGACGTCGCGCGCATCGTCAACGACATCAAGATCCTGGCCAGCGACGAGTTTGAAGGCCGTGGCCCGGCGACCCGCGCCGAAACCAAGACGATCGACTATATCGCCAAGCAGATGGCGGCGGCCGGACTGAAGCCCGCCGGCGACAAGGGCACTTGGTTCCAGGACGTGCCGCTGCGCATGTCGAACATCACCGGCACGCCCAGCCTGTCGATGACCGTGGGCGGCGCGGCCCAGCCGCTGACCCAGGGCACGGAAATCGCCGTGCGCGCGGCCGAGACCGGCCAGTCGGCGGTCAAGTTCGCGAACCTGCCGCTGGTCTTCGTTGGCTATGGCGTGAAGGCGCCGGAACGCGGCTGGGACGATTTCAAGGGCGTGGACCTCAAGGGCAAGATCATGGTCGTGCTGGTCAACGACCCCGATTTCGAGGGCGGCGAAGGCGATTTCGGCGGCAAGCTGATGACCTATTATGGCCGCTGGACCTACAAGTACGAAGAAGCCGCGCGCCAGGGCGCGGCCGGCGTGCTGGTGGTGCATGAAAGCGAGCCGGCCTCCTATGGCTGGGCGACGGTCAAGAACAGCAACACCAACACCATGTTCGACATCGTCCGCGCCGATCCCAAGAGCGCGCACACCCAGATGGAGGGCTGGATCCAGAAGGATCTGGCCGCCAAGCTGCTGGCCGCATCGGGCGTCGATTTCGAAGCGGCCAAGGCGGCTGCGCGCAAGAAGGACTTCAAGCCCATAACGCTCAAGGCGACAATGAGCGCCGACTATGCGGTGAAGTCTGAAATCATCACCTCGCACAATGTCGCGGGCATCCTGCCGGGCAGCAAATATCCCGACGAGACCGTCATCTATTCGGCGCACTGGGATCATCTGGGCATCGGCGCGCCGGACGCGAAGGGCGACACCATCTATAATGGCGCGCGCGACAATGCGTCGGGCACCGCCGCCCTGCTGGAACTGGCCCGCGCCTATGCCAAGGGGCCCAAGCCCGAGCGCAGCGTGCTGTTCCTGGCGGTGACGGCCGAGGAAAAGGGCCTGCTGGGGTCGGAATATTATGCCGACAATCCGCTGCGCCCGCTGGCGACCACGGCCGGCGTCGTCAACATGGACGGCCCCTTCGCCGCCGAGAAAACCGTGAACTTCTCCATCTCCGGCGCGGCGAAACTGGACCTCTTGACCCTGCTGACGCAGGAAGGCGAGAAGCTGGGCCGCCATTATACGCCGGATGCGCGCCCCGAAGCGGGCAGCTTCTACCGCTCCGACCATTTCCCGATGGCCAAGCGCGGCGTGCCCGCCATCTCGTTCAATCCGGGCCGCGAACTGGTGAATGGCGGCGCGGCGCGCGGCAAGGAACTGGGCGATATCTATACCCGCGATCGCTATCACCAGCCGGCCGACCAGTATGACGACAGCTGGAACACCAGCAGCTGGGAGGGCGACATGACCCTGCTCTACAATGTCGGTCGCCGCGTCGCTGACGGCCATGACTGGCCCAACTGGTCGAGCGACAGCGAATTCCGCGCGGCCCGCGACGCCAGCCAGGCACAGCGCAAGTAAGATGTGAGGCGTGGCGGCCGGTGCCTACCGGCCGCCATGTCATATCGGCAGTTCGTGGGTCGACTTGATTTCGGACAGGGCGACGGTCGAGTTGATTTCCTGGACGCCGGGCAGCTTGCTCAGCCGTTCGAAGAAGAAGCGTTCATAGGCCTCGATATCCTTGGCCACGATGCGCAGCATGAAATCCATCGTGCCCAGCAGCACGAACGCCTCCAGCACTTCGGGAAAGCCGCCGATCGCGGCGCTGAATTCGTCCAGATTCGCGCGGCCATGGGCGTTGAGCTTTACCTGGGCGAAGACCTGGGCATTGAGGCCGACCTTGCGCCGGTCGAGCAAGGCCACCCGCTTGCGGATCAGCCCTTCCTTTTCCAGCCGGTCGATGCGGCGCCAGCAGGGCGACGGGGTCAGCCCGACCTTGTCCGCGATCTCCGCCGTGGTCTGGCTGGCATCACGCTGCAATTCGCGGAGAATCTTCCGCTCGAAATGGTCGAGTTCGATCATATTCTCCTACATATCGCCGATGAAGGGATAATTCATCCTCATATTGGCGATAACGGGCTTCAAATCAGGCAAGATTCTTCTCTGGCGACCAGCGATAAGGCGGCATCATCCCGAGGAGAAGAATATGGTTTCCCGCCCTGCCCGCCTGAACCCGCCGATGCAGTCGGTGCGGCTGCTTGATCCCGCCAGCGGGCTGGACGGCGTGATTGCCATCCACAGCACCGCGATCGGGCCGGGTGCCGGCGGCTGCCGCTTCTGGCATTATGCCGATATCGGCGCGGCGCTGGACGATGCCTGCCGCCTGGCCGAGGGCATGAGCTACAAGAATGCCATGGCCGGCCTGCCCTTCGGCGGCGCCAAGGCGGTGTTGCGCCGGCCCGAAGGCGAGTTCGACCGGGTCGCGCTGTTCCAGGCGTTCGGCCGCGCGGTCGAGGAGCTGGGTGGCACCTATGTCACGGCCGAGGATGTCGGCACCAGCGTCGCCGACATGCAGGCGGTGGCCAGCCAGACCCGCCATGTTGCCGGGCTGGACGTAGCCGAGGGCGCGGCCGGCGGCGATCCGTCGCCTTGGACCGCGCTGGGCGTGTTCGAGGCGATGCAGGCAGCGGCCCGCCAGTCGCTGGGCGCCGAACTGTCCGACCTGACGGTCGCGGTGCAGGGCACCGGCAATGTCGGCGCGGCGCTGTGCCGTCGCCTGGCCGATGCCGGCGCCCGACTGGTGATCGCCGACATCGATCCGCGCCGCCGCAACACGCTGGCCGCCGTACTGAACGCGAATGTGGTGGACGTGGCCGACATCGCCGCGGTCGAGGCGGACATCTTTGCCCCCTGCGCCCTGGGCGGCGCGCTCGATCCGCAGAGCGTGGCGGCGATGCAGGCGCGCCTGGTCTGCGGCGCGGCCAACAACCAGCTGGCGACGCCCGATGTGGCGGAGCTGCTGCGGACGCGCGGCATCGTCTATGTGCCCGACTATGTCGCCAATGCCGGCGGCATCATCAGCGTATCGGCCGAATATCTGGGCGAAGACCGCGCCAGCGTCGCCGCCCGCGTCGACCAGATCGGCGGCCGGGTCGCCCAGATACTTGACCAGGCCAAGCGCGAGGAGCGCTCCCCCGCGCTGGTCGCCGACGAAATGGCCGAGGCCATCATCGGCGAGGCCGAACGCCAGGCGGCGTAATCGCAAGCCGCAGTGATGCTGCGCATCAGCGGCTTGAAACGCTCAGACGCCGCGCGGGCTTGATCAAGGCGTGATGCGGAAAACCCATCACGCCCTGATAGTCCCCCCCTCCCCTCTGCGCTGTCGGTCAGTCCCGGCAGCGCAGGGTCGCGAGCGCCGCCAGCAGCATGACGGCGCCGGCAAAGGCCATGGTCCAGATCGGTTCGGTCGGGAAGAAATGGCGCATGATCGTGCCCATCACCGTCGCCACCAGCAATTGCGGGATGACGACGAAGGCGTTGAACAGCCCCATATAGATGCCGAGCTTGGTCTGCGGCACGCTGGAGGCGAGCATCGCATAGGGCATGGCGAGGGTCGAGGCCCAGGCGACGCCGATCGCCACTTCCGACAATAGCAGCGCCTGTGCATCGCGCAGGACCAGGAAGGACAGGAAGCCGAGCGCGCCGAGCGTCAGCGCCAGCGCATGGGTTTGGGCCTGGCCGATGCGGCGGGCGAGCGGCTGGAGCAGGAAGGGCGCGGCGAAGGCGGCCACCCCATTATAGGTGGCGAACAGGATGCCGACCCAATTGCCCCCTTCATTATAGGCGGCGCTGGTCGGATCGGCCGATCCGAAGACATATTGGGCGACCACCGGCGTGGTGTAGATCCACATGATGAACAGCGCCGACCAGGTGAAGAACTGGACCAGCGCCAGCTTCTTCATCATCGCCGGCATGGTCGCGAAATTGCCGACCACATGGCTGAGCAGATTATCGGTCCGGCCCTGCGCATGAAGGCCCCGCGCAACGATGCGGGCGATGCCATAGGCCGCGAGCAGCCCGCCCAGCAGATAGAGTTCCTTTTCCAGCGCCCAGCCCCAGACGGCGGCGATGATGGCGAGGCCAGCCACGATCCAGAGCGGACCACCGGCGGGGACCGGCGGCGCTTCCGCTTGCCTTGCCGCGTCGCTGGCCTGGGCAAAGCGGACCATCTGCTCGGGCGAATATTCGCGGGTCGTGAGCACGGTCCAGAGCACGGCGAGGAACAGCGCGGCGCCGCCGATATAGAAGCTGACCCGCACCGTGTCGGGGATCATGCCGGCGGGTGCGACGTTGGAGACGCCCATCTGGTCGAGCAGCCAGGGGGTGGAGGAGCCGATCACCGCGCCGGTGCCGATGAAGGCGGTCTGGATCGCATAGCCGGCCATATGCTGTTCCTTCGCCAGCATGTCGCCGACAAAGGCGCGGAACGGCTCCATCGAGACGTTGAGCGAGGCGTCGAGAATCCAGAGCATCAACGCGGCGGCCATCAGGCCGGGCGCATTGGGCATGCCGAACAAAGCGAGCGCCGCGAACAGCGCACCCGCGAAGAAATAGGGCCGGCGGCGGCCGAGGCGGCACCAGGTGCGATCGCTATAATGGCCGATCACCGGCTGGACCAGCAGGCCGGTCAACGGCGCGGCGATCCACAGCAAGGCGAGATTGTCGAGATTTTCCCCCAGCGACTGGAAGATGCGCGACATGTTGGCGTTTTGCAGCGCGAAGCCGATCTGGATGCCGAAGAAGCCGAAGCTGATATTCCACAGCCCCCAGAAGCCCTGGCGCGGCCGACCGTCGGACGTCGTCGCGCCCGTTTCCAGCCCCATCTCATTCATTCCGGCCATCCCCATCCTTCGCCTTAACTTCGCACATTTCCCGCACATTTTGACATTAAGTTGCGAGCGCCTGATCCTATCGGAAAGTCTGCCTTGTGCCGGGCCTTTGCAATCCGCAGCATAGAGGAGCGCCTTCCTGTAGGACAGGCCATAGCCGCCTCGTCATTGCGAACCCGGCGATAGCCGGGTGAAGCAATCCACTGGATTGCCGCGGGCCTGCGGCCCTCGCAATGACGAGGTTCACTGGACTGTCACCGCTTGCGCTTGCCGCCGCTGGCGACGAAGCGGATCGCCTGGCCGCCGCCGGGGGCCAGGTCGAGGCTGAGGACATCGCCTTTCTTCACCGGCTTCTTTTCGATCACGATCGCGTGGCGTGCTTCGGTGCGATAGTCGGCGCCGGGGCCGTCGCGGTAGATTTCGGCGGTGTAGCTGCGGCCGGCATCGAGGAAGTCGAGCGTGACCTTGCTGGAGCGCGCCTGTTCATCGCCGACCGCGCCCAGATACCAGTCGTCGCTGCCCTTCGCCTTGCGCGCGATGGTGACATAGTCGCCGACCTCGCCATTCAGGGCGCGGGTGTCGGACCAGTCGGTCGACACATCCTTGATGAACTGGAATGGGCCGGGATATTTGGCGTAATTTTCCGGCGTGTCGGCCGCCATCACCACCGGCGAATAGAGGACGACATAGAGGGCGAGCTGCTTGGCGATAGTCGAGTGGATGGTGCTGCCTTCCGAACCCGACAGGCTGAGCACGCCCGGCGTGAAGTCCATCGGACCGCCCAGCAGCTGGGTGAAGACCAGGTTCGCCTCATGCTCGGGCGGGTTCTTGCCACCGACCCAGGCATTATATTCCATGCCCCGGCCGCCTTCGCGCGCGACCCAATTCGGATAAGTGCGGCGCAGGCCGGTATCCTTGACTGGTTCATGGCTGTCGATGCTGACATGATATTTGGCGGCGGTCTGCACGACGCGCAGATAATGGTTCACCATCCACTGGCCTTCATGCCATTCGCGATGCTTTGCGCCATCGGCGTCGACCCGCTCGATCTGGCCAGCATCGGTGACATAGCCGGTCTTCACCACCTGCTCGCCATGGTCGGCCGCCCATTTGAAGGCGGTGTCGAGCTGGCCGTCATAATGGCTGGCCGATCCGCCGGTTTCATGATGGCCGATCAGGGTGACGCCCTTGGACCTGGCATAGGCGGCAAGGCCATCGGCATCGAAATCCTCGGTCGGCTGCGAGAAGTTCATCTCATTGCCATTGCCGAACCAGTTGCCGTCCCAGCCGACATTCCAGCCCTCGACTAGCACGGCGGGGATGCCGCTGGCGGCGGCGAAATCGATATAGCGGCGGACATTGGCGGTGGTGGCGCCATGTTTGGGGCCGCGCGCCCAGCTCCATTCGCCCTTGATCATGTTCCACCAGACGCCGACGAACTTGCCCGGCTTGATCCAGCTTGAAACGTCGCCAAGCTTGTTGGGCTCGTTCAAGTTCAGGATCATGTGATTCATGTAGAGGCCGGCGGCATCGTCGGCGACGGCGATGGTGCGCCAGGGGGTGGAGAAGCCGGCGTCGCGCGACACCTTGGGCGCGCCCGCCCCCGGCGTCAGATCGGCGCGGAACGTATTGCCCTCGGCGCGGGCGAGATTCATGCCGGCATAATCGACCAGCGCGGCTTCATGCAGGGCGACATGGGTGCCGTCGGCCAGCTTGACCGTCATCACCGTCTGGGCGGTGCCGACCGCGTCGAGCGGGGTGCGGTTGTAGAGATATTCCTCGCGGTTCCACTCATAAGCGGGCTTCCACCAGGCGGTCCCCCCTTGCGCGAAGGCGAACTGGGTCAGTTCCTCGGCAATGTTGGCGTGATGGAGATTGGCCTGGTCGGGCAGGCTGTAGCGGAAGGCGACGCCATCATCGAACAGGCGGAAGGTCACATCCATCTCGCGCTGGAGATCGCCCTTCTCGCGGAAGACCAGCTTCAACTCATTATGATGGTCGCGGATCGTGGTCCATTCGCCCCAGGGCTGGGTCCAGCTGGTGTCGCTGCTCGCCTGCTTGCTGTCGGCCAGCGTCAGGTTGCGCTCGATCTTGGGCGCATCGGTGAACATGAAACCGAGGCGGCTGTCGGCGATCAGCGGCTTGCCATTGCGCTGGACGGCATAGCTGGGGCGCCCCTCGCCATCGAGGCTGATGGTGAGGGTGATATGGCCGTCGGGCGAAGCGGCCCTGGCCACCACATCGGCGCGCGCGGCGGTGGGCGCGAGCGCCAGGGCGATGAGAGGCAAGGTGAGCGCGGTCAGTCGCGTCATGGGAACGTCCTTAAACTTGGAAGGCGGCGACGAGGCCAGATGCGGGGGCGAAATTCCAGTCGGCGATGCGGCCGGTCGACAGTTCGACCTGCCAGCGGTCCGCGTCAGCCGGGCGCCAGGCGACGGGGCTGGTGCCGAGGTTGAAGACGCAGAGGCGCTGCTGCCCGCCCTGCGTCCGTTCAAAGGCGAGCAGCTCGTCCGGCGTATCGAGAAAGTTGATCGTGCCGCTGCGCAGTGCCGGGGTGGCGTTGCGCAGGGCCAGCACCTCGCGCGTCCAGTGGAGCAGCGAGGCGGGGTCGGCTTCCTGCGCGTCGACGGCGAGCGGGCGATGCGCCTCCCCCACCGGCAGCCAGGGCTTGGCATCGGAAAAACCGAGCCACGGGGCCGCGCCGGTCCAGGGCATGGGTGTGCGGGCGCCGTCGCGCGACAGGGTCAGCGGCCAGTTGGCGATCGCTTCGGGATCCTGCAGATCCTCGAACGCGATATCGACCTGCGGCAGGCCCAGTTCCTCGCCATAATAGAGGAAGATATTGCCGCGCAGGCAGGCCAGCAGCAGCATCTTCATCCGGCAATAGGCATGGGCGTCGATATCGCCGGCCCAGCGCGAGACGGCGCGCGGCGCATCATGATTTTCGAACGCCCAGCTGGGCCAGCCAATCCCCTGCTCCGCCGGCCAGCGCGACAGCGCGTCTTTCAGGAACGGCGCGGTCAATTTGGGGGCGTAGAGGAAGTCGAAGCCATAGGCGGTGTTGAGGCGGTGATCGCCCTGGGTAAAGGCCTTCATCTCCGCATCGCTGTCGTCCCCGCCGACTTCGGCGACGGTGAAGCGATCGGGATATTCGTCGAACACCGAACGCACCTTTTCCAGGAACAGCGGAATGTCCGGGTGGCTCTGGCTGTAGCGCTTGATCTGGAAATCATAGGGACGCGTGCGGATGCGGCCGTCCTCGGGCGCGGGCGGATTGTCGCGCAGTTGCGGGTCCGGCATCGAATGGTTGATCGCGTCGATGCGGAAGCCGTCGACGCCGCGATCGAGCCAGAAGCGCACGATATCCAGCACCGCCGCCTGCACCTTTCCATTGTGCAGGTTGATCTGCGGCTGCTCCTTCAGGAAATTGTGCATATAATACTGGCCGCGCCGCGCGTCCCAGGTCCAGGCCGGGCCGCCGAACACCGACTGCCAGTTGTTGGGCGGCGTGCCGTCGGGCTTGGCATCGGCCCAGACATACCAGTCGGCATGGTCGTTCTGGCGGCTGGAGCGGCTTTCGATGAACCAGGGATGTTCGTCGGAGGTATGGGCCCAGACCTGATCGACGATGATGCGCAGGCCGAGGTCATGGGCGCGGGCGATCAACGCGTCGAAATCGGCGAGCGTGCCGAAGATCGGATCGACATCGCAATAATCCGACACGTCATAGCCGAAGTCGCGCATCGGGCTCTTGAAGAAGGGCGAGAGCCAGATGGCATCGACGCCGAGCGAGGCGACATAGGGAAGATGGGCGGTGATGCCGGCCAGATCGCCGATGCCGTCGCCATTGGAGTCGGCGAAGCTGCGCGGATAGATCTGGTAGATGGTGGCGCCGCGCCACCAGGGAGTCAGTGCGTCGGTCATTGCGGATTAGCGCTCCGTACAGCGCAGACGCTGTAGCCAAGGGGAGGAAGGTCGAGGGCGAGGCTGCCGGGCGCGGACGCGCGCGGGGCACAGGCCGCGCCGGCAAGGGTGTCGAAGGCGGTGGAGGCGGTATCCACCTGAACCTGCGCCCTGATCGGCGCGGTCGATGTGTTGAAGGCGATCAGATATTCCGCGCCCGTGTCGGGATCGAAGCGGGAGACGGCGAACAGGCCGGGCTCGTCGCCGCGTGCGCGGATCGTCTCGCTGCCCCGGCGCAGCGCGGCATGGCCGGTGCGCAGGCGGGCGAGCGCCGCGATCTCGCGATAGAGCGGATGGGCGGGGTCGAAGCGCGCGGTGGCGGTGGTGGCAGTGCTGCCGAGCAGGCGATTGTCGTTATAGCTCGCCACCTGGCTGCCGAACATATCCTCGCGCGCGTCCTGATCGCCGCCATCGCCGACGAAACCCTGTTCATCGCCATAATAGATGGTCGGCACGCCGCGCAGCGTCAGCAGCATGGCGTTGGCGAGCATCACCCGGCGCAGCACCTCGTCCTCGCCCGCCTGCGGGAAGGCGCGGCGGACGAAGGTGGCGAAACGGCCGGCGTCATGATTGCTGACGAAGGTCGGCAACTGACGCGCGGTGGCGGCGCCACCCTGATAGAGGGCGTCGCCGGTCAACATCCGTTCCCAGGTTGCGGTCGCCGCCTTGCCCGCGACGGTTTCCAGCGCGGCCTGGCGGAAGGCAAAGTCGAGCACGGCGGGGAAGCCGCCTTCGCGGGTGTGCCAGGCGAGCGGGCCGGCATCGACCGTCTCGACATAGACTTCGCCGAAGACATGGAAATTGGGGATGCCGCGCGCCTTGGCCCGCGCCTGCATGGCGGGAACGAACTGCTGCCAGAAATGCGGGTCGACATGGCGGGCGGTGTCGATGCGAAAGCCGTCAATGCCGAAGCGGTCGATCCAGCCGCCGAAAATGTCGATCATGCCGGCGATCACGCGCGGATGTTCGGTCATCAGATCGTCGAGCCCGGCAAAATCGCCCATGGTCGCGCTCTCGCCCGAATAGGTCGTCTCGCCGCGATTATGATAATAGCGCACATCGTTGAGCCAGGCCGGGTGCTTCACCGCCTGCTCGCCCTTCGGCACGAAGGGGGTATAGGCATAGGCCGGGTCGGTAAGCTTGCCGAAATTGGCGGCGCCATGATCGGCGTCGCCGGCAAAGCCCGGATTGATCGCCGGGCCGGCCACGCCGCCGCGGCGCTGATAGGGATAGTCGGCGCGCGAGCGATAGGGACAGGGCTGGTCGGCGCATTCGCGATAGCGGATCACGTCGGCCGTATGGTTGGCGATGATGTCCATATAGACTTTCATCCCCCGGCCATGGGCGGCCTTCACCAGCGCGGCGAAATCCGCATCGGTGCCGAAATGCGGATCGACATGCTCGAAATCGGTGATCCAATAGCCGTGATAGCCGGCGCTTTCCTGCCCCTTGGGGCCCTGCACCGGCTTGTTGCGGAAGATCGGGCCGACCCAGATGGCGGTGGCGCCCAGCCCCTGAATATAGTCGAGCCGGCGGATCAGCCCCTGGATGTCGCCGCCATGGTAGAAGCCCTTGGACGCGGGATCATAGCCGGTCTGGAGCCGGTCGCCCTTGAGGCCGCCCTTGTCATTGGCGGGGTCGGCATTGTCGAACCGGTCGGGCAGGACGAAATAGATGACTTCATCTTCGGGCAGGCGGGCGCGGAAGCCGTCATCCTGTGCCATCGCCGGAGCGGGAAGCGCACAGAGCGCAGCCAGCAGCATTGCCGTTCGTCCGCGCATGGCCTTCATCCCTCCCATTGCCGCTTGTGCCCGATTGCCGCGGCTTGGCCCCTTCTTAGTCGGCGGGGACAGGGCGGGCCAAGGGAGCGGCATACGTATTCAGACCGGTTTCAAACCCATCTATTCCCAATGGAGACTCGCTGGCGTAGGGTCGCGCCATGGCCGCCAACGACAAAGTGACATCCTTCGACATCGCCACGCTGGCCGGCGTGTCCCAGCCGACCGTGTCGCGCGCGCTGCGCGGCGACAAGACGGTGAGCGAGGCGACGCGGCTGCGGGTCGAGGCGATCGCCCGGCAACTCAACTATACGGTGGACAAGAATGCATCCTCGCTGCGGCGGGGCAAGAGCAACACGCTGGCCCTTTTGTTCTTCGAGGACCTGCTGCCCGACGAAAGCTGGATCAACCCCTTCTTTCTGTCGATGCTGGGGCCGATCCTGCAGACCTGCGCCAAGCGCGGCTATGATTTGCTGACCAGTTTCCAGCAGCTGTCGACCGACTGGCATGTCGATTATGAGGATAGCCGCAAGGCCGACGGCATCATCCTGCTGGGCTATGGCGACTATGAAATCTATCGCACCCGGCTGGAGCAGCTGGTGGCGCAGGGCACGCATTTCGTGCGCTGGGGATCGGTCGACCAGCATGCGCTGGGGATGACGATCGGCTGCGACAACCGGCGCGGCGGGCGCGATGCGGGCGCGCATCTGATCGCGCGCGGATGCAGCCGGATCGCCTTTCTGGGCGACGCATCGAGCCATTATCCCGAATTTCGCGACCGTTATGCCGGCCTGTCCGACGTGCTGCGCGAAGCCGGCCATGCAGTCGACCCCGGCCTGCATGTCGACGCGCTATCGACCGAGCAGTCGGGTTATGAGGCGGCGAGCCGCCTGATCGCGCGCGGCGTGACGTTCGACGCGATCTTTGCCGGGTCGGACCTGATCGCGATCGGTGCGATGCGGGCGCTGGACGAACATGGGCTGTCGGTGCCCGGCGACGTCGCCCTGATCGGCTTCGACGATATCCCCGCCGCCAGCCTGACGCGGCAGCCGCTGACCACCGTGGCGCAGGATTATCTGCACGCGGGCGAGGTGCTGGTCGATGCGCTGATCGGCCAGATCGACCGCAAACCGGTGACGCCGACGCTGCTGGCGCCCCGGCTGATCACGCGGATGACGGCTTAGGGACAATCGACATTCAGCCCTGACGGCCTGCAAATGGCGGTTCTCCGCGCTTCCGGTGCTCACGTACTTTGAGTACGCTGCGCTCCGGGTCACGGAAAACCACCATTTTCGTCACGTCATCATCTGAATGTCGATCGCCCCTAGAGGATTGCCCAAGCCCCGCCCACATTCGTCATCCCAGCGGAAGCTGGGATCTCTCTTTTCTTGGGCGCAAACAAGGCAGTGGGATGCCAGCCTTCGCTGGCATGACGAGCGAGGAGCGACACGCGCATCCCCCTTCCCTCCAAAGAAAAACGGACCGCCCTCCCCTCTAAGGGGTGGCGGTCCGGGGAGGGGGATTGCCCGCGTGCAGTCGGGCAATCCGGGGAGGGATTTCAGGACTTGCCCGACCGGCGCGAAGGCCGGTCAGAACTTGCCCGGTCGGCCGAAGGCCGATCAGAACTTGTAGGTCAGCCCCAGATAATAATCGCGGCCGTAGCGCTGATAGTCGATGACCTGGCGCTTATCGCCATTCTGATAGGTGACGAAGGGCTGGTCGGTGAGGTTCTTGCCCTGCAGCAGGATCGACAGGCCGGTGAGCGGCCCCGACTGGAATTCATAGCCGATCTGCGCGTCAAGAATGCCCTCTGCCTTGGCGGTGCGGAAGGTCGGCGCGGCCGAGAGGCCCGCGACTTCGCCCAGGAAGGAGGAGCGATAGCGATAGGAGACGCGCGCCTGGAAACCGCTCTTTTCATAATAGGCGGTGCCGCTGGCGACCCATTTGGACAGGCCCGGCAGGGTGACGACGTCGGTCGGGTTGCTGCCATATTTGACTTCGCTGTGGGTGTAGGAACCGCTGGCGAAGATGCCGAAGCCGTCAAGCGTTTCGCTGAACACCTTGAACGGCAGCGAGACAGTGCCTTCCGCCCCCATGATCGTGCCCTTGCCGGTGTTGGCCGGGGCCTTCAGCAGGCCGATATAGCTGCCGTCGGCGATGATCTGGTTGCGGATGTCGGCAGGCAGCGAGGCCAGCACGTCCGAGAAATCATAGGCGATATTGTTGTTGGGATCGACGAAGTCGGTCAGATTCTTGAAATAGCCCGCGAGCGAGACATAGCCGCCGCCCGGAAAATATTTCTCGATCGACAGGTCGATATTGGTCGACTGATAGGGACGCAGCGCGATGTTGCCGCCATTCGAGCTGAACGGGCTATATTGCGGGTCGGAGCCGAGGCCGACATTGGCCAGGTTGAAATTATATTCCTGGTTGATGCGTTCCTGGTCCATGCGCGGACGCACCATGGTCTGGGCCGCGCCCATCTTCACGAAGAAGCCGGGTTCCAGTTCGACCGAGAACTGCGCGCTGGGCAGGAAATTGGTGAAGCTTTCCTTGCCCGAGGCCGGGACCACGGTGACGACGCCGTTGGAGAAGTTGGAGATGGTGCCGGTCGATGCCTGGCGGGTGTGGATCACCTGCACGCCAATCGCACCCTTGAGCGGCTTGCCACCCAGATCGCCATCCAGCGTCATCTTCGCATAGCCGGTGAAGACATCTTCCTTCACGACATTGTCGCGCACCAGCGACGAGGGACGATTGTCGAACACGGCGTCGAGCGTGTTGTTGTAGAGATAGAGCGGGTCGAGCGTCAGCATCGCCGGCACGCCCAGATAGTCGAGCGAGACATTCTTGCCGAGCAGTGCCTCCTGCGGCACCGGTGCCGAGCCGGGCGTGCCATTGGCGATGGTGCAGTCCGTGCCGCCGGTGGGGCAGAGGAAATAGCTGGTATAGGCGCTGGTCTTCTTGCGCCGGCTGTAATTGCCGCCGACTTCCCAGTTGCTGAAGATGCTGCCGGAAATGTCGCCGACCAGGTTGGCGCGGAACGACTTCATGTCGTCGATGAACTTGGGCCGGTTGAGGAAGCCCGCCTGCACGACGGCGGTGGTGCCGTTATAGCCCCAGCCATTGGGGTCGGTCAGGCTGATGACGTTGGTGTCGGTATAGTCGAGCGTCGGCACGATGCTGAACAGGCCGTTCGACTGGCGCTCGACGCGCACCGTGTCGGACACGCCCGACCGCAGATAGCCGGTGCCCGAATAGGTTTCGAGCAGGAAGTCGGTGCGCTTGGCGCGCGACCAGCTGGCGTCGACATTGAGCTTGAGCCGATCGTTCAGGCGGATGTCGTTGTTCCAGCCGAGCGAGATGGTGTCGGCCTTGCGCTTGTTATAGTCGTTGCGCTGGACGCCATAGACGTTGGAGAAGGTGGCGCCGGTGACGAAGCCATTTTCGACCGTCACGTCGCTGACGCCGACGTCCGTGCCCCAGACGAGCGGGAATTCGATGCCGCGCAGGCGCTGTTCTTCCTCGAAATGCGAGGCGAGGACGTCGAAGGTCGAGTGAAAATTGTCGCTCGGCTGCCATTCCAGCGTGCCGACCATGCCATAGCGCTTGAGCAGGTTCGACTGCACATAGGGCTTGGCGCCGCCGATGATCAGATTGCCGTCGGCATCGGTGGGATAGCCCCAGGCGTTGAAGCGCTCATTCTGCGACGGGGTCTGCGAGGCGGCGAAGCCCAGCGACAGGCCCAGCGTGTCGTCGGCGAACTGATCGACATAGGTGGCCGAGGCGCGATAGCCATAGCGTTCGCCATCGGGATTGAGCTTGTCCATACCATTCATCTGGCCGCGCAGCGAGACGGCGAGGATGCGGTCATTCTTGTCGAGCGGACGCAGCATACGCAGGTCGACCGTGCCGGAAATGCCGGCGGCGATCAGCGCGGCGTCGGCGCTCTTGTAGACATTGACGTTCTGGAAGAATTCCGACGGATATTGGTCATATTCGACGCCGCGATTGTCGCCGACGGTGACCTGTTCGCGGCCGTTGAGCAGGGTGGTCGAGAAGTCCGGGCCAAGGCCGCGGATCGACAGGCGCTGGTCGCGGCCTTCGAGGCGCTGGGCGGTGACGCCGGGCAGACGGGCGAGCGAGTCCGCGATCGACACGTCGGGCAGCTTGCCGACATCTTCGGCCGAGATGGAATCGACGATCAGGACGGAATCGCGCTTCACCTTGGCGGCGGAGGCGAGCGAAGCGCGGATGCCGGTGACGACGATGCCTTCGGATTCGCCGGCGGCGGGTGCGGCGGGCGTCGCGGTTTCGGCGTCGGTCTGCGCATGGGCGACCGCGGCGAGCGAGAAGGAAGCCCCTGCCAGCAGCGCAGCGCGCAGGACGGTATGACGGAATTGATGCATGACAGTGATCCTCCCCAGGACGCATCTTGAGCGTTTCTTGCCGACATGTGTCGGTCTGGTTCAAATAGCGCCGCCCCCGACCCTCTGCACAGATTCCAGCATACGTATTCAGCCATATTCACGACATGCCCGGTTGCCGTAGCGGAAATGGCCGAAATAGCGGGTT
The DNA here is from genome assembly GCF_057063145.1 of Sphingobium sp. SG1. Lineage (NCBI taxonomy): Bacteria > Pseudomonadati > Pseudomonadota > Alphaproteobacteria > Sphingomonadales > Sphingobiaceae > Sphingobium > Sphingobium sp. SG1. The sequence continues at coordinate 358,350 of NZ_JBVVOJ010000004.1, read as the reverse complement.
CAGCCGTGCGATAGGGCCGATGGCATGGGCGCGGCCGGCGACAAAAATATGCGGCTGATGCTTGAAAGACACGCGCACTTTCCTAGATTGGTCCTGTCACTCTTCCCCCCTTTGGAGTGACACCTCCCTGAACCTGGCCCCGTCGTCGAGCTTGCTCCGGCGGGGTTTTCTTTTGCCCGCCGGAGCAGGACAGGATGCGGGTCAGGACGCGGGCAGGAAGCCGGCGCGTTGCAGCCGGGCGACCGAATCGCGCGCGACGGGGACGCTGAGCCCGCCATCCAGGGTGATGAGCCAGCTGCGCCCGGCCGGATCGCAGCGCAGGATGGCGCGATGGGCGATCCACCAGCTGCGATGCACCTGTGCCCCGGCCACCCCTTCCATCTCCGCAATCGCGTCGCGCAGCCGCATCAGCAGCAATTCGCTGCCGCCCGCGCCATGGACGCGGACATAATGATCCTCGCTCTGCAGCGCCAGGATCGGTCCGGCAAAGCCGGCCGACAGGCGATGGCGCAGGGCGGGGTCTGCGGGCGATGTGGCGGCGGCGTCTTCGGCAGGCGGGGCATCGACGGGCGGCGGCAGGATGCCCCGCTGCGCCAACCGCCGGTCGGTCTGTTCGGCCCAGTGGGTGACGACCAGCACGGTGAGCGCGCAGAGGAAGGAAAAGGGCAGCAGGCCGGTAAAGCCGTCGAGGTCGCGAAAGGCGGTGCGACCGACATTGCGCCAGAGGAAGGCCAGCGGCACGACGCAGAGCGACACGCCGGAAAAGACGGTGATCGACACCGACAGGTCGATCCGCCGCGCCAGCCCGCGCAGCAGCCAGATCGCCGGCCGGACGAGGATATAGGCCCCCATCAGCAGCAGCCACCAATGGCCGATCCGCCCCGGCAGCCCGTCGCGCATATAAGTGCCGAACGGCCCCATGAAGCCGATGATGCCGGCCAGCAGCAGCATCGCCCACAGCTCCAGCAAGATGCGTCGGTTGAAAATCGCCTGCTCCCCTCTCCGCCCCGCTTGTCGCCCTGCCCGTTCGCGAAGCGTCGGTTGGAAAATGCCCGGTTTTGCGGGACATTGGCAAGCCCCCTTTCCGCGTAACGGATTGCCGCTTGCCGGCCGGCGGGCTGGTGCCATCAGCAGAGCAGACGGCCGCCCCGCGCCCTTGGGCGACGGCCGAGACAAGGAGAGAATTTGGTGACCAAGCCCCCTTCCCGCCGGCTGCCGATAATGGCCATGCTGCCCATCCTGATTGGAGGGCTGGCGCTGGATGGCGGGCCGACCCTGGCCCGGCCCAGGGCGGATGGCGCGCTGTTCGGCCAGCCGGTGATCCGCACCCTGACATTGCCCGCCGACATGCGGCCGCAAAGCGCCACCTACACGCCGTCGGGCCGGATATTGCTGACCTATGCCCGGCCGGGCGAAAGCGATCCGCGGCAGATCAACCTCGCCATCATGGACGATGATGGCAGCCATATCCGCCCGATCTTCAGCGGGACGATTCCCGCCCGGCCGAAGGATAATGGCATCCGCTACATGGTGTTTGCCGACAATAAGCGCATCTTCCTGGGCGATTTCGTGATCGAATGCCCGACCAGCCTGGACGATTGCACGCAGGCGCAACTGGTGCCCGTCACCTATCCGCCGCAGGTGGCCGATGGCGCGCATATCTGGCATCGCTGGTCGGAAATGGTGGTGGCGCCGGACAATCGCCATATCGCCTGGACGACCCTGCTCGCCAATTATTCCGCCGCCGTGCTGACCGGCGAACTGACACGCGGCCCGGACGGCTATGTCGTCACCCGGCCGCAGATCATCAGCAGCAGCGATCCCTTCCGCCCCGATCCGGCCCATGCCGATGGCGTCATCCCGTCGCCGATCCGCGGCGGCGAGGTGAAGCAGTTCGTCCATGGCGGCAGCGCCCTGTCGCTGGTCGGCGCGGTGAAGCGCGACCTGCCCGATTCGGTGGTGATGGACCTGGCAAGCGGCAAGGTGACGCCGATCACCGACACGCCGGGCTATACCGAAACGACGATCTTCTCGCCCGACGAGCGACTGGGCATGGTGATGACCACCCGCTTTTCGCAGACCGACCCGGCGATATTGGGGCTGATGCCCCGCCCCTATCCCGACAGCCTGAACATGGGGCTGAGCATGTTCGCCTATACCTATGCCGTCACCGGCGTGCGCACGGCGCGGCAGGGCAATGTGGGTCCGGCGCTGATCGACATCGCCCGGTCGCAGCGCGAGGATGGCTATCAGGGCGCAAACCTCAGCAGCCAGGCCGACTGGGTGTTTCATTCGCCCATGTCCTGGCATCCCGACAGCCGCCGGGCGACCTGGATCGAGGGGCTGCGCGGCAGCGAGACCAAGCGGGTCCAGATCGTCACCCTGCCCGGATACAAGGCCGGGCCGGCGGTCGCCCCGCGCGCCGTGCCCGACAGCCTGCCCTATGGCGATACCGACCTGTCCACCCTGTCGGCGCTGGCGGGCAAGAGCCAGAATATCGACGTGAAGGTCTATGGCCGGCGGTCGGGCCATATCCTCTATCGGCGCACGAGCGGCGCCATCGAGAAAATCTATGTCAATTTCAGCGACGACGGAAAGCAGGTCTATAGCGGGCGCGAGACGACGCAGATCAACATGCGCGGCCAGTCCAGCTACGAAGCGGATATCCGTCTGACCGGTCCCCGCCCCGGCATCATGAAGCTGCAGATGACGTTCGGGCCGCTGGGCGGCGCCAAGCCTGCCGCGATCGACTTCACGCCCCAAGCCGATGGCCAGCCGCGCAGCCGAGGCTTTGCCGAATATGGCGGCCAGCGCCTGAGCGTGGACCGGCTGGCGCCGTGAAGAGCGGCCGGACGATCAGGCCATGGCGCTGATCGTCCGGCGGAAGCGGGTGAGGGCGATCAGGAAGAAGGCGACGCCGATCGCGGCGGTGGCGGCGAATTGCGGCCAGACGACGCCGATGCCGGCGCCCCGGAACAGGATCGCCTGACCCAGTTCGACGAAATGGGTGGTCGGCGCGAACAGCATCACATCCTGCACCAGCTTGGGCATGGATTCGCGCGGGGTGGTGCCGCCCGACAGCATCTGCAGCGGCAGCAGGACGAGAATCATCAGCATGCCGAATTGCGGCATGTTGCGTGCCAGCGTCGCGAGGAAAATGCCCATCGAGGTTGTGGAGAACAGCACCAGCGCGGCGCCCGCGAAGAAGAGCGCCAGCGATCCGGCGACGGGCACGTGCATCAACCCCTGCACCACCAGGTTGATCGACAGGGACGAAGCGAGCAGCACGACCAGCCCCATCGACCAGACCTTTGACAGCATGATCTCGAACGGGGTGACCGGCATCACCAGCAGATGCTCGATCGTGCCATGTTCCCGCTCGCGGATCAGCGCCGCGCCGGTCAGGATGATCGACAGCATTGCGATCTGGTTGATGATCTGTGCCAGGGCGCCGAACCAGGTATGGTTGAGCGTCGGGTTGAAGCGCGCCCGCACCGCCAGTTCGACCTTGGGCACGCTGTTGGCGCGATAGCGGTTGACGAATTCATTCACTTCGGCGGTTGCGATCTGCTGCACATAGCTGCTGCCCGAGAAAGCCTGGCTCATGCGCGTGGCGTCGGTGTTGAGCTGGATTTCCGCCGTCCGGCCCGCCAGCACGTCGCGCTGGAAGCCATGGGGTATGTGGAGGACGAAGGTGAAGTCGCCCGCGTCCATGCCCGGATCGATCTGCGCCGGCGCAATCATCCGGGGCATGGTGAATTGCGGCGGATAGAAAGCGGCGACGATCCGCTGCGACAGGGGCGATTCATCCTCATCGACGATTGCGATGGCTGCATTGTGCAGCGTTTCCGGCTTGGAATTGGCCGAGGTATAGATGGAGACGGTGAAGACGAACAGGATCAGCACCAGCATGATCGGGTCGCGCCACAGGCTCCACAGCTCCTTTACGCCCAGCCGGTAGATGTTGGAAATCGTCGCGAGCATCGGCGTCAGGCCTCCTGCTTCTTGAGCAGCATGATCGCGATGCCGACGATCAGCGGCGCGGAAATGGCGAGCGGCAGGAAGGAGCCGGCCAGATCCGAAAAGCCCAGCGCCTTGGCAAAGACGCCGCGGCTGATGGTGAACATGTGGCTGGCAGGATAAATGTCGCCGATGATCCGCGCGCTGCCCTCCATCGAGGAGACGGGGTCGGTCATGCCGCCATAGGTGGTGGCCGGGATCATCGTGCCGATCATCGCCAGGAACATCGCGGCGATCTGGCTGCGCGTCACGGCCGAGGCGAGCAGGCCCATGCCGGTCGCGGTGACGCAATAGATGGCGGCGGCCAGCAGCAAGGTCGGGAAGCTGCCCTTCACCGGCACGCCGAAGATGAAGATCGCCATCAGCACCATCAGCAGGAAGTTGACAAGCGCCAGCACGACATAGGGAAGCTGCTTGCCGAGCAGGAATTCGCTGCGGCTGACCGGCGTCACATAAAGGTTGATGATCGATCCGATCTCCTTTTCGCGCACCACCGCCAGCGCGGTCAGCATCGCCGGCAGCATGAGCAGCAGCAGCGGGATGACGATCGGCACCATCGCCGGCAGGCTCTGCACATCGGGGTTGTAGCGATAGCGGTTCTCGATCGAGAAGCTGCTGCCGACCGCGCTGCCGCGCGCGGCCGCCTGCTGGCTCAGCCAATGCTGGTGCAGCCCCTGGATATAGCCCTGCACCGTTTCGGCGCGCTGTGGATTGGCGCCGTCGAACCAGGCGCCGACCGTGACCTGCCGCCCGGCCGTGATATCCCGGCCGAAGCCCGGCGGAATCTCGATCACCAGCGCCAGTTCGCCATCCTTCATGCGCCGGTCGAGATCGTCATAGTCGCGGATCGGTGCATGTTCGACGAAATAGGAGGAGCCGGAAATGTCGAGCGCATAATTCTGGCTGAGAATGCTGTTGTCGCGGTCCAGCACGGCATAGTTCAGCTCGTTGATGTCGGTGGTCATGCCGAGGCCGATCACCAGCATCAGGATCAGCGAACCGATCAGCGCGAGCGTCGCACGGACCGGATCGCGCTGCAGTTCCAGCGTCTCGCGCCAGGCATAGGTGAGCGCGCGTTGCGGGCTGAAGCCGCGCCTTATCGTGCCATGTTCCGCCTGCGCCATGTCCTTGAGCGCGCTTTCCTCGTCGGGCGGGCGGGTGTCGCCGCCGGCATCGACCAGATAGCCGATGAAGGCCTGTTCCAGATCGGGCGCGCCGCGCTTCTCGATCAGGCGCGCGGGCGCATCGCTGTCCAGCACATGGCCGGCATGCATCATCGACATGCGATCGCAGCGCATCGCCTCGTTCATGAAATGGGTGGAGATGAAGATCGTGACCTTGTCGCGGCGCGACAGCTCCGCCAGCAATCGCCAGAAGCCGTCGCGCGCCACCGGATCGACGCCAGAGGTCGGCTCGTCCAGGATCAGCAGTTCCGGCTTGTGGACCATCGCCACGGCAAGGCTGAGGCGCTGACGGATGCCGAGCGGCAGGCTGTCGGGCAGTTCCTCCATCACCGGGCCAAGATCGAACCGATCGGCCATTTCCGCGACGCGGGCGGGAATATCGTCGCGCGCGACATGGAAGAGATGAGCGTGGAATTCCAGATTCTGGCGGACGGTGAGTTCGGTGTAGAGCGAGAAGGCCTGGCTCATATAGCCGACCCGCTTGCGCGTAGACATGTCGTCCGGGTCCACTGCATTGCCGAACAGCCAGGCCTTGCCCTCGGTCGCGGGCAAGAGGCCGGTCAGCATCTTCATGGTGGTCGACTTGCCGCAGCCATTGGACCCCAGGAAACCGAATATCTCGCCCCGGCGAATGCGGAAGCTGACATGGTCGACCGCTGTGAAATCGCCAAAGCGCATGGTCAGGCCCTGCGCCTCGATGGCGATATCATCCTCGCTGGCTTCGAGCGGCGGGATGACGACCGGCTCGTGGCCGCGCTTCTTCTCCTCGGGCAACAGCGCGATGAAGGCCTCCTCCAGCGAACTGGTGCCGGTGCGCGCGAAAATCTCGGCCGGGGTGCCGGTGTCGAGGATCTGCCCGTCATCCATCGCCACCAGCCAGTCGAAACGCTGCGCCTCGTCCATGTAAGCGGTGGCGACGATGACGCTCATCTGCGCCTGGGTCTGGCGGATGTCGTTGATGAGATCCCAGAATTGGGCGCGGGCCAGCGGATCGACGCCGGTGGTCGGCTCGTCCAGGATCAACAGGTCGGGATCATGGATCAGCGCGCAGCACAGGCCGAGCTTCTGCTTCATGCCGCCCGACAGCTTGCCCGCCGGTCGGGCAAGGAACGGATCGAGGCCGGTCGCGCGGGTGAGCGCATCGATCCGCCGTCGCCGCTCCGCCCCGTCATGGCCGAACAGGCGGCCGAAAAACTGCAAATTCTCCTCGACCGACAGGGTGGGATAGAGATTCTTGCCCAGCCCCTGCGGCATATAGGCGATGCGCGGGCAGACATCGCTGCGATGGCGCTTGTCGCGCATGTCGCCGCCCAGCACATGGACATCGCCATCCTGGATGACATGGGCGCCGGCGACGAGGGAGAGCAGGCTGGACTTGCCCACGCCATCGGGGCCGATCAGGCCGATCATCCGCCCACCCGGTATGTCGAGATCGATGCCGCGCAGCGCCTGCGTCTTGCCATAATGGAGGCGGACGCCGGACAGGCGGACGACCGGATCGACCGTCGGCGCGCCGATGGGGTCGGGCTGGTTCACTGGACCGCCCGCGATCCTTCGGGAAGGGCGCGAACCGCGAGCGAGGCGGGCCAGGCAACGCCCGGATCGATCCGGACATAGGCCATGCCGGGCAGGCCGGTCTTCACCTGTGCGATATGCTTGCGCAGCAGCGCCGGATCGATCCGGGCCTTGACCCGGAACATCATCTTCTCGCGCTCGCTCTGGGTTTCGACCGTCTTGGGCGTGAACTGGGCGACGTCGGCGACGAAGCTGATCCGCGCCGGGATCGGATAGTCGGGAATGGCATCGAGCACGATCCGCGCCTCGCTGCCGATGGCGACACGGCCGGCGGCGGTGGCGGGCAGGAAAAAGCTGATCGTCACGTCGGACAGGTCGACCAGGCTCAGCACCCGGCCACCGGCCGTCACCACCTCGCCGGGCTGGGCGACGCGATACTGGACGCGGCCGTCGCGTGGCGCGCGCAGGCTGCTGTCGTTGATGTCCGCCTCGATCCGCTGGATGGTGGCGCGGCCGGCCTCCACGCGCGATCGCGATCCGATCACCTGGTTCCGGGCATTGGTGATGGCGACCTCGGCCGAGGCAAGCTGGGCACGGGCCGCCTCCACGGCGGCGGCGGCGCCTTCGGTCTGGGCGGCGTCGTCATCGCGTTCCTGCACCGCGGTCGCGCCTTCGCGGGCCAGGGTTTCGGACCGGGCGAGGCGCTTGCGCGAGGCGTTGAGTTCGGCGATGCGCTGGCGCACCACGGCCTGGGCCGCGGCCTTCTCGCTCTCGCGCTGGGCGACCTGGGTCTGGGCGACGAGGACGGCATTCTGCGCCTCTGCCAGTTGCGCGACGGCCTCGGTCCGCTGTGCGTCCAGCACGTCGACATCCATATGGGCAACGATCTCGCCGGCCTTCACCAGCTGCCCCTCATCCGCGACGATATCCTTGATCCGTCCGGCAGACTTGGAGGCGACGTCGATTTCTGTCGCTTCCAGCCGGCCATTGCCGCCGACAATGCCTTCGGGCAGGCCGGCCGGCTTCAGCAATGTCCAGAGCAGGAAGGCGATGCCGGCCACCGCCGCCACGATCAGCCCCCTGACGATCCAGCGCTTGTTCATGCTCATGGTTCCCCCTGGTTCCCGGACGGGGCGGCCGCGATGCCGCGATTGACCACAAAGCCGCCGCCCAGGGCGGCATAGAGGCTGACGATGCTGGAGAGTTCCCCCCGGCGAAGCTGGACCAGCGCCTGTTCCGCATCGAACAGGTCGCGCTGGGCATCGAGCACTTCGAGATAGGTGGAGCGGCCATTGTCGAAGCGTAGTTGGGCGAGGCGCGCCCGTTCCCGCTGGGCATCGACCAGTTGGCGCGTGGTGCCGATCTGCAGGGCGATCTGGCGGCGCCGGACCAGCGCGTCGGATACATCGCGAAAGGCGGACTGGATCGTCTTTTCATAGGTAGCGACGGCCTCGTCCCGGCGCGCCTGCGCCACGTCCAGATTGCCCTTCAGCCGGCCGGCGTTGAACAGGGGCAGACGGATCGTCGGCGAAAAGCTCCACACCTCGCTATTGCCGCCGAACAGGCCGTCCAGATCCGGGCTGGTCGTGCCATAGGCGCCGGTCAGGCTGATATTGGGGAAGAAGGCGGCGCGGGCGGCACCGATATTGGCATTGGCCGCGCGCAGCTGATGCTCGGCGGCAACGATGTCCGGCCGGTTGGTGAGCAGTTCGGATGGCAGGCCGGCGGGCACCTGATAATCGCCGCCCGGCCCGGCCAGCCGCAGCGATCCGGGCGCAATCTCCATCGGCTGGCCGACCAGCAGCGCCAGCGCGTTGCGATTGACCGCGCGGTCGAGGTTCAGCACATGCATGGTGGTATCCGCCTGGGCCAGCAGCACCTGGGACTGGGCCAGGTCCAGCTTCGACCCCGACCCCACCTCATAGCGGCGGCGCATGATCCGCAGCGTTTCCTGCCGGGTGGTGATCGACTGCTGGGTAAGGGCGGCGCGCTCCTCATATTCGCGCTCCAGCAGATAGCCGAGCGCAACCTGCGCGATCAGGTCGGTCGCGACCGCCCGGCGCGATTCCTCGGACGCCAGAAACTGTTCGCGGGCGGCCTCCTTCAGATTGCGCAGCCGGCCCCAGAAATCGATTTCCCAGCTGGCGCTGAGTTGGGCGGTGATCGATTTCACGTCGACGATCTGGTCGCCGATCACCGGCAGGCTGTAGAAGGCCTGACCGCGCGTGCCCGTCGCCACCGCATCGAGCTGGGGATAGAGCGAGGCACCCTCGATCCGCCAGGCGCCGCGCGCCTGCGCCACGCGGGCGGCGGCGATGCGAATGTCGCGATTATTGGCCAGCGCCTGGGCGACCAGCCTGCGCAATTCGGGATCGGGAAAAACCTGCTCCCAGTCGCGCCCGGCCAGCGAAGCCCCGGCCGGCGTCGCCACGGCATAGCTGTCGGGCACCGGCAGGGATGGCTGAACATAATCGGGCGCAAAGGAACAACCGGTCAGGGAAAGAGCCAGAAGCATCGTCAAGGCCTCAGGGATAACCCTCCCCTTCACGCCACGACCTATCGCAAAATCGGAATTGCCAAGCGACACCAAGCACCCCTTTTCGAGCAACATGGACCCCTATTCAATCGATATAGCATCGACCGACTTCATCTATTCTCGATTTTGTGAGACATGATGCTTCAGAACATCACAAGGACTCACTAATAACTTATGCCTTTAATATATTTGTGTTTATCTACCACAACCAGTATCGTCAATCGCACCTGACCTGACCGCTCGCGCCGTTGCGAGGGGCGCAACGCGACAAGGGACGCAGGATGATCCGCAACCGCCGCGCGCAACCACGACACTTGCCCGCCCCCTGGTCGAGCCTGGCATGGCTGCTGGCTGTCCTGTCGCCTTCTTTTGCGACAAGCGCCCTGGCCGGGGAACCCGTAGAAACCCTGATAGGGCGGATCGCCCTGCCCGATGACCAGAATATGGCGAGCGTGGAACTGCGCTTCCTCAACATGGGCACGGCGCCCGCCACCATGCCGCTGCCCGACCGGGTGGAGGCGCTGGTGGAACAGGATGGCGCCACGCGCCGGTTGTGGCTGCGCCGGGCACCGGGCGTGCCGGAGACGGCGGAGATTGTGCCGGGTGGCTTTGCCCAGGCGCGCTATCAACTGGCCGCGAGCGACATGGTCGAGGGGGCATTGCTGTCGATCCCGGCCTGGAATTCGCCGCAGGTGGCGCTGCATGGCGCGGCGGCGTCGCGGATGGCGGCCGCTTCGCCGGTGCCTGTTCCACCGCCGCCGCCGCCGCCCGGAACCCCGGTGCCGCCGCCGGTCGCGCCGCCGGCCGATCGCAGCGCGGGCAATGCCTTCATCGGCAATCTGGCGCCCTATGAGCCGATCTATGCGGTCTATGGCCCCGGCACCAACACCGATGCCCGGTTGCAGTTGAGCTTCGAATATCGGCTGTTCGGATCGCGCGATGCCGCGCATTTGCCCAGTTCCTGGCGGGACGGCCTGCATTTCGCCTATACCCAGCGCATGTTCTGGGATCTGGGCGCCAATTCCATGCCCTTCCGCAACATCGATTATCAGCCCGAGCTCATCTATGTGACGCCGACCCGGATGCTGAAAAACGGCATGTCGCTGGCGCTGCAGGGCGGGCTTCGGCACGAATCCAACGGCCGGGACGGCGATGCGTCGCGCAGCATCAACAGCTTCTATGTCGCGCCGATGGCGGCCTTCTCGCTGGGCGAGGAACGGCGGCTGCTGGTGGCGCCGCGCCTGACCTTCTATGTCGGCGACAAGTCCGACAATCCCGATATCGTCCGCTATCGCGGCCATGCCGGCCTGTTCCTGCAGGTCGGCGATGATGACGGGCTGCGCCTGTCGACCAACAGCCGGTTCAATTTCGGATCGGGCAAGGGCGCGATCAACGCCGACCTGTCCTATCCGCTGCCGCGTCTGCTGGGCGGCGGCCCCGATCTCTATTTGTTCGCTCAGGGATTTGCCGGATATGGCGAGAACCTGTTGGACTATAATCGTTCCATAACAAGATTGCGGATCGGCTTCGCGCTGGTGCGCTGACCGCCGGGTGGCTTGCCCCCGGCCGCTCGACGCGACTGAAAGGGAAGCCGATGTCCTCTGCCCCGCCCGTTGCCTGGCATGCGCTGCCGCCCGAAGAGGCGCTGGCAACGCTGTCCGTCGAAGCGACCGGGCTGGACCAGCGCGACGCCGAGGCCCGGCTGCGGCGCTATGGCCCCAACGCCCTGCCCGAAGCGCCGCGCCAGCATCCGCTGCTGCGTTTCCTGGCCCATTTCAACAGCGTGCTGATCTATTTCCTGCTGGGTGCGGCGCTGGTCGCGCTGCTGCTGAATCACGGCATCGATGCCGCCGTGATCCTGGCCGTGGTGCTGGTGAATGCGGTCGTCGGCTTCATCCAGGAAGGCAAGGCCGAAGAAGCGCTGGGCGCGATCCAGGACATGATCGCGCCGCATGCCATGGTGCTGCGCAGCGGCGAACGGCGCGTCGTGGCGGTGCCGGAACTGGTGCCGGGTGACATCGTGCTGCTGGAAGCGGGCGACCGGGTGCCGGCCGATATCCGGCTGCTGCGCGCTCGCGGCCTGCTGATCGACGAGGCGGCGCTGACCGGCGAATCGGTCGCGGCGGAAAAGCATCAGACGCTGATCGCCGCCGACGCCGGCATCGCCGACCAGAACAACATGGCCTTTTCCGGCACGCTGGTGGCCGCCGGCCAGGCGACCGGGCTGGTGGTCGAGACCGGCATCCATACCCAGATCGGCCGGATCAGCGGCATGCTGAAGGCGGTCGAAGTCGGCAAGACGCCGCTGGTGCGGCAGATCGACGATTTCGCCCGGCTGATGACCTGGTCGGTGCTGGCCGGCGCGGTCGTCCTGTTCCTGTTCGCGGTGCTGGCGCGCGGCTTCCACTGGATCGATGCGCTGATCGCCATCGTCGCCCTGTCGGTCGGCGTGGTGCCGGAAGGGCTGCCCGCCGTCATCACTATCACGCTGGCCATCGGCGTGCAGCGCATGGCCGCGCGCCAGGCGGTGATCCGGCGCCTGCCGGCGGTCGAAACGCTGGGTGCCACATCGGTGATCTGCACCGACAAGACCGGCACGCTGACGCGCAACGAGATGACGGTGCGCCACCTGTTGCTGCCGGGCGGCGACCTGCATGTCAGCGGATCGGGCTATGCGCCGACGGGCGCCATCAGCGTGGCCGAGGGCGGCGATGATGCCGCGGCGCTGGCTGATGCCGCGCCAATCCTGCGCTGCGGGCTGCTGTGCAATGACGCTTTGCTGCGCCAAGCGGATGACGGCTGGACCGTGCAGGGCGACCCGATGGAGGGGGCATTGGTCGCGCTGGCGATGAAGGCGGGGCTGAGCGCCGACCATGTGCGCGACGAGTGGCCGCGGATCGACGAAATCCCGTTCGACGCCGCCTATCGCTTCATGGCGACGCTGCATCGCGCGCCCGATGGCAGCAGCGCCATCTTCATCAAGGGCGCGCCCGAAGCGGTGCTGACGATGACCGGCGCGGATGCCGTCGCCTGGGACGCGCGGCTGTCGACCGCCGCCGACCGGGGCGAACGCCTGCTGGGCTTTGCCGTCAAGCGGATCGCCGGAGCGCCCGATCGGATCGGCTTCGACGATCTGAAGAGCGGGGTCGAGTTGCTGGGGCTGATGGGCTTCATCGATCCGCCACGCGACGAGGCGCGGCAGGCGATCGCTCAGTGCCGGTCGGCCGGCATCGCGGTCAAGATGATCACCGGCGACCATGTCGGCACCGCCATCGCCATCGCCCGGCAACTGGCGCTGGACGATGATCCCCAGGCGATGAGCGGCGCCGAGGTCGAGGCGCTGGACGATGCTGCGCTGGCGGCGCGGGTGCGCGATGTCGATGTGTTCGCCCGCTCCTCCCCCGAGCACAAGCTGCGCATCGTCCGCGCGCTCCAGTCGCATGGGCTGGTTGTCGCCATGACCGGCGACGGCGTCAACGACGCGCCGTCGCTGAAGCAGGCCGATGTCGGCACGGCGATGGGGATCAAGGGCACGGAGGCCGCCAAGGAAGCAGCCGAGATGGTGCTGCTGGACGATAATTTCGCGTCGATCGTGGCGGCCGTGCGCGAAGGGCGCACCGTCTATGACAATATCCGCAAGGTCATCAGCTGGACCTTGCCGACCAATGGCGGCGAGACGCTGGCGGTGGTGATCGCGATCATTGCCGGCTTTGCCCTGCCGATGACGGCGACGCAGATATTGTGGATCAACCTGGTGCTGACGGTGACGCTGGGCTTGGTGCTGGCGTTCGAGCCGACCGAGCCGGGGACGATGGAGCGGCGCCCCCGTGCCGCCGGCGCGCCGCTGCTTTCCCCCTTCCTGCTGTGGCGCATCATGCTGGTATCGGTGCTGATGGGGGCGATGGCGCTGGGGATATTCTTCTATGCCCAGCATGTCGGCCACGACATCGACACCGCCCGGACCATGGTGGTCAACATGCTGATCGTGGGCGAGATATTCTATCTGTTCAATGTGCGCTTCCTGCACATGCGATCGCTGACGCTGCGCGGTGCGATGGGCACGCCGATCGTGCTGGCGGCGATCGCAGCGGTGGTGATCGCCCAGCTGCTCTTCACCTATGCGCCGTTCATGCACGACATTTTCGACAGCCGGCCGCTGTCGCTGACCGACGGGCTGATGATCATCGGCCTGGGCGCGGCGATGTTCGCCGTGCTGGAACTCGAAAAGCTGGCCGCCCATCGGCTCGCCTGGTTCGAGGATATCTGACCGCCATTATCCACAGTCCAACAGCCGCAGAAGAAGGAGGAAATCATGCCGACGACCATGCGAGCCGCGATTGCCAGAACGTTCAAGGCACCGCTGACGATCGAGGAGATAGCGATACCCGAGCCGGGCCCCGGCGAGGTTCTGGTGAAGATCGTCGCCAGTGGCGTGTGCCATACCGATCTGCACGCGATCGATGGCGACTGGCCGGTGAAGCCGACCCTGCCGCTGATCCCCGGCCATGAGGGCGTGGGCCATGTCGTGGCGCTGGGCGCGGGTGTCACCAACCTGAAGGAAGGCGACGCCGTCGGCATCCCCTGGCTGCACGACGCCTGCCGCGCCTGCGAATATTGCGAGACCGGCTGGGAAACGCTGTGCGAGCGGCAGCATAATACCGGCTACAGCGTCAACGGCACCTATGCCGAATATGCGATCGCCAGCGCGCCCTTTGCCGGCCGCCTGCCCGACAGTGTCGATTTCGTGACGATGGCGCCGATCCTGTGCGCGGGCGTCACCGTCTACAAGGGGCTGAAGGAAACCGAGGCGAAGCCGGGCGAATGGGTGACCATTTCCGGCGTCGGCGGGCTGGGGCATGTCGCCGTGCAATATGCCAAGGCGATGGGCCTGCATGTCGTGGCGCTGGACATTGGCGAGAGCAAGCTGGAGCTGGCCCGGTCGTTGGGCGCGGACCTGGCGCTGGATGCGCGGGCCGACAATGTCGTGGCGGAAGTGCAAAATGCGACCGGCGGCGGCGCCCATGGCGTGCTGGTGACGGCGGTGTCGCCCCCCGCCTTTGCCCAGGCGATCGCCTGTACCCGCCGGCGCGCGACGGTCAGCCTGGTCGGCCTGCCGCCGGGCGATTTCCCGACGCCGATCTTCGACGTGGTGCTCAAGCGCGTGACCGTGCGCGGATCGATCGTCGGCACGCGGCGCGACCTGGCCGAAGCGATCGCCTTCGCGGTCGAGGGCAAGGTGAAGGCGCATGTCACGCCCCGGCCGTTCGATGATGTGAACGCCGTGCTGGACGAATTGCGCGCCGGCAAGGTGGACGGGCGCATCTCGCTCACCCTGTAACGGGCGGGTGACGGCCGGGCGCGGGCGGTACATGCCGCCCGCGCCGCCGGTCAGCGGCGCGCTTCGAAGATGGAGATGCGGCGCGGCTGGCGCGGCTGCACCGCCTGGCCCAGTTCGCGTTGCAGCATGGCCAACATCCAGGCGCGGTGCCGGGCCATGAATTCGGGGAAACCCTCTGCCCTGGCCGGGTCGAACACCGGCACCTGCCAGTCGGCGGGCTGATCGAGATAGGGCGGGATCACGTCGCCCGCCGCCTCGGCCGGCAGGTCGACATGGCTGCCCCAGTAGCGATTGTCGCGGAAGCGGATAAATTGGGCCGGGGCGAAGCCCGCCTTGATCAGGTAATCGGGGCCTGACCGGCCGCTTTCGCTGCCATAGCGGGCGGTGCCGGCGACCTTGAAGTCATTTTCGACGATGCGGACATCCTGTGCCCAGCCATCCCAGTTGGTCGCCACCACCATCTGCACATCCATGCCCTTGCCGACATGGATCACATTCTTTTCCACCAGCACGTCGGAGACATTGCCGGCGAGCTGGAAGATGCGCAGCGCGTCGTTGCGGCTGACATTGTAGCGCGCGACGGTGCCGCGATTGCCCAGATTATCCTTGTCGTTGCGGCCGGGCGAACAGATCAGCAGGAAGCCGCCGGCATTGTCGTGGCTGTAATTGTAGAGCAATGTCGTGCGACGCGAATTGAAGTCGCTGTCAAAGCCCTGCCCGTCATAGCGGGTGCGGGTATAGGCGGCCTCGTTGAGCTGGATCAGACTGTTGTCGGTGCTCCACTGCCAGATGCCGGCATTATAGCCGGGTGCTCGGGCACCGGCATAGCGCACGATATTATGTTCGATCAGGGCGCCGTCGGTGCCGCGCGGGACGATGCCGTCGCCGCCGATATCCTCGACCAGATTGTCGCGGATCACGATCTTTTCGCTGGGGAACCAGTCCTTGGCGCTGATCCGGTCGGCGATGCCGGCAATGCCGGACCGGTCGACCTTCCAGACGATATTGCGTTCGATCACCAGATCCTGAAAGCGGGTCGGCAGCTTCTTGCCGGTCGCGCTGAAGACGATGCCGCCATTATCCTTGCGATCATTCACGCCGCGCACGTCGTGGATATACATGTCGCTGATGCGGATGCCGCGCGTCACGCCCCGGTCGACCGCGGAGACCAGCACGCCGAAACGCTGGGCCGGGGCGGAATTGTCGTTGGTGACTTCCAGCCCGCTGACGCTGACATATTCGGCGTTGATGACGCCCACGCCATGGGGCGAGACGCCGCCGGCGTCGATGCGCGGCCGTGCGCCAGCGCCGAAGGCGGCGACGCTGATCGGCGCGCCGGAGCGGCCCGAGCGGGTGATGGTGAGCGGCTCCTGCCAGCGCGATCCGGCCATCAGCAGCACCTGATCACCCGGCATCAGCGGATAGTCGCGCACCCGCGCCAGGCTGCGCCAGGGCTGGTCGGCGGTGGTGCCGGCGGCGCGATCATTGCCGGTGGCGCTGTTGACATAATAGGTCGTCGCCTGCGCCGCGGATGTCGCACCCGCGGTCAGGACCAGGAAAGGCAGGAAGATTGTCAGCGCCCGGCCATGCCGGCTTTTACCCATGATCATATTGCGCGCCATTCTATCGGTCGCGCGCTGAATGCAAGGTGAAGTCGCCTCAGCCGGGCGCGCGGCAGGCCTGGCGCAGGTCGATTTCGGATGCAGGCGCGCTATCGGCGGGGAGAGCGATGCCCTGCGCCTGCGCCACCCGTTCGATGATGCCGCCGCCGCCCGGCAGGGCTTCGGCCTGGGCATAGGCCGGGTCGGCCTCCGCCTGTGCCAGCGGAATATAGCGCGCGCCGGCGGCATCGAGCCGGGCCATGACATCGGGCAGGGTGTCGGCGGTCCAGGCGCCGACATGGAGCAGCAGCACATGCGGGATCGGGCGGCCATGGACGCGCTGGGCATTGGCCTTTGCCCGCGCGATCGCCTGATCGACCACGGCCAGATAGTGACGCTTCATCGCCGCGATCATGCGATCGTCGCCCTGCGCGCGGCAGCGGGCATAGGCATCGCTATAATCCCAGTCCTCGAAAGCGAGGCTGACGCTGGCGATGCGATAGCCGCGCTGCTTCAGGAAGGCGGCAGCGCCGTCATGGCGGGTCGCGTCCTTGCCGCTCGACAGGTTGGGGAAGCGCAGCCAGTGCCAGTCCCCTTTCCCCATATGCCGTTCCAGCGCCGGCTCGCCCGCGATCACGTCCGCCTGCCAGGCGTCGAGCGAGGGCGCCCCGTCGAGATTCAAATGGCTGTAGCTGTGGTTGGCGAGCGGATAGCCGGCCTTGCGCCAGAGCGTCAGCACCGCGTCCGACGCCGGATCCTCCGCCAGCCCGCGTGCATTGACGAAACCATAGGCCTCCGCGACATGATGCGCCTTCAGCGTCGCCAGGAAGCGGCGGGCGATATCGGCGCGGGTGGTGCCGGGCGGCAACTGGCCATGGGCGGGCAGATCATCGACCGTGATCGCGACATCGAACCGGGGCGGATCGCCCGCCTGTGCCGCCGCTGCGCTGCCCAGCAGCAGGCAAAGCGCCATGGCCCGCTTGATCATCTCCGCCTCTCCCGCTGAATGTCCGCAGCGGTCCTAGCCCGGCCGCGCGGATCATTCGAGCAGTTTCAGCACATCCTGTTGCCGGGCATTGGCCTGGGCGAGCATCGCGGTCGCCGCCTGCGACAGGATCTGACTCTTGGCGAGGGCGGTGGATTCGGTGGAGAAGTCCGCATCCTCGATCCGCGAGCGGGCGTCGGTGAGGTTGACGATATTGGTGTCGAGCTGGCTGGAGATGGATTCCAGCCGGCTCTGCGCCGCACCCAGATTGACGCGGGCGGTCGATATCTGCGCCAGCGCCGCGTCGATCACCGCCAGCCCCTGCTGCGCGGTCACGCCGATCTGGGCGTAGGATTTATAGTCGGAATCGGTGAAGGCGACATAGCCTTCCGGGTCCATCCAGCCGGTGCTGCCCAGATCATTGGTGCGATGGACGGCGGCCACGCCGACATCATAGTCCAGGGTCAAATCGATATTGCTGATCCCTACGAAGCGCATCGTGCCGTTCACTGCAAGGTCGGTGCCCAGCAGGGTGAAATCGTCGCTGTTGCTGCGCAGGGTCGGCAGGGTGATGGCGACATTGTCCGTCGCATTGGCGCCCGCCTGCACATTGATGACAGTACTGCCGGCGCTGTGCATGAGTTCATCGCGATAATATCCATAGCCGTCGTAATCGAGCAGATCGCCATCCGCATTATAATCGCGGGCGGCCGTCCCTTGCGCCGTGTTAGAAAACAGGTTCACGCCGTTGAACTCGCTATTCTGCAGCAGCGCGTTGATCTGGGCGACGGTCTGGTCCATTTCGGTCTGGAGCGCGGCGCGATCCTCCGGCCGGTTGACGCCATTGGCCGCCTGGAGCGTCAGTTCGCGCATCCGCTGCAGGCTGTTCTGGACCTCGCCCAATATGCCCTCGGCCGTCTGGGTCAGCGATATGGCGTCGGCCGCGTTGCGCTTGGCCACTTCCATGCCGCGCAGCTGGCTGGTCATGGTCTGGGCGATGGCCATGCCGGCCGCATCATCCTTGGCCGAATTGATCCGCTTGCCGGTCGACAATTTCTCGCTTGCCTGGCCCTGGGCCTTGGTGGCCGCCTCGATCGCCCGCTGCGCGCGCAGCGCCGCGCTGTTGGTTCCGATCACGCTCATGGGATGTCCTCCATCCATGCCAGGCAGGAAGATGCCGGCGTCTGTGGGACCGGGCGACGCGGGTCGCAAAGCGCCGCCCGGCAACCGAAAGGCGTTGCCCCCAAACGGTCGTCCCCGTGATGGCCGCGCCACAGCGCCCGGCCTATCCGGTTAATTCCCGGATAAGATTGAAACGGCAGGGAATTTCCCGGCTTGGCAGGCGGGTGATCCGGGCTAGGACAGGGCCATGGCCACCCTGTCCCCCATGAGCGCCCGGCCGCGCCCTTTTCGCCTGGAGGCGCGCGCCATCGACTGGCGGCTGGTGGCGCTGCTGCTGGCCTATCCCTTCGCGTTCAAGCTGGCGCATATGGCGGCCAGCCCGTGGGGCGGCGCCCATTTCTTCAGCCTCTGGTATCCCGCCGCCGGCGTGCGGCTGGCGCTGCTGTGGCGGATCGGCGCGCGCTTCACGCCGGTCCTGATCGTCGAGGAATGCGTGATCCAGTTGCTGACCGGCACGATCGTGTGGGGCGGTCCCGAATTTCTCAACCAACTGGGCGGGGTGGCGCGCGCGCCCGCCGCCTATGGCCTGATGATCGCGCTGGTGCGCTTCATCGAGCGGCGCAGCCGGTCGGAACTGGCGATCGCGCCGATGCCCTTCGGCCTGGCCGCGGTGCTGGCGCCGACGCTGGTGTCCTTCACCGCGGGCTTCTGGGAATGGCTGTGGCCCGGCGTGTCCGGCACCCTGCCCAGCCAGCCGGTCGCCACCACCATCGCCGCCTTCCTGGTCGGCGACCTGCTGGGCGTGCTGCTGGTCGCGCCGCCCCTGCTGTGGATCGGCACGCGCAATGAAGAGGCGCGGCGGCTGATGCAGATCGGGCGCGGGCGCGCGGTCGAGGCGGCCGCCGTCTTCGTCTTTGCCTGGCTGCTCGCCTGGGGGCTGGCGCGGGTCGAACCCCAGATCGCGGTCACGCCGGTGCTGATCGGCGCGATCTGGGTGGGGCTGCGCTGCGGCCGGCTGGGTGCCTGGATCGCGATCATCCTGTCGGCCGCGATCATCCTGCCCTGGTCGGCACCATTGTCGGCCAGCGCCACCCGCTTCGCGCTGCACATGGGCCTCGCCGCCATGGCGATCGCCACCTATCTGGCCGGCAGCTTTGCCGAGGCGCAGATCCGCGCCCGCGAGGATATCGCCCGGCGCGACCGCATCCTGTTCCAGGCCGAACGGCTCAAGACGCTGCGCGCCATGTCGGTGGCAATCATTCACGAGATCAGCCAGCCGCTGTCGACGCTGGCGATCGAGACCCGGCATCTGTCCGCTCTGTCGCGCGATCCGCAGCCCGACCTGGCGGAGATGCGCGAGAGCATCGAACTGGTCGATCGCAAGGCGGCTTTGCTGGCCGACATGGTGCGACGGCTGCGCAGCTTTGGCGGGCGCGCGGTCGACGAACCATCGCCGATCATCGTCGGCCAGATGCTGCGCGACTGTGCCGGCATGGTCGGCGGCGAGGCGCGCAGCCTGGGCTGCGCCATCAGCCTGCCGCCGATGGATGCACGGTTGCAGGTCACCGGGCATGAGATCGAACTGACCCAGATATTGCTCAACCTGCTGCGCAACGCGATGCTGGCGGCGCCCGGATCGACCATCGAGATCGCCGTGGAAAGCCGGGCCGATCAGGTGACGATCCATGTCGCCAACCCGGTCCCTTCCCCCACCCCCGACTATGGCGGCATGGGCATCGGCCTGCTGGTGGCGCGCGCCATCGCCGACGCCCATGGCGGCACGCTGACCCGCGACATCGCGCAGGGCCGCGCGCGCGCCAGCCTGTCCCTGCCCCGCACGGAGCCCAGCCATGACTGACCCGGCCGATCCCGCCATCATCCATGTGGTCGATGACGATCATGATCTGGGCCGGGCGGTAGCGCGGCTGCTGGGCCGGCATGGCTATCGCACCCAGGCGTTCGACACGCCCCGCGCGATGCTGCGCGCCCAGGCCGACGAGCCGGCCCATTGCCTGGTCACCGACGTGATGATGGCGGACATGGACGGCTTTGCCTTTGCCGAGCGGATGCGGGCGCAGGATCCGGCGGTGGCGATCATCTTCATGACCGCCTGGCCGACCACCAGCAGCGCGGTGGATTCGGTGCGCCGCTATGGCGGGCTCGACTATCTGGAAAAGCCGATCGACGAGGGCCGGCTGCTGGGCGCCGTGGCGGAGGGCGCACGCTGGAGCCGGCAGCGACGCGGAGCGCTGGCCCGGCTGGCGCCGCTGACCCCGCGCGAGCGCGAGGTGCTGCACTGCCTGGCCCAGGGGATGAGCAACAAGATGGTCGCCGCCGCCCTGTCGCTCAGCCCCAAGACGATCGAGGATCATCGCGCCGCGATCGTCGCCAAGACCGGCGCCAGCAGCCCCGCTGCCCTGATCGCCCTGGTGCGGGAGGCGAGCGGCACCGACGGCTAGATTGTCTTGTTGTGCGCGGCGATGGTCGGGCTATCTAGGCCGATGATCGATCCCCGCGCGCTTCGCACCTTCCTCGCCGTCTGCCGTGCCAATTCGATCAGCGGCGGCGCGCGGCTGCTCAACATCTCCCAGCCATCGGTCTCCAATGCGATCGCGCAACTGGAACAGTCGGTCGGCGCGGCCCTGTTTGCCCGGTCGCGCAGCGGCATCAGCCTGACCCCGGAGGGCGAAGTGCTGCTGCGCCGGGCGGAGGCGGTCGACAGCCTGATCAGCGGCGCGGAGGAGGAATTGCGGCTGGCGCGCGCGGGCGTGACCGGCCCGCTCCGCGTCGGCGGCACGCCGGGTGCGCTGGTCAGCCTGCTGCCCGACGCGGTGCGCCGGCTGGAGGACAAGATGGGCCATTTCGCGCTGCATGCGGTGGAACGGCCCGACCATGACCTGGCCGACATGCTGCACCGGGGCGAGATCGAGTTGGCCTTCGTCACCACGGGGCTGGAGGAGCCGCCCGAGGGGATCGAGGAAATCACCTTTGCGCAGGATCCGTTCGCGCTGGTGGTCGGCCGCCGCAACGACCATCTGCCGGCCGAGGTGTCGCTGCGCGACATGATGGCCAAGCGCTGGGTGCTGCCGGAGGCGCGGGGCGCCTTTCGCCGGCAGATCGACGCCCTGTTCATGGCGGCGGGCGTGCCGGTGCCGCAGGACGTGATCCGGTGCGACTCCCTGCTGACGACCAAGGCGATGGTGCGGAACAGCAGCCGGCTGACCATCCTGCCAATGAAGGTGGCGGCGGCCGAACTGTCGATCGGCGTGCTGCGCGCGATCGCCATTCGCGAAGCGACCTTCCAGCGCAGCATCGGCATCCGCAAGCTGAAGGATGCGCGCCTGTCGCGGCTGGGCGAGGCGCTGCTGGACATCATGATCCATAGCTCCAAGCTATGACGTTCCCAAAAATCATTATTATTCTTGCGTATAAATTCGGCGCATAAGGGCATTCAACAAGAGACCAAGGGAGAGCCCTCGTGCGGCAGCTGATCCGCAATATTGCGATTTTCGACGGGACCGGCAGTGCGCCCTTCCCCGGCGCGGTCATGATCGAGGGCGATCGCATCGCCGACATCCTGCGTGACGAAGCCGCGATCGACGAGGCACAGGCCGACACGGTGATCGACGGTCAAGGCGCGACGCTGATGCCCGGCATGGTCGACGCCCATACCCATCTGACCTGGGGCAGCTCGGTCGAGAAAATCTATCATCAGTTCATCCTGCCGCCCGAGGAGCTGAAGGTCGCCGCCTGGCGCAATGCCCGCGTGCTGCTCGACCATGGCTATACCAGCCTCTATTCGGCCGGCGCGCTGGGCGACCAGATCGAACCGGAATTGGCCCGCGCCATCGCGGCCGGCGAAACCCCCGGCCCGCGCCTGGTGCCCTCCACGCTGGAGCGCAGCCCGGAAGGCGAGGAAGGGGTCGAAACCGGCGATGTGTTCAACGGGCGGGGGCCCGAAGCGATGCGCGCCTTCGTCGCCTATTGCGCGGCGGAGGGCGTCAAGTCGCTCAAGCTGGTGATTTCGGGCGAAGATGCGCTCAAGCCCGGATCCTCGCAGGACATTCTCTATACCGACGCGGAAATGATCGCGGCCGGCGAGGCGGCCAAGGACGCGGGCCTGTGGATCGCCACCCATGCCTATAGCCCGCGCGCCATCAATCTGGCGCTCGAAGCCGGCGCCCGCATCCTCTATCATTGCTCCTTCGCCGATGACGCGGCGGTCGACGCCATGGCGGCGAAGAAGGACGCCATCTTCTACGCCCCCGGCCCCGGCGTATCGGTCGCCGCGCTGGAGGCCAATCCGCCGCCCCATATCGACATGAGCTCGATGAAGGCGAGCGCGGCCGAGCGGCTGGAACTGGAAAAGACGCTGGTGCCCAAATTGAAGGCGCGCGGCGTGCGCGTCCTGCCCGGCGGCGACTATGGCTTCCCCTTCAATCCCCATGGCCGCAATGCCCGCGACCTGGAGCATTTCGTCACTTATTATGGCTTCACCCCGGCCGAGGCGCTGCATGCCGCCACCATGCTGGGCGGCGAGTTGATGGACCAGCCCGTGGGCCAGGTGAAGCCGGGCTATCTTGCCGACCTGCTGCTGGTCGAAGGCGATCCGACGACGGACGTCCGCCTGCTGCAGGATGCGGCCAATATCAAGATGATCATGCTGGGCGGGCGGATGCACAAATCCCCCGTGCCCGAGCCCCTGACGGTCTGACCGGAAAGACGCTTTCATGTTCGACGTTGCGATCATCGGCTGCGGGCCGGTGGGGGCCTTTGCGGCCAATTTACTTGGGAAAGCGGGCGTCTCGGTCCTGGTGATCGAGCGCGAGGCCAACCCCTATCCCCTGCCCCGCGCGGTCCATCTGGACCATGAGATGATGCGCCTGTTCCAGTCGGCCGGCGTCATCGACCGGGTCGCCCCGGACATGCGCGATACCGAGGGGCATCTGCATGTCGGCGCCGATCATGGCGTGATCCGCTACATGGGCACGGTCGGCCGCCCCCGCCCCTATAGCTGGTCCAACGACTATTTCTTCTACCAGCCCGAACTGGAAGACCATCTGCGCGATGCGCTGGACGTCTATCCCAATGTCGAGCTGTCGCTGGGCACCGCGTTCGAGGCACTGGCGCAAGACAAGGACGGCGTCACGCTGACGCTGCGGTCGGACGCCGGCGAGGAACAGGTGCGTGCCCGCTATGTCATCGCCTGCGACGGCGCGCGCAGCGCGGTGCGCAAGGCGCTCGACATCAGCCTGGATGATCTGGACTTCGAGGAACCCTGGCTGGTGGTCGATGCCGAGGTCGATGGCCCGGTCCGCTTCCCCGACCTGTGGGGCGTGCCCGACGCCGCCGACCTGCAGAAATTGTCGGTGATGATGTGCGACCCCAAGCGCCCGGCCACCATCGTGCCGGGGCGCGGCAATCATCGCCGCTGGGAATTCATGCTGCTGCCCGGCGAAGACGACCAGGCGATGATGCAGCCCGATGCCGTGGCCGCGCTGGTCGCCCCCTATCTTGACGGCGTGCCGCACCAGGTGGTGCGCGCGGCTACCTATCGTTTCCATGGACTGATCGCCGAGCGGTGGCGGCAGGGCGGCGTCTTCCTGGCCGGCGATGCCGCGCACCAGACGCCGCCCTTTTTCGGCCAGGGCATGTGCCATGGCCTGCGCGACGCCGCGAACCTGGCGTGGAAGCTGGAACTGGTGCTGGCGGGCAAGGCGCCCGAGAGCCTGCTCGACAGCTATCAGCCCGAACGCGATCCCCATGTCCGCGCCGTCATCTCCGCCGCCGTGGGCGCGGGCCGCTATATCTGCGTGCTCGATCCCGACGCCGCCGCCGCGCGCGACCATCAATTGCGCGAAGCCGCCAAGGGCACCCAGAGTGGCACCGCCGCCGACCTGATCCCCGCCATCGCCACCGGCATCATCGCCAGCGGCACGGCGGGTGCGGGCGAGCGCTTCATCCAGCCGCGCGTCGGCGACCGGCTGCTGGACGATGTGACCGGCGATGGCTGGCGCCTGTTCACCCGCCAGTCGGTTGTCGGCGGTGACGTGACCGTGATCGATGTCGCGGAGCTGGGCGATGACGGCCATATCGCCGACTGGCTCGATGCGCGCGGCGTCGAGGCGGTGCTGGTCCGCCCCGACCATTATGTCTTCGGCACTGGCGCCCCCGCAGAACTGATCGCCCGGCGGGACGCGCTGATCGCCGGCACCACCCCGCAGGAGATCGCCGCATGACCCTCTCGCTCGCGCAGGCCCGTGCCATCATCGACGCCGCACTCGCCAAGGCACGCGCCGACGGCGCCCAACCGCTGGCCGTCGTCGTGCTCGACGCCGGCGCCCATCCGGTCGCCTTCGCGCGCGAGGATGGCGCCAGCCTGTTCCGTTTCGACATCGCGAAGGCCAAAGCCTCGGGTGCGCTGGGGATGGGCGCGGATACGCGGGTGCTGGCCACTCGCGCCGCGTCCAACCCTGTCTTTTTCCAGAGCATCGCGGCGGCCACCGGCCAGATGGCCTTTTCGCCGGGCGGCGTGCTGATCCGTGATGCGGACGGTGCGCTGGTCGGCGCGGTCGGCATCAGCGGCGACACCGGCGAATGCGACGAGGCCTGCGCCATCGCCGGCATTGACGCCGCCGGCCTCTTCCACGGAGACAGAAAATGAAGCTGCGCAGCATCGAACTGGCGCTGCCCCATGCGGGTGAGGCCGCCGCCTTCCTGACCGACATCTGGGGCATGGCGTCAGCAGCCCAACAGGGCGAAACCCATTATCTGCGCGGGTCGGGCAGCTATCCCTATCTGGTGGCGCTGACGGAATCGGCCGACGCCTATGTCCGCTCGACGACCTTCGTCTGCACCGCCGACCGGCTGGAGCAGCTGAAGCGCAGCGTCACCGCCGCCGGCCTGCTGGCGACACCGACCGTGTCGGAAGATTTGGGCGGCGGCCATGGCATTATCGTCGAACTGGCCGAGGGCGAATTGCTGCGCTTCCTGGTCGATGCCGAGGAAGTCGCGCCGATCGAGGGCGCCGACCTGCCGGTGAAGCTGACCCATGTCGTCTTCAACAGCGCCGACGCGGAGGCAACCGGCCATCTGGTCGAGCAGGCGCTGGGCTTTCGCGTGTCGGACCGGACCAAGGGCATGGTGTTCGTGCGCTGCAATGACTCGCATCACTCGACCGCCTTCGCCCGCGCCGGCTTTTCCAGCCTAAACCATATCGCGTTCGAGATGGCGGACATGGACGCGGTGATGCGCGGCATCGGCCGGTTGCGCGACCATGACATGGTGCCCGCCTGGGGACCCGGCCGCCATGGTCCGGGCGCCAATGTCTTCGCCTATTTCATCGCCCCCTTTGGCCCGGTGATCGAATTTTCGACCGCCGTTGAAAAGGTGGCCGACGATTATCAGCCCGGCGCACCGGAGGACTGGACCTGGCCCGAGGGCCGGATCGACCAGTGGGGCATGTCCGACAAGGACTTCGCCGGGCTGCGCGCCGCCGAAGAGAAATTCCGCCATCGCCGCGACTGGGACGCCCGGCCGCTTATCCAGACCCATGAGGAACAAGCCTGATGCGCTATGTCAGTTTCCGCCGTCCCGACGGCACCCCCAGCTTCGGCCGGATCGCGGGCGAGACGATCGTCGAGCTGGCGACCGATGTCGCGCCCAGCCTGAAGGCCGCGCTGACCGACGGCAGCCTGTCGGGCCTGGCCGACGGCGCCTCCTATGCCGCCGCCGATGTCGTGCTGCTGCCGGTGATCCCCGATCCCGCCAAGTTCCTGTGCGTCGGGCTCAACTATGCCGAGCATGTCAAGGAAACCGGCCGCGAGCAGAAGGCGCATCCGGCGATCTTCGTGCGCTATGCGGACAGCCTGATCGCCGACGGCCAGCCGATGGTGAAGCCGGCCGTGACCGAACGCTTCGACTATGAGGGCGAACTGGCGCTGGTGATCGGCAAGCCCGCGCACAAGGTCGCGGCCGCCGATGCCTGGGACTATGTGGCGGGCTATGCCGCCTTCAACGACGGCAGCGCGCGCGACTGGCAGCGCCACAATATCCAGTTCACGCCGGGCAAGACCTTTCCCGGCACCGGCGGCTTCGGCCCGGCGCTGGTGACGCCCGACGAGATTGAAGACCTGCAGGCGCTGCGCGTCGAGACCCGCCTCAATGGCGAACTGGTGCAGGACCAGCCGGTAAGCGACATGATCTGGGATATCCCCACGGTCATCGAATATGTGACCGCCTTCACGCCCTTGAGCCCCGGCGACGTGATCGCCACCGGCACGCCCGGCGGCGTCGGCGATAAGCGCACCCCGCCGCTCTACATGAAGGCCGGCGACAAGGTCGAAGTGACCATCGGCACCATCGGCACGCTCAGCAACCGCATCATCGACGAACAATAACAATCATCAACCCGCATACCGGGGGAGGACAGACCATGCGTAACATCCACATCACCATTGCGGCCCTCGCCAGCGCGAGCGCCATCGCAATCGCCGCGCCGGCCTTCGCACAGGACGCGCCGGCGCCCGAACAGGCTGCCCAGCCGGCGGACAATTCGGACATCATCGTCACCGCCCAGCGCAAGGCGGAGAAGGTGACCGAGGTGCCGATCTCCATCACCGTGGCCAATGCCGCCCAGCTGGAACGGCAGCAGGTCAACACGATGAACGACCTCAACCGCATCGCGCCGAGCCTGGAAATCCAGCAGGCGCCGGGTCAGAATACCGGCGGCGGCGGGTCGATCCGCGGCATCGGCACCCAGACCTTCTCGGCCGGCGCGGTCGCATCGGTCGGCGTGGTCGTCGACCAGGTGAGCCAGGGCAACGCCAATATCTCCGACCTGTTCGACGTCAGCCGGATCGAAGTGCTCAAGGGGCCACAGGGCACGCTGTTCGGCCTCACCACATCGGCCGGCGTCATCAACATCACCACCAATGCGCCTGATCCGACCGGCTTTGCCGCCCGCGTCCGCACCGAATTGTCCGACGCCGGCACGCTGGGGTCGAAGTTCGGCAACCAGATCGTGCAGGGCATGGTCAACATCCCGCTGGCCACCAACGCCGCGATCCGCCTGTCGGGCGTCGCCAATTTCCGCCAGGGGCCGAACCGCAATGCCAGCACCGGCGACTATAATGATACCGATCGCTACGGCATTCGCGGCCGCTTCCTGTGGGAGCCGACCGATCGCCTGACCGTCAATGTCATCGGCGACTATACCAAGAGCCGGATCGAGAATGGCGGCGACTTCTTCACCTTCGTCAAGACCAGCGGTCCGGGCACGGCGCTGGGTGGCCTGCTGGCCGACACCACCGGCATCACCGCCCGGCTTGCCAGCTGTGGCGTGACGCCGGGCGAAGGCAATCGCGACTATTGCAGCGACGACAGCTATGTCGGCCATACCGAAAATTATGGCGGATCGCTGCAGGTCGATTATGAGGCCGATCCCTTCACCCTCACCTCCATCACCGCCTATCGCAAGTCGAACGAGACCGGCTATGGCGCAGCGACCAACGTGTTCCGCGGCGATCCGCTGGAATTGCAGGTCGCCAATGGCCCGACCAACCGGCGCCTGAGCCTCTTCACCCAGGAGTTGCGGGTCAGCTCGCCTGCCGACCAGTTCCTGGAATATACCGCTGGCGTCTTCTATTCGAACCAGAAGCAGACCCGCGATCCCGAAACGCTGGCCGTGTCGGTCGTGCCCTTCCCCGGCCTCGTCATCCCGATCGTGCGCAACCCCGGCGCCGACATCGACATCCAGGATGAATCGCTCGCCGTATTCGGCCAGGGCACCTTCCACCTGTCGCCCGCGCTGCGGCTGATCGCCGGCGGCCGCTACACCACCGACCGGCTGTCGATGGACCGCTACGACTATTTCACCCCGGCCGATCCGTTCAGCCGCACCGTGCTGGACGTCCAGAAATTCTCCTGGCGCCTGGGCGCGCAATATGACCTGGCCAACGACACCATGGTCTATGCGACCGCCTCGCGCGGGTTCAAGGGCGGGCAGATCGCCATCCCCTCGGCCCCGGCCAAGCCCTTCGTCGTGCAGCCGGAAATCCCGACCGCCTATGAACTGGGCCTCAAGAGCACGTTGTTCGGCGGTTGGGTCGCGGACCTCAACGTCTTCTACAGCAAGATCAAGAATTTCCAGGCGCAGCAGTGCACGGTGGACAGCACCGCGGTCATTTCCTGCGTCCAGACCAACATCAACGGCGTGAAGTCGCGCGGCGCGGAAATCAACTTCTTCGGCAAGGTCTTCGATGGCCTGTCGCTCAACACCGGCTTCATCTATGCCAAGGCGACCTATCCGGGCGGCTTCATCGGCACCGATGGCACCAATATCGGCGGCAGCCAGCTCGCCTATGCGCCCAAGTACAAGTTCACTTTGTCGGGCGAATATGAAGCGCCGGTCACGAGCCGCCTGAAGGGCTTCCTGGCAGCGGACACGGTGTGGAAGTCAAAGGTGCGCTACGAAGCCAATTCGAACGACGAAACCACCTTCCGTTCGCACTGGCTGGTCGGCGGCCGCATCGGCCTGCGCACCGATGATGATCGCTACAGCGTCGCGATCTTCGGTCGCAACCTGTTCAACGTGCATGAGCCTTCGCTGATGCAGAGCGACTTCCCCTACACCACCGACCAGGGCGAGCAGAATATCGGCGCCATCTATGGCCCGCAGTCCTTCCGCCAGATCGGCATCAGCCTGGACGCGAAATTCTGATCCTCCTGAGGCGGGGCGCCGCTGGTGGCGTCCCGTCTTTTTTCCTAATCCTTCTGGCCAGAGGGGACATATGAAGCCGATCAGGGACGCCATCGCCGCACTGGGCACCGATCTGGGACCGGACATACTCGGCCAGTGCCGGGCGCTGTTCGATGCCGAGCAGGCGGTCCTGGCGGCGGCGGTTCCGGTGTCGCAGGCGGACATCGCCTATGGCCCGGATGCCCGCCACCGCCTCGACCTCTATGCCCCCAAGGGCGATGCCCCTGCCCCCATTCTGGTCTTCGTCCATGGCGGCGGTTTCCTGAAAGGCGACAAGGGCAGTGCCGACGCCTGGCCCAATGCCAATGTCGGTCGGATGGCGGCTGAGGCCGGGTTCCTGGGCGTCGTCATCAACTATCGCCTTGCCCCCGACCATGGCTGGCCCGCCGGGGCACAGGATGTCGCGGCCGTCGTCGGCTGGCTCAAGGATCATGCCGCCGCGCATGGCGGGGCCCCCGATCGCATCGTCCTGATGGGCACGTCGGCCGGCGCCGTCCATGTCGCGGGCTATCTGAAACTCGCCGGATCGGACGCCGTGCGCGCTGCCGTGCTGCTGTCGGGTCTTTACGGCTATACCCCGCTCGATCCGCGCGACATGCTCTATTATGGCGAGGCTTCGCTCTACCCGAACCGCATGCCGCTGGAAGCCATTGCTTCGACCGACCTGCCGCTGCTGATCGCCTGCGCCGAGTTCGACCCGCCCCGCTTCCAGGCCGAGTTTCTGAGCCTGTTGCAGGACCGGCTGGCGCGCCATGGCGCCATGCCCCGCGCCTTCATCCAGTCGGGCCATAATCATTATTCCATGGCCATGCATCTGGGCACCGCCGATCGGCGGCTGTCGCAAGAAATCTGCGCCTTCGTGCGCGAAACCACTGCCTGACAATCAACAATAGGAGAGACGGAACATGCTGGATCGCCGCACCCTTCTGGCTACCGGCGCCGCGCTGATGGCCGCCCCCGCCATTGCCGCACGCAAGAGCGCCACCCCCAATTTCCCCAAGGGCTTCTACTGGGGCGCGGCCACTGCCCCGCATCAGGTCGAGGGCAATAATATCGCCAGCGACCTGTGGTTTGTGGAAAATCAGCAGCCGACCGTCTTTGCCCAGCCTTCGGGCGACGCCTGCAACAGCTTCGCGCTGTGGGAAACCGACCTCGACCTGGTCAAGGCCATGGGCCTCAACGCCTATCGCTTCGGCATCGAATGGGCGCGGATCGAGCCGGAAAAGGGCCTCTTCTCCCAGGCGATGCTCGATCATTACAAGGCGGTGATCGACGGCTGCCATGCCCGCGGCCTGGCCCCGATCGTCACCTTCAGCCATTTCACCGCGCCGCGCTGGTTCAGCGCGCAAGGCGGCTGGACCAACCCGGAAAGCACGCAGCTTTTCGCCCGCTATTGCGACAAGGCGATGCGCGCGCTGGGCCAGGGCATCGCCAGCGCCATCACCCTCAACGAACCCAATATCCTGCTGTTACTCAAGCCCATGCTGCCCCAGCAGGTGTGGGACATCCAGAAACTGACGCTGGAAACCGCGGCGAAGCGGCTGGGCGTGCCCAAATATGTCTGCGCCAATGTCGCCGGCTTCGATGATCTGCCCGCGCTCCAGACCGGCCTCGAAGCCGCGCACAAGGCGGGCAAGGCCGCGATCAAGGCAGTGCGCTCCGACCTGCCGGTCGGTTTCTCGCTGGCGCTGATGGACGATCAGGCGGTCGGCGCCCATTCGGTGCGCGACGCCATGCGCAAGCAGCTTTACGGCAACTGGCTGGAGATTGCGAAGGGCGACGATTTCATCGGCGTCCAGAATTACGAGCGCGCCCTGTGGGGCGACAAGGGCCGCCTGCCCGCGCCCAAGGGATCGGCCGTCAACTGGTCCGGCACCGAAGTCTGGGCGCCCTCGCTCGGCGGCGCGGTCCGCTTTGCCCATGAAGCGACCGGCGTGCCGATCCTGGTGTCCGAACATGGCGTGGGCAGCGACGATGATGCGGTTCGCGCGAAGTTCATTCCCGAAGCGCTGGCGGGGCTCAAGGCCGCGATCGACGATGGCGTGCCGGTGCTGGGCTATTGCCACTGGTCGCTGCTCGACAATTTCGAGTGGATCTTCGGCTACAAGCCCAAATTCGGCCTGCACAGCGTCGATCCGGTGACCTTCGCCCGCACGGCCAAGCCCAGCGCCGCCGTCTATGGCGCGATCGCCCGCCGCAACGCGCTCTGACGGGGGAGGATCGCCATGAAGCGCCTTGTCCTGCTGTCGCTGCTGCTGGCCTCGCCCGCCATCGCGCAGATGCCGACGCCGGTGCCCGCCACGGCGCCGGCCGAACCCGATGCCATCCCGCTCTATCCTGATCTGAAGGCGCCCAAGGGATCGGCCGAGAATTGGGTGCGTTTCGGCGACGACCTCGCCGTGCGCAACGTCACCGTGCCGACCATTACGCCGGTCCTGCCCGATCCGGCGAAGGCGACCGGCGCGGCGGTGATCGTCGCGCCCGGCGGCGCCTTCATGCTGCTGGCGATGGATCATGAGGGCTGGAATGTCGCGCGCTGGCTGGCCGATCATGGCGTCGCTGCCTTCGTCCTCAAATATCGGCTGAACCAGACCCCGGCCGACACCGCCGAGGCATCCGCCTATATGGGCAAGCGCATGGCGGATTCGCTGCGCGATCCCAACGTCCCGCCAACGATCAGCGAGCCCCGCGCCACACTGGATGCACTCGCTGCACTCAAACTGGTCCGCGCAAACTCGAGCAAATGGGGCGTAGATCCGAACAGGGTCGGCATGATCGGCTTTTCCGCCGGCGCCATGACCGTCATGAACGCCACGCTGGAGGGCAAGGGCGCGGATCGCCCGTCCTTCATCGGCTATGTCTATGGCCCGATGCTGCCGCGCAATGTCCCCGCCGACGCGCCGCCGATGTTCGCGGCGATCGCCAATGACGACAGCCTGTTCCCCAATCCCTCCTATGCGCTGGTCGAAAGCTGGCGCCGGGCGCATGTGCCGGTCGAACTCCACGCCTATGAGCGCGGCGATCATGGGTTCGGCATGGGCAAGCCGGGCACGACGACCATGGGCCTGCTGCCGCAATTTCTGAGCTGGATGGACATGCGCGGCCTGCTTACGAAGGCGGGACAATGACCGGCACCGTCTCGATCCGGCGGGAGGCGGCGATCAGCGTCGGCATCAATGGCGCGTTGAGCCTGGCCTTCTTCCTCGCTGTGTTCGGCACTCAGCCGCGCCTGCTGGCCTGGGCGACGCCCGATCGACTGGCGCTGGATTTCGTGCCGCAGAGCATTGCCGTTGCGCTCATGAGCGCGCTCGTCCCGGCGCTGATCGCGCGCAGACGGGTGGGTGGCGCCCTGCGTCCGATCCTGCTGCGCGCCGCCGGCTTTGCGCTGGCCGGCGCCGCGCTGGGCGGGTTGCTTGCACTCGCGACCGGTGGCCTGGCGCCGATCGGCTGGAGCGCCGCACTGGCCATCAAGATTGCCTATGGCGGCGCGCTCGGTGCGCTGGTCGCCAGCCTGGCGCTGCGACGGATGCTGTCATCCGCCCCAATCATCTGACATGAGGATCGCCCCGATGACATTCCGTTCCCTGCGTCTCGCCATGCTGCTGGCCGGCACCGTGCTTGCCATGCCGGCCCAGGCCGACGATCTGGCCGACGGCTTCAACAATCCGCCCCAGTCGGCCCGGCCGCGCGTGTGGTGGCACTGGCTGAACGGCAATGTGACCAAGGACGGGATCGACAAGGATCTCGACTGGCTGGCGCGGATCGGCATTGGCGGGGTGCAGAATTTCGACGCCAATCTGCAGACACCGCAGATCGTCAAGGAACGGCTGGTCTACATGACCGATGGCTGGAAGGATGCGTTCCGCCACGCCGTCCAGACCGCCGATGCCAAGGGGCTGGAATTCGCCATCGCCGCCTCGCCGGGCTGGAGCGAGACCGGCGGCCCCTGGGTCAAGCCGCAGGACGCGATGAAGAAACTGGTCTGGTCTGAAGTCGAGGTCGAGGGCGGCCAGCGGTTCAAGGGCGCCCTGCCCGCCCCGTCCAATGTGACTGGCGCCTTCCAGAGCGCGAAGTTCAGCGACCCGCTGGCGGGCGACGCGGAGATACCGGACCAGCCGCGCGCCTATGGCGAGGCGCGGGTGCTGGCCTATCCGATCGCAGCGGCGCCCTTGCCGACGCCGCGTATCCTTGATGCCGATGGCCAGCCGGTCGCGGGCGCAGCCGCACTGGGCGATAGCGATCTGGAAACCGTGGCGCAGATGGCCAAGGGCGATGAAGCGCATCCCGGCATGCTGATCCTTGATTATGGCAAGCCGGTCACGGTGCGGTCGGCCAGCCTGTTCGTGCCCCATGCCCGGCCGCCCTTCGGTGACCCCGCCTATCGCCCGACGATCGAGGCGGAGACGGCGCAGGGCTGGCAGCCGCTCGGTCGCTTCTCGCTGACCGAAGTCGCCTCCACCACCAGCTTCGCGCCGGTCACGGCGCAGCGCTTCCGACTGGTCCTGTCGCCCAATGACGCCGCCAAGTCGCCGGGCCTGGGCGATGGCGCACCCGGCGCGGTGATGATCGACGTATTCGGTCGCCCGGCCAGCCCGACGCTGGGCATTGGCGACCTGCGCCTGTCGACCGAGGCGCGGATCGACCAGTTTGAAGCGAAGGCCGGCTATGCCATCGCATCCGATTATAACCGCCTGAACATGGGTCCGGCCGATGCGCCGGCGATCGATCCGGCCAGGGTCATCGACCTGACCGACCGGCTGCGCCCCGACGGCACGCTCGACTGGACCGCGCCCAGGGGTACGCGCTGGCGCATCGTCCGCATGGGCTGGTCGCTGACCGGCAAGACCAACCATCCCGCCACGCCCGAAGCCACCGGGCTGGAGGTCGACAAATATGATGCGGCCGCCGTGCGCCGCTATCTCGAAACCTATCTCGCCATGTATCGCGATGCGGTCGGAGCCGACTGGATCGGCAAGAAGGGCATCAGCGCGCTGCTGACCGACAGTATCGAGGTGGGCGCGTCCAACTGGACGCCGCGCATGGTGGAGGAGTTCAAGGCGCGGCGCGGATATGATCCCGTCCCCTTCCTGCCGGCCCTGACCGGCGCGGTGGTGGGATCGGCCGCGCGCAGCGACGCCTTCCTGCATGATTATCGCCAGACCCTGGCCGACCTGCTGGCCGACGCCCATTATGGCACGGTGGCCAAGGTCGCGCATGAGCATGGCCTGACCGTCTATGGCGAGGCGCTGGAAAATGGCCGGCCGGTGCTGGGCGACGACCTTGCCATGCGCGCGCATACCGATGTGCCGATGGCGGCGATGTGGACCTTCAACCGCGGCAGCGCGCCGCGCCCGACGCTGATCGGCGACATGAAGGGCGCGGCGTCGGTGGCCCATATCTATGGCCAGAATATCGTGTCGGCCGAAAGCATGACGTCGGCCTTCGCCCCCTGGGCCTTTGCCCCGGCGGACCTCAAGCGCGTGATCGATCTGGAATTCGTATCCGGCGTCAACCGGCCGATCGTCCACACCTCCGTCCACCAGCCGGTGGATGACAAGGTGCCCGGCCTCAGCCTCATGATCTTCGGCCAATATTTCAACCGCCACGAAAGCTGGGCCAATATGGCCAAACCCTGGGTCGACTATATGGCGCGCACCGGCTTCCTGTTGCAGCAGGGCCGCGACCATGCCGACATCGCCTATTTCTATGGCGAGGATGCGCCGATCACCGCGCTGTTCGAGCATGGCGTGCCGGCCGACCTGCCCAGCGATTATGCCTATGACTTCGTCAATGCCGAGATTTTGGCGACCAAGGCGTCGGTGCAGAATGGCGACCTGATCGCCGGCAAGGCGCGTTACAAGGCGCTGTATCTGGGCGGATCGAGCAAGGTGATGACGCTTGCCACCTTGCAGCGCATCGCCACGCTGGTCGAGGGGGGCGCGACATTGATCGGCACCGCGCCCGACCGCGCGCCCGGCCTGCAGGATGATCCCGCCGCCTTCCGCGCGCTGGTGGCGAAGCTATGGAGCGGCCAGCCGGTCGGCAAGGGCAAAGTGATCGCCAGCGCCGATGTCGACGCCGCGCTCGCCGGCACGGGCATCGGCGCCGATTTCCGCGTGACCGGCAGCGGCGATGCCAGCGCCTATCGCTTCCTCCACCGTGCCCTGCCCGATGGCGACCTTTATTATGTGACCAATGGCAAGGCGCAGGCCGAGCATGTCGAGGCGCGTTTCCGCGTCACCGGCCGCCAGCCGGAAATCTGGCGCGCGATCGACGGCAGCGCCGCGCCGCTATCCTACCGGACCGAGGGCAGCGACACGATCGTCCCGCTCGATGTCGGGCCGGAGGATGCCTTCTTCATCCTGTTCCGCAAGCCGGCGGAGGCCCCCAGCCGGACGATCGCGCCGGCGGCGGTGAAGCAGGTTGCTACCCTGTCGCAGCCCTGGACCGTGCGCTTCCAGCCGGGGCGCGGCGCGCCGGCCGAGATTGCGATGCCCACACTGACGGCGCTCGACAAGAGCAGCGATCCGGGTGTGCGCTATTTCTCGGGCGAGGCGACCTATGCCAGCAGCTTTACCCTGCCCAAGGGCGCCAAAAAAGCCGGCGCACCGCTGTGGCTTGATCTCGGCAGCATCGGTGACGTCGCGGAGGTGCGGGTCAATGGCAAGGTCGCGGGCACAAGCTGGTTCGCCCCCTATCGGCTGGACGTCGGCAGACTGGTCAAGCCCGGCCGCAACGCGATCGAGGTGAAGGTCGCGAACCTGTGGGTCAATCGCCTGATCGGCGACCAGCAGCCCGGCGCACAGAAGATCACCTTCACCGCCGCCCCCACCTATCGCCCCGATGCGCCGCTGCGTCCGTCGGGCCTGATCGGGCCGGTTACGCTGTCGGCGGAACAATAAGCAGGGGCAGCGCGGATGCTCGCTTGAACGACGGAAAGTCGCCGCCTATCAGGCGGTCATCATGACCGACGATCAGCAGAGCATCCGCGCCATCCTCGACCGGCTGCGCGCCCCGGCGGGCAATCCCGTGGCCCGCGCCCGCTGGCTGGTGGAACGGCAGGTGCCCGAAGCGCGGCGCGGCCCCGGCTGGGACCGGCACTGGCGCGAGCTGGAAGCCTATCTGGACAGCCCGGTAAGCTGGTCGGGCAATCGCGATGCGGACGGGATCGAAGGGTGGGACGATGACGTCTGACCGGCTGATCGACATGATGATCGCGCGGCTGGTGATCGCCCATGGCAAGAGCAAGCATCATTGGCGCAAGGCGATCGGTCCGGTCCGAATCTACAGCCGCGCCACCCATCCCCATTGCAACTGGGCCTTCACGCCGAGCGGCACGGCGGGCGAGATATCGGTGATCGAGACGCTGCTCGACGACCTGCACCTGCGCCATCCGCTGATCGATCGGTAACACCAGGCCCGCGCGGCGCTTGAGCATTGCAAGGTGCTGATGCGCCAGCATCACTGTACCTTGTCAAAAACAAAGAGGCGTGGACGGCCGGTCGCCATCCACGCCCCCCCTTGCGACCCCGAAGGGATCGGAATCAGCCGGCGAGCTGCGTTTCCAGTTCGCCCAGCACGCGATAGCAGTCGAACACCTTGGCGACCGAGCTGTTGGGCTCGCGGCCCTCACGGATCGCGCTAATGAACTCGCGGTCCTGCAACTCGATGCCATTGTTCGAGATGGCGACCCCGGCCAGATCGATCGGCTCTTCCTTGCCGTTCACCAGATCGTCGTAGCGGGCGATATAGGTGTCGGTGTCGCCGATATAGCGGAAGAAGGTGCCAAGCGGCCCGTCATTGTTGAAGCTGAGCGACAGGGTGCAGATGGCGCCGGTCTCGCTCTTCAATTGGATCGACATGTCCATGGCGATGCCCAGTTCCGGATGGATCGGCCCCTGCATCGCATGGGCGGCGACGATCTTGCCGGCCTGATAGGCGAACAGGTCGACCGTATGCGCGGCATGATGCCACAGAAGATGGTCGGTCCACGACCGCGGCTCGCCCTTGGCATTGATGTTCTTGCGGCGGAAGAAATAGGTCTGCACGTCCATCTGCTGGACGTTGAATTCGCCCGCCTGGATGCGGTTGTGGACGAACTGGTGCGACGGGTTGAAGCGGCGGGTATGGCCGACCATGCAGACAAGACCGGTTTCCTGCTGCTTGGCGAGCACCGCCTGCGCATCGGCCCAGCTGTCGGCGAGCGGGATTTCCACCTCGACATGCTTGCCCGCATTCATGCAGGCGATCGCCTGTTCCGCGTGCATCTGGGTCGGCGTACACAGGATCACCGCATCGACATCGTCACGCGCCAGCGTCTCGTTGAGGTCGGTGGTCACATGGCCGATGCCATATTTCTCGGCGACCTTCTTCGTCGCCTCCAGTTCGCGGCCGATGATCGAGGTGACGGTGACGCCGTCGATATTCTTGAGGCCATCAAGATGCTTTTCGCCAAAGGCGCCGGCACCGGCGAGGGCAATACGCATGGAATTTTCTCCATCTAAAGCCCCTCCCTTCCAGGGGGGGGGTGAATAGAGACACCTGTCTCTATTCAAGGGTGGGTGCCTCCGAAGGAGGCTCGCTACGCTCGCACCCACCCCCGGCCCCTCCCTGGAAGGGAGGGGAGGCACGAGTGCGAACCGAAATTCAGTCCGTTGGTTCGAGCACCAGGTGCCCGACCGCAGTGTTGGAAGCGGGAACATGATAATGGCGGTGCAGCGGCCGGACCTTGTCGCCCAGCGCGCCGCGCATGATCAGCCACATGACCATCTCGATCCCTTCGGACCCGGTCTCGCGCAGATATTCGATATGCTCGATCGCGCGCAGCGCCTCGCCATCGTCGCTCTGGCTCATCAGGTCGAGGAAACGATTGTCCCACTCGGCATTGATGAGTCCGGCGCGCGGCCCCTGAAGCTGGTGGCTCATGCCGCCCGTGCCCCAGATCTGCACGTTGAGATCCTCGGGGAAGCTCTCAACCGCGCGGGCGATCGCCTCGCCCAGTCGCCAGCAGCGATTGCCCGACGGCGGCGGATAGGTGACGACATTGACCGCGACCGGGATCACCCGGCACGGCCAGGCGTCGGGCTGGCCGAACATCAGGCTCAACGGCACGGTCAGGCCATGGTCGACATCCATTTCGTTGATGATGGTCATGTCGAATTCGTCGAGGATCAGGCTCTGGGCGATGTGCCAGGCCAGGTCCGGCTCGCCGATCACGTCGGGCACGGGGCGCGGCCCCCAGCCCTCGTCGGCCGGCTTGTAGCGTTCGCCACAGCCGATTGCGAAGGTCGGGATGATCTTCATGTCGAAGGCGGAGGCATGGTCATTATAGACCAGGATCACGACATCGGGCTTTTCCTGCGCGATCCATTGCCGCGACCAGTCATAGCCGGCGAACAGCGGTTGCCAATAAGGCTCGGCGGTCTTGCCCAGATCCATGGCAGCGCCGATGGCGGGCACATGGCTGGTGGCGACGCCGGCCGTGATGCGGGCCATCAGCGTTTCTCCTTGATGGAGCGGACACCCTGAGGCGAGCGGCCGCCGGCGATCATCATCGCCTGATAGTCTTCCGGGCTCATCCCGGTCATGGTGCCGACCGCCTGCAGGAAGCTGAGGCCGTCGGTCGAGAATACCTTGGCGAGGAAATAGATGTTCCCGCCCAGGTCCAGGCAACGATTATAGTCGCGGTCCAGGATCGCCTGTTTCTGCGCCTCGGTCATCGGCCATTCGTCGATATAGGCGCGCTCGCCGGCCAGCCAGCGCACGCGGTTTTCCGCCTTCATCAGGCTCATCGCGAACTGGTTCATCCAATAGCCCTGACGCGCCCGCGCCGCCGTATAGACGCGGGTGCCGGGGATATCGTCGAACTCGGCAAGATATTCGTGGATATCGATGCTCATCTCATCCTCTCTTGGCATCCATCCCCCGGCCCTTCCTTCCAACAAAGGACCGGGGGATGAACGCGCCCCTCCGCGGGGATAGGGTTACAGGCCGCGCGCCTTCAATTGCGCGTCGAGCCGGGGGAAGACCCGGCGGGCATTGCCCTCGAAGATCGCGGCACGCTCGCCCTCGCTGATGTCCAGCGCATCGACATAGCGCTTGGTATCGTCGAAATAATGGCCGGTGGTGGGATCAATGCCGCGCACCGCGCCGACCATTTCCGACCCGAACAGGATATTCTTGTTGTCGATCACATCGGCCAGCAGGTCGACGCCGGGCTGATGATAGACGCAGGTGTCGAAGAAGATGTTGTTCATCAGATGGGTCGACAGGTCGGGCTTCTTCAGCATGTCGGCCAGACCGCGATAGCGTCCCCAATGATAGGGCACCGCGCCGCCGCCATGCGGGATGATGAACTTGAGGGTCGGGAAATCCCTGAACAGGTCGCCTTCCAGCAACTGCATGAAGGCGATCGTGTCGGCCGCGATATAATAGCCGCCGGTCGCGTGCATCGCCGGATTGCAGCTGCCCGACACATGGATCATCGCCGGCACGTCCAACTCGACCATCTTCTCGTAGAAGGGATACCAATATTTGTCCGTCAGCGGCGGATGCTGGAAATGGCCGCCGCCCGGATCGGGATTGAGGTTGCAGCCGATGAAGCCCATGTCGACGCAGCGTTCCAGCTCGGCAATGCTGTTGGCCATGTCCGCCTTGGGCGACTGGGGCAGCATGCACACGCCGACGAAACTTTCGGGGAACAGGCCGACGACGCGCGCGATCAGGTCGTTGCAGCGCATCGCCCACTCCTTCGCCACCGCCGCGTCGCCGACATGGGGGGCCATGGCCGAAGCGCGCGGCGAGAAGATGGTGAGGTCGGCGCCACGTTCCTTGATCAGGCGCAACTGGTTCGCCTCGATCGTCTCGCGGATTTCGGCATCGCTGATGTCGGGATAGGCGGGGGCCGGCACGCCCGCCTTGAATGCCGCCTTCTGCTCCTCGCGCCAGGCGTCATGCCCCTTGGGCAGCACGGTATAATGGCCGTGGCAGTCGATAATCATGGTCATGCCGCGTCGGCCTTTCCTGTCTGTTCCGCTTTTGCTTGGATGATGCTGTCGATCTTGGCGCCCAGCCCTTCGGGCGGCGTCTTGATGCCCAGCGTGCCGATCGCCTGCTGGCGCTCGACCGTACCGCGCGTCATCGCGGAACCGGTGCCAAGGCCATCGAGCGTCTTGACCACCTCCGCCATCTCGGCCGCGCGGCGCAGCCCATGGACCATCATGCGGTCGAGATTATAGTCGGCGCGGATGTCCCAGGGCCGCGGCTTCTCGCTGGCGTCGAGCGATCCGATCACCTCGTCCAGCACGCCCGCCGCATCAGCCGCCAGCATGCATTCGGCGGTCAGCGCCTCCAGCCCCTTGACCATCACCGACCGGATCATCTTGATCGAAGACGCCCGGCCGACGGCCTCCCCGACGACGCGGATATTGGTGAAGCCCAGCCGGGCCAGCCCTGCCCGCGCCGCATCGGCATGGGCCCCGCTGACCAGCAGCGGCACGTTCAGCCGGGCCGGATCGACCGGCGCCATGACGGCAACATCGACATAATGGCCACCGGCCGCCTCGATAGCGCGGGCCGCCGCCTGCTTGGTCTGCGGCGCGACGCTGTTGAGATCGCAATAGAGGGCGCCGGGCGCGATATGGGCGGCGGCGGCCTGCGCCACGGCGAGCGCCTGGTCGGCGGTAACGAGCGACAGGATGAAGGTGACGGGCGCGACGGCATCAGCCAGCGTCGGCACGGCCCGGACGCCGGCCCTGGCACAGCGCGCCAGCATCGCATCGCGGGTGGCGCCGGCATCGGTCTGGATATCATAGACGCGGGCCGCGTCGATCCAGTCCCCCGCCATCGCAAAGGTGGACCCCGCCTCGCCAAATCCGATCAGACCGATTTCCTGCTCCATGTCGGGTTGGATGACGGATCATGTCTGACGCCGCCAATCGAATCCGCTGGATCAGTATAAGATTTTACGAATTCATATGTACAGCAGCCTGATCGATCGCGGCCATGAACTGCTGCTGCAACCGGGTCGGGCGCCAGTCGGCCCGCGTGGTGAGGCCGATGGTCCGGCTGATCGCGCCGGGTGCCGGGCCGATATCGATCAGCAGCCCCGCCTCCAGCTCCAGCGCCAGCTGATCGTGCGACAGCAAGGTCAGATACTCGCCGCCGACCAGCAATTGCCGGATCGTCATCACCGATCCGCATTCGATCGGCACCGCCGGCAGATCGCCGCCGAGCGCCGCGAACATCGCCTGCCACAATTGCCGCAGCGGCGTGCCCTCCGGCGGCAATATCCAGGGATAGCGGCGCAGCGCATCGGCGTCCCAGCCCGCCGCCAGCGCATGGCCACGCCGCGCTAGGATGGTCGGCCGATCCTCGAACAAGGGCCGTTGCGTCAGGTCCAGCGCCATGGCGGGATCGCGCAGCGCACCGACCATCATGTCGATTTCGCCATCGCGCAGCGGGCCGACCAGTTCGGCATGCGATCCTTCATGGACGCTGATGTCGACCAGCGGAAAATCGGTGCGGAACCGGGCGATCGCATCGGGGATCAGGCGCGCCCGCGACAGCGGCATGGCGCCGACCAGGATGCGCCCGCCCTCCTGCCCGCGCAGGTCGGCCAGATCCTCCAGCCCCTGCCGCAATTCCGCCAGCGCCAGCCGCAGCCGCTGTGCCAGCACCGTCCCGGCCCTGGTCAGCATCACGCCGCGCCCGCGCCGGTCGACCAGCCTTTGTCCCAGCGCCAGCCCCAGATCGCCGACCGCCCGATGCAGCGAGGGTTCGGCCACGCCGGTCGCCACCGCCGCCGCGGCATAGCTGCCGCCGCGCGCCAGGGCGACGAAGGCGCGCACCTGCGCCGCCGTCACCCGGTTGCTGCCGATCAGCCGCAGCGCCGCATCGATCCGCGGCTTCAGCCGCTCCGCCGGTTCCAGCGCGACCATGCCGCCGGGCTGGCGCGCGAACAACGGCAGGCCCAGTTGCGCCTCCAGCTTGGCGATCCCCTGGGTCACCGCCGGCTGGGTCAGGTTCACCGCGCGCGCCGCCAGGCTGACGCTGCCAAGCTCCACCACGGCCGCCATCGCGGCCAGATGACGGATATTGAACTGGTCGGGGTTCATGTCCAACACTTAGCAAAAATTTATGCACTGGTTCCAGTTCGGATTTGAGCATCGCGCTGCACCTGTCCACATCGCTGTCAACTTATGCGCTAGGAGAAGGCTTGATGTCCGGCATTGTCGTCCAGAATATCGAACGGGCGGACCCCGCCGTCATCGATGGCCTCGCCAAGGCGGGCGTCGCCACCGTCCATGAAGCGCAAGGTCGCAAGGGCCTGCTCGCCCCCTATATGCGCCCCATCTATCCGGGCGCCCGCATCGCCGGCAGCGCGGTGACGATCTCCGCCCCGCCGGGCGACAACTGGATGGTCCATGTCGCGATCGAACAGTTGAAGGAAGGCGACATATTGCTGCTCGCCCCGACCAGCCCCTGCACCGACGGCTATTTCGGCGACCTGCTCGCCACCTCCGCCCAGGCACGCGGCTGCCGTGGCCTCATCATCGACGCGGGCGTGCGCGACGTCCGCGACCTCAAGCAGATGAACTTCCCGGTCTGGTCCAAGGCGGTCCACGCCCAGGGCACGATCAAGGGCACGCTGGGATCGGTCAATATCCCGGTCGTGTGCGCCAATGCGCTGGTCAATCCGGGCGACGTGATCATCGCCGACGATGATGGCGTGTGCATCGTGCCGCGCGCCGACGCCGCCGCCGTGCTGGAAAAGGCGCAGGCCCGCGAAGCCGCCGAGGAAGCCAAGCGCATCCGCCTGGCCGCCGGGGAACTGGGCCTCGACATCTACAATATGCGCCCGCGCCTGCAGGAAATGGGCCTGAAATATGTCTGACGGCCAGACCAGCGCCCGCGTGATGTGGATGCGCGGCGGCACGTCCAAGGGCGGCTATTTCCTTTCGGAAGACCTGCCGTCCGACAGTGCCGCGCGCGACGCCTTCCTGCTGCGAGCCATGGGATCGCCCGACCCGCGTCAGATCGATGGCATGGGCGGTGCCGATCCGCTGACCAGCAAGGTCGCGGTCGTCAGGAAATCCGATCGGGAGGGCGTCGATGTCGACTATCTCTTCCTCCAGGTTTTCGTCGATCAGGCGATCGTCAGCAACGCGCAGAATTGCGGCAATATCCTCGCTGGCATCGGCCCCTTCGCGATCGAGCGTGGCCTCGTCGCCCCGCAGGACGGCGAGACCCGCGTGGCCATCTTCATGGAAAATACCGGGCAGATCGCGATCGCCACGGTGC
Organism: Sphingobium sp. SG1; assembly: GCF_057063145.1. Taxonomy (NCBI): domain Bacteria; kingdom Pseudomonadati; phylum Pseudomonadota; class Alphaproteobacteria; order Sphingomonadales; family Sphingobiaceae; genus Sphingobium; species Sphingobium sp. SG1. The sequence goes on along the minus strand of NZ_JBVVOJ010000004.1, from coordinate 314,989 downwards.
AGACACCGGGCGGCAAAGTCCGCTATGATGGCGAGGCGAAAATCGACGGCGTGCCCGGCAGCGCCGCGCCGATCCCGCTGGAGTTTCGCGACACCGCCGGCTCCTCCTGCGGCGCGCTGCTGCCGACCGGCAATGCCTTTGACGAGGTCGAGGGCGTGCGCGTCACCCTAATCGACAATGGCATGCCCTGCGTCGTCATGAAGGCGCAGGATGTCGGCATCACCGGCTATGAGGACCGCGACACGCTGGACAAGGACGTAGCGCTCAAAGCCCGGATCGAGGCGATCCGCCTCGCCGTCGGCGAACGGATGAACCTGGGCGACGTCAAGGAAAAGTCCGTGCCCAAGATGATGCTGGTCGCCCCGCCGCGCGATGGCGGCGCGGTCACGGTGCGCAGTTTCATCCCGCATCGCGCTCATGCCTCGATCGGCGTGCTCGGTGCGGTCAGCGTCGCCACCGCCTGCCTGATCAAGGGATCGCCCGCGGCCGAAGTCGCCTCGATACCTTCGGGCGACCGCAAGACACTCTCAGTCGAGCATCCGACCGGCGAGACAACCTGTGTCATGGAACTGGACGAGCGTGGCGCGGTGATCAGCGCCGCCATGCTGCGCACCGCGCGCAAGCTGATGGATGGAGAGATTTTCGCATGACCGCCCCCGAACTTGGCCGCATCACCAGCTGGCACGGCAATCCGTCCAAACCGCGCTACACCCCGCCGGCCGGCGCGATCGACGCCCATTGCCATGTGTTCGGTCCGATGGCGCAATTCCCCTTCAGCGCGAAGGCGAAATATCTGCCCGAGGATGCCGGCCCGGACATGCTGTTCGCGCTCCGCGACCATCTGGGTTTCGCCCGCAATGTCATCGTCCAGGCCAGCTGCCACGGCACCGACAATGCCGCGACGCTGGACGCCATCGCCAAATCGAACGGCAAGGCGCGCGGCGTCGCCGTGGTCGATCCGGCCATTTCCGAAGTCGATCTTGCCGCCCTGCATGAGGGCGGGATGCGCGGCATCCGCTTCAATTTCCTCAAGCGCCTGGTCGATGACGCGCCCAAGGACAAGTTCCTCGAAGTGGCCAAGCGCCTGCCCAAGGGCTGGCATGTCGTCATCTATTTCGAGGCCGACATATTGGAGGAACTGCGCCCCTTCATGGACGCGATTCCGGTGCCGCTGGTGATCGATCATATGGGTCGTCCGGACGTGACCCAGGGGCCTGATGGCGCCGACATGAAGGCGTTCCGCGCCTTCCTCGACAGCCGTGACGACATCTGGTTCAAGGCGACCTGTCCGGATCGGCTCGATCCGACAGGTGATCCGTGGAACGCCTTTGCCGAAGCCGTTGCGCCGCTGGTCGCCGACTATCAGGACCGCGTGTTGTGGGGCACCGACTGGCCGCACCCGAACATGCAGGATGCGGTCCCCGATGACGGCCATCTGGTCGACATGATCCCGCGCATCGCCCCGACGGTGGAATTGCAGCGCAAGCTGCTGATCGACAACCCGATGCGGCTCTACTGGCCCGAGGAATTATAAGGGCACAGCCGGTTTCCAATCAGCACGCGGCCGCTCCGTCTGGGGCGGCCGGTTGCATTTGCGCAACATGCCTTTCGCAAATGCAAGTCAACAGAATTGCGAACGAATATCAATATCGCTATGGGCGCCCCATAAACGAGTCACGGGGGATCCCATATGAAGAAGTTCATCGCATTGAGCGGCGCGGCCCTGATCGCGCTGTGCCATGGCACCGCCTGGTCGGCAGAGGCGGCCGCCGCGGACGCCCCCCGCACTGACGAAGACAGCATCGTTGTCACCGCCGCAACCACCGGGTCCAAGACCGACACCGCGCTGGTCGAACTGCCCCAGCCGATCAAGGTCATCACGTCCGAACAATATCTGTCGCAGGGTGCGATCAGCATCAGCGACACGGTGAAATATGCCGCCGGCGTGCTGGCCAACCCCTATGGCCGCGATACCCGTGTCGACGGCTTCAACGTGCGTGGCCTGGACGCGCTGCAGTTCCGCGACGGCATGCGCGACATCTTCAGCTATTATGCGTCGATCACGTCGGACCCCTATAATTTCTCGCGCGTGGAAATCCTGCGCGGCCCGGCATCGGTGCTGTTCGGCCAGGGGTCGATCGGCGGCCTGGTCAACCTGGTCAGCAAGACGCCCGATTTCACCACGCGCGGCGAACTCAACCTCGTCTATGGCAGCTATGACCGCAAGGAAGCGATGGGCGACGTGAATGTCGCGCTGGCCGACAATCTGGCTGTGCGCTTCGTCGGCCGCGTCCGCGACGCCGACACCTATGTCGACCATGTCCCCGACGACCGCGTGATGTTCGCGCCCTCGATCCGCTGGCAGCCGACGCCCGATACCGACATCGTGCTGACCGGCCTCTATCAGGAGGATGATACCGGTTCGACGTCGCAGTTCCTGCCGATCGTCGGCACCTTCATGCCCAACAATGTCGCAGGCGAGCAGCTGGATCGCTACACCTTCGTCGGCAAGGCCGGCTGGGATCGCTATGATGGCCGGTCGCTGCAGGGTGGCGGCTCGATCACCCACCGCTTCTCCGACAATGTGAAGCTCAGCCTCAAGGCGCGCTATATCGACAGCGACCTCGAATATAACACCCATTATGCCGACAGCTATACCAACCCGCAGGATCCCTTCTCGGTCTATGGCACCGACGGGCGCACCATCGCGCTGACGGCCGATGCCAGCGACGCGCGGATGAACGTCTTTTCGACCGACAACAACGTCCAGTTCAATTTCAACACCGGCGCCAATATCGAGCACAAGCTGCTGGTCGGCATCGACTATAGCTGGAACAAGGTGTCCAAGCGTTATGCCGGCGGCTATGAACTGGTCGACCTTTACGACATCGATTATGATGCGCTGGCGACCTATGATCCGACTGGCCCCTTCACCAGCGACAGCCAGAAGCAGCTGGGCGTCTATGTCCAGGACCAGATCCGCTTCTATGACCGGGTATCGGTCGTGCTGGGCGCCCGCCGCGATCGCGTGACTGGTTCTTCGGGCCAGAAGGACAATGCCACCACCTTCCGCGCCGGCATCATCGGCGAAATCGGCGCCGGCATCTCGCCCTTCTTCAGCTATACTGAAAGCTTCCTGCCGGTCGCCGGCCGGATCGACAATGGCGATGGCAGCTATGGCGATGCCTACAAGCCGCAGACCGGCACCCAATATGAAGCCGGCGTGAAGTGGCAGCCCGCCCCCAGCACCCTGGTCACCGCCACCGTGTTCAAGATCAAGGAGCGCAACCGCGTCCTCTATCTCGCGGCGGGCGGCACCGAACAGTCGGGCGTGCTCAACACCAAGGGCTTCGAGATCGAAGCGAGCCATACCCTGCCCGGCAATTTCGAACTGCTGGCCAATTATGGCTATTCGAAGCTGAAGTCGGAAACCAACACCAGCCTCGACTATATGCCGCGCCACACCGCGTCGCTCTGGTCCACCAAGACCTTCGGCCTGGCAGACGAGGCGCAGCTGCGCCTGGGCGGCGGCGTCGTCTATAGCGGCAAGAGCGTGTCGACCAGCGCGATCTGGTCAATCGTCACGCCGTCGCGCACCACCGTCGACGCGCTGGCGGAAATCACCTGGCAGGACTGGCGCTTCGCGCTCAATGCGACCAACCTGCTCAACAAGAAATTCTACGCGTCCTGCCTGGCGCGTGGCGACTGCTTCATGGGCGCGCCGCGCAACGTCATGGGCACGGTCGGCTTCCGTTTCTGAGGAGAGAGACTATGCTGAAATGGACTAGTGCGCTGCTGGCGATCGCCTGCCTGCCCGCAATGGCGCAGGCGCATGAAGTGTGGGTCGAGCGTGACGGCGCCGGCCCGGCGCGCATCTATCTGGGCGAACCGGGCGATCCGCTGCCCGAGGGTGGCGATCCCGAGTTCGAGAAGCTGAAGGCACCCAAGCTGGTGCCCGCATCCTCCGCCGCGCAGGTGCGCAAGGCCGGCTATATCGAAGTCGCCGTGCCTGCCGGCGACGTGCGCGTGATCGACGACAGCGTGTTCGATCCCTGGGGCGAAGAAGGCAAGAAGGAAGGCGTGATCTATTATGCGCGCGCCGGCCGCAGCGAGGCCAAGGCCGGTATGCCGCTGGAAATCGTGCCGACCGCTGCGGGCGCCAACAGCTTCACGCTGGTCCGCGACGGCAAACCGCTTGCCGGGGTCAAGGTGACCGCGATCTCGCCCGACAAATGGTCGAAGGGCTTCGTCACCGACGCCCAGGGCCGCGTGACCCTGCCGATCAAGGAAAAGGGCCGCTATATCCTGACCGCGACGCAGGAGGAAAAGGGCGACCTCAGCCTGCGCGGCGCCAAGGTGGCGACACTCTACAACATCGCGACGCTGACCTTCGTCAATAATTGAGCGCGATGGCGCGGGCCGATGGCCCGCGCCGTTCCGACCTTCAAGGTCAGGCCGCCACCCCCTTGAGGAAGCGAACCATGGACGAGAAATCCTTGGCCCCCGCGCCGGTGTTAACCAGCGCCTGATAAAGCGATTCCGCCGCCGTACCCATCGGCACGCTGGCGTCGACGCCATGGGCGGCCTCCACCGCGAGCTTCAGATCCTTGAGCATCAGCGCATTGGCGAAACCGCCCTCATAATCGCGGTCGGCCGGCGTTTCCGGACCGACGCCGGGCACCGGGCAATAGCTGGTCATCGACCAGCTCTGCCCCGACGCCTTGGACGAGATGTCGAAGAAGGTCTGGAGATCGAGGCCCAGTTTTTCGGCGAGGGCGAAGGCCTCACAGGTGGCGACCATGGTGGCGCCCAGCAGCATGTTGTTGACGATCTTCGCCGCCTGCCCCGCCCCGGCTGCACCGGCATGGATCACCGCCTTGCCCATCGCCTGCAAGATCGGTTCGGCGCGCGCGAAGGCGGTATCTTCGCCGCCGACCATGAAGGTCAAGGTACCGCCATTGGCAGCGGCAATGCCGCCCGACACCGGCGCATCGACCATGACGAGGCCATGTTCGGCCGCCTGTTCGATTACAGCGCGGGCGGAGGCGACGTCGATGGTCGAACAGTCGATCAGCAGCGTGTCGGGCCCGACCGCGCCCAGCAATTGTTCGCCATAGACGGCGCGGACATGCTTGCCGGCGGGCAGCATGGTGACAACGGCATTGACACCTTTAACCGCTTCCGCGGCAGACGCGGCGCGGGTGCAACCGGCCGCCTCGGCGCGGGCCAGCGCGGCTTCGGACAGGTCGAAGGCGGTGACAGTGTGGCCCGCCTTCACCAGATTGGCGGCCATGCCGCCGCCCATATTGCCCAGGCCGATGAAGCCGATGCTGCTCATGTCCATCCTCTCCTTTTATTCTATCAGGCTTCGACCGCTGCTTGCGGCAGCGGGGTCCAGCGCTCGCCTTCGGGCAGCGGCGCGAAGATCGCGTCGACCAGCTGGTCGGTCACCGCCTCCACCGTTGGCGGGTTCCAGCGCGGCTGATTATCCTTGTCGACGATCAGCGCGCGCACCCCTTCGACAATGTCGGGCCGGGCGATGATGCGGCAGGCCAGATCATATTCCATCGCCATATTGTCGACGAAGCGGGTCAGGCGGCTGGCCTGCGCCAATTGCCGCAGCGCGACCTTCATCGTCTGGGGCGATTTGGTGTCGAGCGCGGTGAGCTGCGCCTGCGCCCAGTCCGATCCGTCGGCGCGCAACGCGGCATAGATATCCTCCAGCCGGTCGCTGGCGAACAACCGGTCGATGTCCGGCAAGCGGGCAGCGAAATGGCTGTCGGGCGGGGTGACGGCGAAACGCGCCAGTAGCGCGCCGATATCGGAGGGATCGGCGATGATCGCGGCCTTCGTTTCCTCCAGCCGGTCGCTCGGCAGATAGTCGGTGGCAAGGCCGAGCGCGATCGCGTCCGCCCCGTCGATCCGTGCGCCGGTGACGGCAAGATAGCGGCCCGACCGACCCGGCAAGCGCGAGAGATACCAGCCGCCGCCGACATCGGGGAACAGGCCGATGCCGGTTTCCGGCATGGCATAGACGGTGCGTTCGGTCGCGACGCGATAGCGCGCCGGCTGCGCAATGCCGACGCCGCCGCCCATGGTGATGCCGTCCATGAAGGCGATCACCGGCTTCCCATAGGTGAAGAGCAGATGGTTCAGGCGATATTCGGTCGCGAAGAAATCGCGTGCCGCCAGATTGTCGCCGGCCGCGCTTTCCGCGATCAGGCGGATGTCGCCGCCGGCACAGAAGCCGCGTCCTTCGGCATGGTCGATCATCACCGCGCGGATCGCCGGATCATCCTGCCAGGCGAGCAGCGCGTCGGTCATGGTCGCGCACATGGCGCGGGTCAGCGCATGGATCGCCTTGGGCCGGTTCAACCGCAGGCGGCCGACGCCGCTCTCCACCGCAATCAGAACATCGTCGGTCATGGTCATCCCCTTCAGGCCTTGAGCAGTTCGCGGGCGGTGATCATGCGCATGATCTCGTTCGTGCCCTCCAGGATGCGGTGGACCCGCAGGTCGCGCCATATGCGCTCGACCGGATAGTCCATCAGATAGCCGTAGCCGCCATGGAGTTGCAGCGCGCGGTCGGCCACGGCCGATCCGGTATCGGTCGCGAAGCGCTTGGCCATGGCGGCGAATTTGGTCTTGTCGGGCGCGCCCTCGCTTACCTTGGCGGCGGCGAGATAGAGCAGCGCGCGGGCGGCCTGAAGCTCGGTCTCCATATCGGCCAGGGTGAATTGGGTATTCTGGAAATCGGCAATGGCGCGATCGAACTGACGCCGCTCGCGGGTATAGCCGAGCGCCTCGTCCAGCGCGCGCTGGGCGCCACCGAGCGAGCAGGCGCCGATATTGAGACGGCCCCCATCAAGCCCGGCCATGGCAATGGCGAAGCCCTGCCCCTCCGCGCCGACCCGGTTGGCCACCGGCACGCGGACGCCGTCGAAATTGACCTGGGCGGTCGGCTGCGAATGCCAGCCGAGCTTGCGTTCCTGCGCGCCGAAGCTTACGCCTTCCATGTCCTTTTCGATCACCAAGCAGCTGATGCCCTTGGGGCCATCCTCGCCGGTGCGGACCATCACGACATAGATGTCATTTTCGCCGCCGCCCGAAATGAACGCCTTGGAACCGGTGACGACATAATGGTCGCCATCCCGCACCGCGCGGGTGCGCAGTGACGCCGCATCGGAGCCGGCAGACGGTTCGGTGAGGCAATAGGAAGCGATCGTCTCGCAGGTGACGAGCGACGGGAGATAGCGCTCCTTCACCGCATCGTCGCCGAAGCGGTCGATCATCCAGGCGGCCATATTGTGGATCGAGATAAAGGCCGAGGTGGAGGGACAGCCATAGGCCATCGCCTCCATGATGAGCGCGGATTCAAGCCGGCCAAGACCGATGCCGCCGCTCTCTTCCGACACATAGATGGCGCCGAAGCCCAGTTCGGCCGCCTGGCGGATGGTGTCGCGGGGGAAATGATGCTCCTCGTCCCACTTGGCCGCATGGGGCGTGATCGCATCGGCGGTGAAGCGCTGCGCCAGTTCCTGCACGGCGCGCTGCTCGTCGGTGAGCTCGAACTGGGTCATGGGGTTTGTCTCATCTTTTTCATTCGTCATGCCGGACTTGGTCCGGCACCCATTAGCGCGACGGGGACATGCAGCGTCAACCTGCCGCGTCCTGTCCGGGGAGGCTTCATCGCCTCCCCGCTTCCCCTCACCCCATGGTCGGGATGACGAAGGCGCTGTCGCCGGTGGCGCCGCCGTCGGGCCAGCGCTGGGTGACAGTCTTCACCTTGGTGAAGAATTTCACCCCTTCCATGCCATGCTGGTTGGTGTCGCCAAAGGCGCTGCGCTTCCAGCCGCCGAACGTGTGATAGGCGACCGGCACCGGGATCGGCACATTGATGCCGACCATGCCGACATTGACCCGCGCGGCAAATTCGCGCGCGGCATGGCCGTTTCGGGTGAAGATGGCGACGCCATTGCCATATTGGTGGTCGCTCGGCAGACGCAGCGCATCCTCGAAGCTGTCGGCACGCACCATCTGGAGCACGGGGCCGAAAATCTCTTCCTGATAGCTGCGCATCTGCGGCGTCACCCGGTCGAACAGGGTCGGGCCGACGAAGAAGCCCTGTTCATGGCCCTGCAGCGTGAAGCCGCGGCCGTCGACCACCAGTTCGGCGCCTTCATCGACGCCCATCTGGATATAGGACTCGATCTTCGCCTTGTGCGCGGCGGTGACGACCGGGCCATAATGGGCGTCGGCATCGGTCGAGACGCCGACCCGCAGCGCGTCGATCGCCGGGATCAGCTTCTCGCGCAACGCGATCGCCGTCGCCTCGCCCACCGGCACCACCACCGGCAGCGCCATGCAGCGCTCGCCCGCCGAACCGAAGGCCGCGCCGGCGAGGTCATTCACCACCTGGTCGAGATCGGCGTCCGGCATGACGATGCCATGATTCTTGGCGCCGCCCATCGCCTGGACGCGCTTGCCCGCCTCGACGCCACGGCGATAGACATAATGAGCGATGTCGGAGGAGCCGACGAAGCTGACCGCCCTGATCTCGGGATGATCCAGGATCGCGTCGACCATTTCCTTGTCGCCATGGACGACCTGCAACACGCCGTCGGGCAGGCCCGCCTCCCGCATCAGTTCGGCCAGGCGCACGGGGACGCTGGGGTCGCGCTCGCTGGGCTTGAGGATGAAGGCATTGCCGCAGGCGATGGCGACGCCGAACATCCACATCGGGATCATCGCCGGGAAATTGAACGGGGTGATGCCGGCGACCACGCCGAGCGGCTGGCGCATCGAATAGACGTCGATGCCGGGGCCGGCGCCCTGGGTATATTCGCCCTTGAGCACATGGGGGATACCGCAGGCGAACTCGATCACCTCCAGCCCGCGCTGGATATCGCCCTTTGAGTCGGCGATCACCTTGCCATGTTCGGAACTGAGTAGATGGGCAAGCTCGTCCATATTCTGTTCGACCAGCGTCTTGAACGCGAACATGACACGGGCGCGGCGTTGCGGGTTGGTCGCGGCCCAGGCCGGCTGGGCGGCAAGTGCGGCGGCCATGGCGGCGTCCAGGTCGGCCTGGGTGCCGAGGCGCAACTGCGCCTGCACACCGCCATTATTGGGGTCGAAGACGTCGCTGGTGCGGCCGCCATCACCTGCCGAATGACCGCTGATGACATGATCGATGATACGCATGGCCCATCCTCTCCAATATAGTTTGGAGCGCGCTGCGATCACCCTGACGCAAGTCGCGCGCTCCAACTTCTTTTGTCGCATCGTTTGAAGCGGAAAACCGGTTCCCACTTTTCCGCACGATGCTTTCACCCCGCCTTGCAGGATATCAGAAATGCAGGCAAGCTGACGGATATGCATATCCACCCTGCAAAAATGCCGCATACATGAACTGGGACGACCTGCGCCTGTTCCTGGCGGTGGCACGTACCGAGCGATTGAGCGCGGCGGCGGCGATGACCAGGATGGACGCCACCACCATCTCGCGGCGGATCAAGCGGCTGGAGCAGGCGCTGGAGCAACGCCTGTTCGAGCATACGCCGGCCGGCCATGTGCTGACCGACCATGGCACCCGCCTGCTGGAACAGGCCGAACGGATGGAGGCGGCGGCGCTCGGCGTGCAGCGGAGCGGCAGCGCAGCCGGCGCGCAGATGGCGGGGACGATCCGCCTGAGCGCATCGGAAGGCTTTGGCAGCCGGGTGATCGCGCCGCATCTGCGCAGCTTCACCGCCGAGCATCCACGGATCGAGATCGACCTGGTGGCGTCGAGCGGCTTCCTCAACCCCTCGCGGCGCGAGGCGGACATCGCGGTGATGCTGGCCCGGCCCAAGACCGGCCCGCTGATCACCCGCAAGCTGACCGACTATCATCTGGGGCTTTATGCCACGCCCGCCTATCTGGAGAGTGCGCCGCCGTTGAAGGCCAAGGGCGACCTGCTGCGCCATGTGCTGGTCGGCTATGTCCCCGATCAGATCTATGCACCCGAACTGCGCTATCTGGCGGAGGTCGATGCCCGGCTGGAACCGGCGATCCGGTCGAGCAGCATCAATGCCCAGGCGGAGATCATCGCCAGCGGCGCGGGCTGCGGCATATTGCCCTGCTTCATCGGCGACGCCATGCCGGGACTGGTCCGCGTCCTGCCCGAGGCGGTCGATATCCAGCGCAGCTTCTGGCTGGTGGTGCCTCGCGACCTGCGTGGCATTGCCCGGATCGACCAGTTTGTCGGCTGGCTCGTGGCGACGAGCGAAAGGCTGCGGCCGGTGATGCTGGGCACGGGTTAGGCCTGCGGGGTCACCGTGCGGCCGATCCGGGATCGCTCAAACCACCAGAGCAGGGCACTGGCGATCAGCCAGCCGATGAGCCAAGGCCAGGACGGGCCGGGAACGGAGCGCGCGGCAGTGGCAGAATCCGTCTTCTGATCGGCGCCCTGCAACAGGGTCATGGCCTGATGCATCTGCGCGATGCGCAGGGCCGGCAGGGCATTGGCGGGGTAGATGTAGAAGGCTGTGGATGCGCCATCCGTCCGGCGCACCTGATGCCATCCTGCCCGATCGGGCCACCAGGCGGCGCAATCGCCAGTCGTCGGATCGATCGCCAAGGGCGCGCCATCGACACTGGCACCGGGCTTCAGGCCGCACAGGCTGATCCGCTCGCCGACCCACGCCGGGCCGGTGAAGGCGGCAACAGACCCCGGTGCCGGGCGCACGACCGCGGACATCATCCGCCCCCACCAGTCGCCGTAAAGATCGCCCCGGCCGCTCAGCACCAGGCCAAAACTGTCGAGGCCGGTCCAGACTGCGACACGCCCCGCGCCCAGCGCGCGCCAGGCGGCGAGTGCTGTGCCCGCGGCATCCTGCACCAGTGGGACCACATCGCCGCCGGCCGGCACGCCATCCATGCGGATCGCTTCGGGCAGAAGATCGTCGCCGATATTGAGGTCCGCAGGTATGTCGGCGCTGCCGATGCCGGCACGGGTGCGGGCGCGATCGGCGGCCAGCGGCGCCGGCAGGGCGATCGGCGCGACGCCATTGCCGCCGGACAGATCGAAACCCAGCGCGCGCCACTGGCCGCGCAGCGCGCCATCGGCCGGGCCGCCGCCGCGCAGGATCAGGCCCATGCCGCCGCGCACCGCCTGCAGCACCGCGCCCCGTCCGCCACCCAGGCCGGACCAGGCGCGATCATCGACGACCAGCAGGTCATAGCGGCGCAGGCTGGTGGCGTTGATCGCCACCGGTGCGTCGCCCAGCGCGATGCCGCCGCCCGCGCTCATATTGACGGTGACGGCATAGCCGGCGTCGGTCGCCCAGCGGCGCAGATATTTGACCTCCGGCCCCGGCGCCCCGGCGAGGATCAGCAAGCGCGGCGCGGCATCGCCCTCGACCAGCAATGGCACCACCGCCTGTTCGACCAGCCCGCCATCGGCCCGGCGCAGGCGCAGGGTGAATTCAGCGGTGCCGGCGGCTCGGGCGGTCCCGGTCAGGCTGAAGCGGCCATCGCCATCCACCGGGGCGGCATCGGTAACGCGCCCGGCGGGATCGAGCAGTTCGACCTGTGCCTTGGGCAGGCCGGCCACCTGTCCGCCGACGGCGAAGGTTGCGCCCGGCGCGATCCGGTCAGGCCGGGCTAGCGCGACCAGTCCTGCGGCGGCGGCCGGCGGCGTATAGTCGATCGCAAGCCCCTTAGCCGCATCGCGATCGCGGGCGACGAGGCCCTGCCCCAGGATGACGAGGCGGCGCGTGTCGGGATAGCGACGCAATACGGTCGCCAGATCGGGCACCGCCTGCGCGCCCGCCACATCCGGCGCTTCGGGCAGCGCGACCAGATGCGCGCCCTTACCGGCCGGGGCCAAGCGCCAACTGCCCTGGGTGGCGACGGTCAGCGTGCCGCCTGCCACCGGCAGCGCGGGTGGGAAGAGGCCGAAATAAAGGAGCAGCGCGACGACCGGCTGGAGCAGCAACAGTGTCGCGAGGCGCCAGGGCCGGGCGCCCAGATCGCCCGCCGAACGCTGCCGCAGCAGCAGCCTTGCCCAGCCGACCAGCACGGCCGCGCCAAGGAGCAGCGCGGTGATGAGCTGTATGTTCATGGACGCCCCCCGATCGCGCCGAGATAACGGGCGCCGGCTGCATCGGCCGGGCGGCGCCGCGCCACGCCACCCTGCGGCCGCTCCATCGCCATCCACAATTGCGCGCGCAGCTTGTCGCGACAGGCGGCGCAGGCCGGATCGCGCCGCACGGCATCGATCGCGCCGCTCAGCGCCAGCGGATCGGGCAGGCGCGCGGCATTGGTCCGCGCCCAGCCCTCCAGCGCGCCGAGCGACACCGGTCCCTGCGCCAGCCCACGCCAGGCGGCTGCAGCCGGGCCATCATCGCCCTCGACCGCGACCAGCGGCTCGAAATGGCCGGCAATCCCCTCGCGCTTGCCGGTCATACGCCGGGCGGGGTCGATCGGCGGCAGTTCCGGGCCGACGCGCGACAGGAAGATGCGGGTCGCCTGCTGCACTTCCTTGATGAAGCGCAGCGCCTTGTAGGCATAGGGCAAGGCCAGGTCCGGCCGGCCTTGCTTCAATTGCATTTCCGACTGCCACATCTCATCCACCGCCTGTTTCAGGATCGCGCGGGTTTCCGGGTCCAGGCTGGAGGCGGGCGATTCATCGTGCGGATGGCCGAATTCGGCGAGCACATCCTCCTTCTCGCCAAAGACATTGGGCGCCGCGACCGGCGGACCATGATCATGGCCGTCACCCTCGCTATGGCCATCCGCATCGGCGGTCGGCAGGCTGGGTTCGCCTTCGCTCTCGCCGCCCAGGAACTGGCTGTAGCGGCCGCGCAGGATTTTCTGGTCATTACCGATGCCGTTGGATTGCGACAGATATTTGTCGGCCGACAGGCTGCGCTTGCGCTTCAGCAGCGCCTCGGCATCGATGATGATCTGGCGCTGGCTGCGGAAATAGGCCGGCAAAGTGGTGTTGACCATGCCCTGCAGGCCGCCGCTTTCCGGCGCCTTGGCCGCAGGCCAGCGCAGGATGACGCTGGGGCCGCGCACCTCCTGTGGCGACGGCGCGCGATTGTCGCGAACGATGATCTGCACCACCATGTCGCCGCCGGCCGAAAAGCCGAGTGCGCCGAAATCGAGGCGCGGGGCAAAGCGCCGATCGCGCGCCGGGCCGGAGCCGGACACGGCGATCTCGCGCTCGGTGAAGCGGATATTCTCGCCATCGCCGATCGCCAGGGTGATGCGCAGCCGGGCGGTGGCGGCGACGCCATAATCGTCGGTCGCGGCGAAGACCGGCGTCCAACTGCGCTGGCCGGGAGTCACCATGTTGAGGCTGGCGGCGGGCGCGATCAGCTTCACCTGCGGCGGCGCATCGGCCACGCCGTCGATCCGGTGCAGCGGCGGCAGTGGCCCGCGCCCGGATGCCGGATCGACGCGATAGAGGAACGAGGCGTCGAGCATGCGGCTGGCGATCCAGTGATCGCCATCGCGGCGCAGCGCCACGGCAGCGTCACCCAGTGGCAACAGCGCCGGCGCACTTGCCTGCGGATCGAAGCGGAAGGTCCATTCGAGCCGTGACCCGAGCGGCGCGCGCGCATCGAGCTTCGCCTCGTCGCGCAGCGGCAGGCCGGTGTAGGCGGGCGGGATGATTCGCAGATTCTGGGCGACAAGGCGCGGAATGCCGGGCCTTGCGGCTATGCCCTCGGCGGCGGGCGCCAGCACGACGGGTTTGTCGCTGCCACGGGGCCAGAGCAGGAGAGCGGCGATGCCGAGCAAAGCCACGGCCCAGAGTGCGATAATCATGCGGCGCGACCAGTCCGGCGCCAGTTCGTCCGGCATGCCCTGCCCCAGCCGCTGGTCGAGCCGGCTGCGTTGCAGCCGTTGCAGCGGCCCCAAGCCCTGCGGATCGGCGAACAGCAGCCCGCTGCTATCCTCCAGATCGACGCGGCGGGCATCGAGACGGCGGACCAACCAGCGCTGATCGAAGCGCTGGGCGCGGCGGATGGCGAGGGCGCCAAGCAGGCCAGCGCCGAGCAGCAGCAGGATGGCGGCCGGCACCAGTCCGGCGAAACGCCAGACCAGCGCGCTCGCCAGCAGCAGGACCGGCAAGCCGAGCAGCAGCGTATCAAGGCGCACGCGCCGGCGGCTGGGCGTCAGCCAGGTGGAGAGCAGGGCGTCGGCGCTCATGGTGCGATCGCCCGCTTGCGGCTGGTGGCGAACCAGCGTTCGACCAGCAGCAGCGCCGCGATCAGCAGCGCCAGCCAGGGCTGTAGCTCGGCCGGCGGTTGCGGATAGGCGCGTCCACCGGTGAGTGGCGCATAGGCGGCGGCATCGGCACGCTGGGGCGCCATGCTGGGCGGCTGGATCAGCGCGCGCAGGCGGGCGGGGAAGTCGGCCTCCAGCAATTGTGGCATCTGTGCCGGCTGTAATGGGCGGGTGAAGCGGAGCAGGCGGCCCTTGCCGATCGGCATGACCTCCACCAGCGGCCGGGCAAGATCATCCTGCCACAGGGGCTCGGGCGTCGTGCGTTGGGGCAGCAGCGCATCGGATGCGACGATCGCCTGTCCGCCCTGCGCGATCCAGCGTTGCAGCGCTTCCGGCAAAGTGCCAGCGCTCATCCAGAACAAGATCTTGTCCGACGGCGGCAGTGCGGCGTTGAGCGGGCCGCTGTCGACATCGGCCGGCTTGCCTGCGGGTTGCCAGGCAAGTGCAGCGGCATTGAGGTAACGCACTCCGGCGGCATGAGCGCCATCGGCGCGGATGGAGATCGACGGCACCTGCACTGGCACCGGCTTGCCCGCCGGCATTTCGCCGGGGACGAGGCGCCAGTCGACCTTGCGCGACAGGCGCGGCCGCTCCGCATCGGCGCCCTGGATCATCTGCGGCACGATGATGGTGAGCGGCGCGCCCCGTGGCAGTTCGGCGTCCAACTGGCGCACCAGACTGGCGAGCGGGATGGCGTCGGTAGCAAGCGGCTTGCGCGCTTCGACGCGGGGATAGCCGGGCGCCAGCCAATGTGCCATGCCCTCGGCCAGCGCCTTGTCATCCACCGCCGCCGGATCGACGCCGGGCGTCAGCGCGACATAGGGCTGCTTGCTCGCCGCCCCGAACAGCACCGGATGGGCGAGCCACAGCACGACCATCGCCAGCAGCGCGAGGCGCAGGGCGAGCAGCAGCCATTCGTCAAAGCGCAGGCGGGAACGGGGCTTGGGCTTCTGCCGCAGCCAGCGTAGCGCGGCGAAATCGGTCGGCAATTGCTCGCTGCGCCGGGCGATATGGATCGCAAGCGGGATCAGCAGCGCCAGCAGGCCGGCCAGCGCGGCGGGGAGCAGCAAGGCGGGCGTCATGAATATTCGGCCGCGTCATGGGCGCCGAACAGGCGGCGCAGCGGCAGGTCGATCGGCTCGTCCAGCACATGGGTCGCGCGGCGGATGCCGACCGCATCCAGCCGGGCATGCAACTCCGCGCGCGCCTCGCCGAAGCGGCGCAGAAATTCGGCGCGCAGCGCGGCGCCGTCGCCCAGCAGTTCCTCGCCCGTCTCCGGGTCACGAAAGCGATAGCCGCCGTCGAACGGAAAATCCCGCTCGCCCACGGTCAGCATTTCGATCACCAGAACCTCGCGCCCGGCGGCTGACAATTTCTCGACCAGTTCGATCGCGCCCGGCTCGAAACAGTCGCTGAGCAGGATCACCAGATCATGCGCGCCGATCCGTTCCCAGACCGGTACCAATTGCGCTTCGGTAGCAAAGCCCCCTTCGGCCCGCAGCGGCAGCATGTCGAGCAATAGCCGGTCGCGCTGGCGCAGGCCGGTGGCGGGCGGCAATAGGCGCAGCCCGGTGTCGGACAGCACCATCCAGCCGAAGCGATCCCCCTGCTGCATCGCCAGTTCGGCGATGCTGGCGGCGATCCCCTTGGCCGTATCCAGCCGGCTATAGTCGGGGCGCACCGCATCGCTCTGCGCCATCGAGGCGCTGGCATCGGTCAATATCCAGACTGCGACCGGGCTTTCCCGTTCCGCCTCGCGGACGAAGAATTTGTCCGACCGGGCATAGAGCTTCCAGTCGATCTGGCGCAACTCGTCGCCCGGCTCATAGGCGCGATATTGCGCGAACTCGAGGCCCGCGCCCCGGCTATGGCTGTGATGGAGGCCCAGGCCATGCGATCCCACCGCCCGGCGCGTGAGCAGGCGCAGGCTTTTGAGCCGGCTGCGCACATCTGGGGGAATGAAATCGGCCATGATTGCGCGTCCGGATCAGCCGAGCGGCACGGCGCGGACGAGCGCGGCGACGACATCGTCGGCGCTCTTCCCTTCGGCTTCGGCGGCGAAGGACAGCAGCAGGCGGTGGCGCATCACTGGCCCGGCCAGCGCAACGATATCCTCGCGCGTCGCCGCCAGACGGCCCTGGAGCAAGGCGCGTGCCTTGGCCGCCAGGATCAGCGACTGGCCCGCGCGCGGTCCCGCGCCCCATTTCACATATTTGCGGATATCGTCCGGCACGCCTTCGCCCGGACGGCTGGCGCGCACGATGCGCGTCACCCAGCGCAGCAGATCCTCACCGAAATGCACGTCGCGCACCAGCTTCTGCAGCGCCAGCACCTCCTCGCCCTGCATCACCGCCGGCACCGCGCCCGGCTTGGCCCCGGTGGTCTGGGCGAGAATGTCATGCTCTTCCTGCTCGGTCGGATAGTCGACGCGGATATGGAGGAGGAAGCGGTCCAGCTGTGCCTCGGGCAGCGGATAGGTGCCGGCCTGTTCCAGCGGGTTCTGCGTCGCCAGCACGAAAAAGGGCGATGGCAGCTGATAGGTGGTGCCGCCATAGCTGACGGTGCGTTCCTGCATCGCCTCCAGCAGCGCCGCCTGGGTCTTGGGCGGGGTGCGGTTGAGTTCGTCGGCCAGCAGCAGGTTGGTGAAGACCGGCCCCTTCTGGAAGCGGAAGCTGCGATGGCCAGTGCCATGATCCTCCTCCAGCAATTCGGTGCCGAGAATGTCGCTGGGCATCAGGTCGGGGGTGAACTGTACCCGGCGGAAGTCGAGCTTGAGCGCCTCGCCGAGCGAGCGGACGAGCAATGTCTTGCCGAGGCCCGGCACCCCTTCGAGCAGGCAATGGCCGCCGGCGAGCAGGCCAATCAGCAATTGTTCGACCACCGCCCCCTGCCCCACGATCGCCTGGCCGATCGCCGCGCGCAATTCGCCCAGGCGCGCCAGTTTCTGCTGGATTTCCGCTTCGCTGATATCGGTCATGATAGTTCCTAGCAATTGCCGTCATCCCCGCGAAGGCGGGGATCCATCTCCGACGCTCTCCACGAGTGCGAGGTTGGGAGGTGGATTCCCGCTTTCGCGGGAATGACGAAAAAAAGGCGGCGGACGGCCGCCGTCACGACGACAGCGCATACATCACGATATTGACCGCGAACTTGGTATTATCCTCGGCCAGGAAGCGCTTGTTGCGCCAGTCATAGTCCCACTCGCAGCCATAATCCTTGTTGCTGTAGAGAACGCCCAGGCGGCCATTGACCTCTATGCCCTTGAGATAATCATGGACCAGATCATCGCCCCAGCCATTCAGTTCCAGCCCGGTATTGGGCGGCCCGTCGAACTTGAAGAAGCTGCGATAGACCGGATGGGTCTTTGGCAGCATCTTCAAGCCTTTGGGGCCGAAAATCTTGGCCATCTGCGCCTCGAACGAGCGGGCGAACAGGCCGTCTATGTCATGGTTGCAATCATCCACCAGGACGAAGCCGCCATTGCGGACATAGCGCTCGAAATTGCGCCGCTCGGCCTCCGAAAATTCGACCAGCTTGTGCCCCGCCATGTAGCAGAAGGGCGCGGTCAGCATCTTCGGGTCCGAAAGGGCGATGACATGCTCCTTCGGATCGACCCGCAGCGTCGTATAATCGATCAGCGAGGTGATGAGGTTGGACGGCATGCGCTGGTCGACATCCCAGTCGCCCGAGTCATAGCGCAACCGCGTGAACCAGAAATCATAGCCTCCCGCGGCGGCAAGGGGACGGGCCAGCATTGCGCCAGCCAGACCGCCCGCCATCAGCCGAAGAAACTCGCCGCGTGTCATCACATCCAATCACATAGGGATTTGCATGATCCTCCCCTAGAAGGGGAGGTGGCTGGCGAAGCCAGACGGAGGGGTGTCCCGCTATCGATAGGGTGACACCCCTCCACCATTGCTTCGCAATGGTCCCCCTCCCCTTCACAGGGGAGGATCATGCACAGCTCAAACCGTCACACCGCGTCCGACAGCGAGGTGAAGGTGAAGTCGCGCAGTTTCATCGGCGGCACGACGATGTTCATCGACACTTCGTCCGGCGGCACGCGGACCGGGCGACCCAGCTCTTCGACATTGTTGAGCATGATCACCGGGCTCTCGTTGAACCGGAAATTCTTGATCGGATATTTGATCTGACCATTCTCGACATAGAAGGTGCCGTCGCGGGTCAGGCCGGTCAGCAGCACGGTCTGCGGGTCGACCATGCGGATATACCAGGTGCGGGTGACGAGCACGCCGCGCTCGGTCGAACGGACCAGATCGGCGGTGGTCTTGGTGCCGCCGGTCATCAGGATATTGCCCATCTGGCCGATCGCAGGCTTGCCCTGCTTGCTCGCCCAGTAGCGGCTGTAATTGAGGTTGGTGACCTTGCCATCCTTGACCATGTCGACACGCTGGCGGGCGAGGCCATCCTCGTCCCAGGGCAGGCAGGGCGCGACCGGATCCCACGGGTCGGTGTAGAAATTGACCTGCGGCCCGAACACCTGTTCGCCCAGCTTGTTGCCGCCGCCCTTCTTCGACAGGAAGCTGCGGCCCTCGTCCGCCTCGCGCGCGCCGAAGAAGTAGAACATGAAGCCGATCAGGCCTGCGGCCGCCATCGGTTCCAGGATCACGGTATATTTGCCCGGCTCCAGCGCCTTGGCCTCGGACGATGCCGATGCCTTGCGCATCGCGATCTGGATGTCGCTGTCCGCCTTGAAGCGGGTGGCGTCCTGGGTGTCGGTGCCGACCCAGCCGGAACCCCGGCCATCCTCGGTGCGGACGGTGCAAGTATAATCCAGCATGGTCGAGCGCTGATAGCCGAAATTGCCCTTGCTGTTGGCGATCGCGACGAAGCTCTGATTATCCTCCAGATAGCCGGCCGCGATCAGCTTCTGCGACTTGCAGGCGCTGATCGAGGTCGATGCCACCTGGGCGCGATATTCCGGCGTGATGTCGGCGGTCGACTGGGCGAAGGTCGGGCTGGCCTTGTAGGCCTGCCTGTCCACCGCCGGCATGAATTCCGGATTGTCCGGGGCCAGATTGGCCAGCGTTTCGGCCCGGCGCACCACGCGTTCCAGCGAGGCGTCGTCAAACTGGTTGATGGTGGCGGTGCCGACCTTCTTGCCATAGGCGACCTGGACCGCCAACTCGATATCGTCGGTAAGGCCCGCGGTCGACACGTCGTTGCGGGCGAAACGGATATTGCCCTGGATCTTTCCGGTCAGTTGCGCGGTGCATTCGTCGGCCTTCGACAGGGCGACGACCTTGGTCAGGATGGCCTTGGCCTGCGCTTCGGTAAGGATGCTCATTTTTCTGTCTCCCTAAGCGATCAGCCGAGCGAACGCGCGGTGTTGATGACGTTGATACCGTTGAAGCGCGCGGTCGAAGACCCGTGCGACACGGCGGAGACCTGGGCCGGCTGGCCCTTGCCGTCGAAGAAGGAGCCGCCCAGACGATAATCGCTCTGGTCGCAGACGCCGACACAGGCATTCCAGAATTCCGGGGTGCGGATCTGGTAGGCGACATCCTCGATCTGCTGGGTGATCTTGCCGTTCTTGATCTCGTAGAAGAGCTGGCCGCCAAACTGGGCGTTGTAGCGCTGCTGGTCGATCGAGAAGCTGCCGTCGCCAATGATGTAGATGCCATCCTCGACACCGGAAATCATGTCCGCCACGCTCTGCTTGGTCTTGCCCGGTTCCAGGCTGACATTGGCCATGCGCTGGAACTGCACATTGGACCAGCTGTCGGCATAGGCACAGCCATCCGATTCCTTCTTGCCCTCGATATGGGCCTGGTCACGGATCGCCTGATAGCCGACCAGCTTGCCATCGCGGATCAGATCCCACTTCTTGGTCTTCACGCCCTCGTCATCATAGGCGACGGCGCCCAGGCTGCCGGGCTGGACCTTGTCGGCGACGATGTTCACCTTGTCGCTGCCATATTGGAAATGGGCCTGCAGCTTGTCCATCGTGGCGAAGCTGGTGCCGGCATAATTGGCTTCATAGCCCAGCACGCGGTCCAGTTCGAGCGGATGGCCGACGGATTCGTGGATGGTGAGCCAGGTGTGCGACGGGTCAAGCACCAGGTCATATTTGCCCGGCTTGACCGACGGCGCCTTGAGCTTCGCGCGCGCCTGCTTGGCGGCGGCGATCGCGTCTTCCTTCATGTCATAGCTGTTGCCATAGACGGTGACGCCATTGGGCAGCACGGTCTTGCCGCTGGCCGCGCCGTCGAGATATTCGAAGCCCAGGCCCATCGGCGAGGACAGGCCCTCGCGCGTGCGGAACTTGCCGCTGGTCTTGTCGACCGCGGTGACCGTCATCGGCGCCCAGATGCGGTGGACATCCTGATCGATATAGCTGCCATCGGTGCTGGCGAAATATTTCTGCTCATTGACCAGGAACAGGATCGAATTGACGAAGTCGGCGCCCGCTTCCATCGCGGCGGCGTTCACGCCCATCAGCAGCTCGACCTTGTCCTTGATCGGCACGGCCATGCTGTTCTTGACGATCGGCGTCTTCCAGCTGACCTCGCCCGCGCCCTTGACCGGGGCGAGCTGGACCGGGGCGCTCTGCTGCGGCGCATTGGCCTTGGCGATGGCGACCGCCTGCTGCGCAGCCTTGGCCACCGCTTCCTTGCTCAGTTCATTGGTGGCGGCGAAGCCCCAGGCGCCATTGGCCAGAACGCGGATGCCGACACCGGTGGATTCGGTGTTGACGATATTCTCGACATTCTTTTCGCGGGTGATGACGAACTGGCGCAGATAGCGGCCGACGCGCACGTCGCAATAGCTGGCACCGGCGCTCTTGGCCGCGTTCATCGCGGCGTCGGCCAGCCCCTTCTTGAAGCCGACGTCGAGCGCGCTGTTCAGATCCTCTGCTGCAATGACCTTGCCGAAAAAGGACGGCAGGACGAGCCCGCCGACACCCATGGTGCCAAAGGCCAGGAAGTCGCGTCTATGCAAGATAGCCTCCACTGGAATGCCCGCAGATCGCGGGTCTGTCTTGTCGCGAAGGCCACCCCCTTGGCACCCCCCGCGTGGATGGCGCGGATCATTGCGAGCCGGACAGGTGAGGTCAAACGGCTTTTCCGAGCGACAAGGCGTGGCATGCGGGCTTTCGACCAAAGGGCAACCAGCGCCGACGAACGACATGTGCGGCGGTCCAGCGTCCGCACGCGCCGCACAACAGCTATAGATTCGCTATAATTGCCAGTCAGTTAGCCATAGGCACAAGCTGACAGCAGGCTCAGGCATCGGCCCAGCGGCGCAGCAGATTATGATAGACGCCGGTCAGGCGGATCACCTGCGCATCGTCATGGCCGCGATCAAGCGCCAGTTGCTGGATCGAACTGTCGAGATCGAACAGCATCTGGCGCGCGGCATCGTCGCGGATCATCGACTGCATCCAGAAGAAGCTGGCGACGCGCCGGCCCTGCGTCACCGGTTCGACCCGATGCAGCGAGGAGGAGGGATAGAGCACCGCCTGCCCCGCCGGCAGCTTCACCTGCTGCACGCCGAAATTAGTCTCGATCGTCAGTTCGCCGCCCTCATAGCTTTCCGGCTCCTCCAGGAAGACGGTGATCGACAGGTCGGATCGCACGCGAAAGCCGGTGCCGGCCTGGATGCGCACGGCATTGTCGACATGGGTGCCGAACGCCTGCCCCCCGGCATAGCTGTTGAACAGAGGCGGAAAGATCTTGAGCGGCAGCGCGGCGGCGATGAACAGGGGCGATCGACCGAGTGCATCGAGGATCATCTGCCCCGCCTGACGCGCTTCCGGCGCGCTTTCGGGCAGTTGCAGATTGCGCTTGGCCAGCGCCGACTGATGGCCGGAGGTGACATTGCCATCGACCCATTGCGCCGCATCGATCAGCGCGCGGATGTGGGCGACGCCGGCGGCGTCGATCAGGTCGGGAATGACGATCAGCATGAAGGATACTCCGGGGCGGGATGGCCTGGGCCTGCGGTCGGGCGAGGCGCGCCGGTGAGGCGCTGTCTGTCAGGCCCTGTCTGTCAGGCCTTGTCGGTGCGGATGACGAAGGGGATTTCGACCACGCCCTTCACCCGGACAGCCTGACCGTCGCGGATGATCGGGCGCCAGCGCCAATGTTTGACCGCATCGCGCGCGGCATCATCCAGTCGTGCAAAACCACTGCTGCGGGCAATGCCGATGCTCTCGACGCCGCCATCGGTGCCGACCACCAGCGCCAGCACGACCGTGCCCTGCTCGCGCTTGCGCCGGCTGTCGATCGGATAGCGGGGCGGCTTGCCCGACACCATCTGCGCGCCGATATCGCCGGCCTGCACGACCGAGGGCGCCGCAGCAGCCATGACCGGCGCGGCAGGTGCCGGCGGCGATGGCGGGGCCGACACCGCGACCGGCGATGGCGCGGGGACCGGATCGGGCGTGGTGGCGATCTGCACCGGCGGGACCGGCGTCTGGACGATCGGCGGCGGCGCCACGACCTGCGGCTGGGATGGCGGCGGCGGGGGCGCTTCGGCGGCGGGCGGTGGCGGGGGTGGCGACAGGTTCACTACCGTCAGCTTCGCCTCTTCGGCCCGGACGACATGATTGCGCACCTGGATCAGCGCGCCGATCAGCAGCGCATGCACGACCAGGATGGCGGCAATGGCGGGCAGGTTCGGACCGCGCCGGGCGCCATAGCGTTCGGCTGGAACAGCAATGGCACGCCCGCTGGCAACGGGCATCGGACGATCGTCACCGACATCGGCGAAATCGGTCGCATAGACCTCCGCCCTGCCCTGTGCCGCCTGCAGCATTGCCCATCCTCCGTCCGTCAGCCCCGGTCCGCGATACAGCGGACCATAATGCGAATCAATTTCATTCGCAGCGCCCTAGCCTATTTCGCCCCGGCGCAGAAGTGCGGAAGAAACGCTATAGCAATAAGGGAAAGAGGCGGGAGACGCTCAGCCCGGCGGCGAATCCTGTGTCCGGACGCGGGCGAAAAGCCAGCAGCGGATCGCGCTGGCCAGATTGGGGGGATCGTCGGCCGCCATCCGCGTCACGTCGATGCGGGCGATCAGCGCATTGATCGGCAATTCGGCCTCGGCCGCGGCATCGCGCAGCGCCTGCCAGAAAATCGGCTCCAGGCTGATCGCGGTCTGGTGCCCGGCAATGGTCACGCTGCGCTTGACCGGAGGGGCAAAGGGCGACGCCCCGGACGCGGCTGCGCCATCGGAAGCGTCGCCCTTGGCCATCAATACATGTGCTGGCCGCCGTTGATCGACAGCGTGCTGCCGGTCACGAAGCCGCCTTCGTCGCTGCAGAAGAAGGCGACGCCACGGGCGATCTCATGCGCCTGACCCAGACGGCCGACCGGGATCTTGGCGACGATCTTTTCCAGCACCGGTGCCGGCACGGCGGCGACCATGTCGGTGTCGATATAGCCGGGCGCGATCGCATTGACGGTGACGCCATATTTGGCGCCTTCCTGCGCCAGCGCCTTGGTGAAGCCATGGATGCCCGACTTGGCGGCGGCATAATTGACCTGGCCATATTGGCCGGCCTGGCCGTTGATCGAACCGATATTGACGATCCGGCCCCAGCCGCGCTCACGCATGCCGCCAAAGGTCGCCTTGGCCATGTTGAAGCAACCACCAAGGTTGATGCGCATGACTTCGTTCCAGTCGTCGAAGCTCATCTTGGCGAGCACGCCGTCACGGGTGATGCCCGCATTGTTGACGACGATGTCGACCGGGCCGAGCGCTTCCGCCACCGCAGCGCAACCGTCCAGGCAGGCCTGATGATCGCCGACATCCCATTTGAAGCTGGCAATGCCGGTGGCGTCGGTGAAGGCCTTGGCCTTTTCCTCGTTGCCGGCATAGTTGGCGGCAACCGTATATCCCATTTCCTTGAGTGCCAGGCTGATGGCTTCCCCGATACCGCGGGTTCCGCCGGTCACGATCGCTACTCTCGACATGCGCCTGTCCTCTCCTGTGCTAGACCCTCTGGTCCACCCATCCTGAAAGCTCGCGGCCGACCAGCCGCTGGTAGAGGGTGATAGCTTCGGGGGATGCGTTTAGACAGGGCAAAAAGGCAAATTTTTCGCCACCTTCCGCTAAAAAAACTTCTTTCGCGCGAAGCCCGATTTCCTCTAGGGTTTCCAGACAATCTGCCGAAAATCCGGGTGTCACGACAGCAATGTTCCGGACACCTTCCTTCACCAATCTGGTGAGCGTCGCTTCGGTCTCCGGTTCCAGCCATTTGGCCCGGCCGAAACGCGACTGGAAGCTCATATGGACGGGCAGGTCCATCGCCGCATCGAGCAGCCGGACCGTCTCCACCGACTGGTGATAATAGGGGTCGCCCAGTTTCAGCGTCCGTTCCGGCATGCCATGGAAGCTGGCGAGCAGCGCATCGGGCCTGAAGTCGAGCTGCGCCAGATGGCCGTCGATCGACGCCTTCAACGCGGCGATATAGTCGGGATCGGCATAATAAGGCGGCAGGGTGCGGATCGCCGGTTGCAGCCGCATGTCGGCCAGCCCGGCAAAGGCCTTGTCCAGTGCGGTCGCGGTCGTCGCGCCGGAATATTGCGGATAGAGCGGCGCCAGCAGGATGCGCTCGCACCCCTGCGCCATCATCGCCTGGAGCCGGCTGGCGATCGACGGATTGCCATAGCGCATCGCCCAGTCGACGATCAGGTCCGGCCCCATCGCCTGCTGCAACGCCTCCGCCGTCTCGCGGGTATAGACCGCCAGCGGCGATCCGCCGGGCATCCACACCTGCTGATAGGCATGGGCCGACTTTTTCGGCCGCGTCGTCAATACTGCGCCGCGCAGGATCGGCTGCCAGATGATCTGCGGAATTTCCACCACGCGCGGGTCGGACAGGAATTCCGCCAGATAACGGCGCACCGATGTGGCATCGGGCGCGTCGGGCGTGCCGAGATTGATCAGCAGCACGCCGACGCGCGATGGCGTGCGAGTGTCAACTTCGCTGTCAGGCATCAGCCATTTCCCATGATCGGCAGGCTGCGGAATCGCTGCCCGGTGACGGTGAAGAGCGCATTGGCGATCGCCGGCGCGGCGAGCGGCGCGCCAAGATCGGTGACGCCGGCCGGGTCGGCCGTGCTGCGGATCAGTTCCACGCTGATCTCTCCGATGTCGCCCAGCCGCGGCAGGTTCATCCGCCCCAGCATCGCGCGCGTCGGCATGCCACCGGCATAGGGCACCGACGCCCCCATCGCGAGCGCCAGGCCATGGATCAGCCCGCTTTCTATCTGCTGCCGCGCGATATCGGGATTGACCTGATCGCCGCAATCCACTGCCGCGACCATCCGCCGGACGCTGAGCTTGCTGCCCTCGATCCCCGCCTCGACCATCACGGCGGCATAGGCACCGTTCATCATATGCGCGGCGATCCCCTGTCCGCTCCCGGCAATGCCCCCCTGCCAGCCGCCCATGGCCGCTGCCGTGGAGAGGCAATGGGCGAGGCGCGGGTTCCCGCCCAGCATCTGGATGCGGAAGGACATCGCCTCGATCCCCGCCAGATGGGCGAGTTCGTCCAGGAAGCATTCGGTGAAGAAAGCGCCATGGAGATGCGCATTGCCGCGCATGAAGCCGAGCGGCAGGCCAACGTCGGCGGGATAATGATCCACCGCCCAATTCGGAATGGCATAGGGCGGCACCATGCCGGCCACCGCCAGCCGGGTCGCCTTGTCGCCCGCTTCGGCGGCGGCCTCATGCGGCAGCTTGCCATGGGCGATGCGCGACCAGGTCTGGGTCATAGCGCAGGGAGCCGCCACCTTGGCCAGCCAGCCCTCGACCATGCCACCACGGCCCAGCTTTGCCGCCATGCGGGCATGGGCCGGCGCGCCCGGCCGATCCTGAATCACATCCTCCAGCCGCGACCAGAGCAGTTGCACCGGACGACCGACATCACGCGCGATCAGCGCGGCCTGCACGCCCGCCTCCCAATCCATATGCCGTCCGGTCGCGCCGCCGGCATGAAGTGGATAGAGCGTCACCGCACTGTCCGACAGGCCCAGCGCATCGGCGATCGCGGCGCGGGCCAGCGCGGGCGCCTGCGTCGCCATCCAGACTTCGGTGCCCTCCTCCGTCACCCGTGCCGTCGCGCACATCGGCGCCAATGCGAGATGCAGGCCGGGATCGACCTGATATTCGCTGGCCAGGATCGTCGCCTTCTCGAACACCGGTAGCAGATCGCCCTGCACATAGAGACGCCGGCCGGCGTCCCCGGAAAAGGCATCCTCCAGCGCAGCATCGATGCGGCCACTGTCGACCGGCGTGCCGCGCAGGGTGAAGCTGGGATCGATCAGATCGAGCGCCCGGTTCGCCGCCCACCAGTTGGTGCCGACCGCCGCGATCCAGCGCTCGGTGCGCACCAGTTTCAGGAAGCCGGTGACCTTCTGCGCCTCGGCATCGCGCGCATCCTTCAGCACGGCGTCGCCGATCGGCCCCTGCCGGATCGACGCGAAGACCATGTCGGGCAGACGGATGTCGGCAGCGAAATTATGGCTGCCGTCGATCTTGGACGGGGTATCGAGCCGCGGCAGATCCTGCCCGGTCAGCCGGCCGTCATTGCCCTGTCGATAGGG
The DNA here is from genome assembly GCF_057063145.1 of Sphingobium sp. SG1. Lineage (NCBI taxonomy): Bacteria > Pseudomonadati > Pseudomonadota > Alphaproteobacteria > Sphingomonadales > Sphingobiaceae > Sphingobium > Sphingobium sp. SG1. Next base: position 288,134 of record NZ_JBVVOJ010000004.1, on the reverse strand, counting down.
CAGGATGTCGGGCAGGGTGAAACCGGCGGCATCCTCCACCACATCGCCCAGCCGCAGCTTGCGCTCCGCGCCGTCGGTGATGATGCCATTCTGGATGTCACAGCTTTCCCAGGGCACGCCCCAGCGCGCCGCCGCTGCCTTGCACAGCAGCACGCGCGCCGCCGCACCGGCCCGGCGATAGGCGTCATGGAACATCGGCACCGACGTGCCCGCCCCGGTCAGCATCAGCGCGCTGCGCGTCGCATATTGGTCGATCGCCCAGGTGCCGGCATCGCCCGCCACGCGGGTCCAGTCACTCGCCAGCCAGTCACGCGCCAGCAGGCCGTTGGCATAGAGCGGGCTGATCGGCGCGCTCTGCACCGCGACGGTGCGCCAGTCGGCGCCCAGTTCGTCCGCCAAAATCTGCGGCAGGATGGTGGACACCCCCTGCCCCATTTCGGTCTGCGGCACGATGGCGATCACCTGCCCCGCCCGGTCGATCTTGAGGAAGGCGTCGAATACCTGTTCGCCCGGCCCGACATTGAGATTGGGCCGATAGCTGCGCGGCCAGGCCGCCCAGGCCAGAACCAGTCCGACTGCCGCACCGCCACCGACCAGCAGCGTGCGACGGCTCACACCTGTGTCGCTCAAACCTCTGTCTTTGCGTCGTTTCAACGGTGCCCGCGCCATGGCCTTGCTGATAGAGGCGCGGGGCCGTGCTGCCTAGGGCTAATCCGCCGCGATCGGCGCAAGGCCAAGCCGCCGGATCTCGATCGCAGGGCAATAGTCCATCACGACCTTGAGCCCCGCCGCTTCGGCCCGCGCCGCGGCATCGGCATCGATCACCCCCAATTGCATCCAGACCGACTTGGCGCCGGCGGCGATCGCCTGGTCCACCACCTCGCCCGCGGCCTCGCTGCGCCGGAAGATGTCGACCATGTCGATCCGCACGCCGATGTCCGACAGCCGATCCCAGACAAATTCGCCATGGACATGTTCGCCGGCGATCTGCGGATTGACCGGCAGCACGCGATAACCATGATCCTGCAGCGTCTTCATCACACTATAGCTCGGCCGGTCGGGGCGATCGGAAATACCGACCAGCGCGATCGTCCGGGTTTCGTTGAGCAGATCGGCAATATCCTGCGCGGCGGTGAGCGGCATGGCGGTCCTCCTGTCCTGGTCCCCGATATGGGCAGGGCGAAGGCGCGAACAAGAGGCCTGGCGAGCGCCGGTCCTAACCAATTCCTAAGCAGCGTCCGGCTAGGCCCGGCAATGCGCGATTCGCGCCGGCCGGTGGGGACGGGCCGTATTCAGGGGGTCTGAGATGAAGTCTGTCGTCATTGCCGCGCTTGCCATTATGTCCGCGACTGCCCAGCCGCTGCTGGCACAGGCCGATGCGCCGCTGCCCGTCATGCAGCCGCCCGAGGCCAGTCCGGCCATGGTCCTGCCCGCCAACACCGCCGTCATGCTGCGCATGAACAGCGAATTGTCGAGCAAGACCGCCAAGGAAGGGTCGATGTTCGACCTGTCGGTCGCCGATCCGGTGATGGTCGATGGCTATGTCGTCATCCCGATGAATGCCCGCGCCGTAGGCGAAGTGACCTGGCTGACCGGCAAGGGCGCCTTTGGCAAATCGGGCAAGATGAATATCGAGCTGCGCTATATCGAAGTCGCCGGGCGCCGCATCCCGATCAAGGGCAGCTTCCGCCAGGAGGGCGAAGGCAATACCGCCGCGACCATCGGCGGCGTGATCGCGGCCGGCGTGTTCGCGGGCTTCATCACCGGCAAGACGGCCATCATCCCGGCGGGCCGGGAACTGCAGGCCTTCACCCAGAATGAGATCGCGCTGGCACCGCCCCGCCGCCCCGCGCCCATGCTGGGCCAGCCGGCACCGATCCCCGCCAGCTACACGCCCGCGCCCCGCGCTGCGCCGCTGCCGGCCGCCCGGCCAGCACCACGTCGGTCGATGGTCGACCCGTCGCTGGAGATCAACGTCAAATAAGGCAGACTTGGCCGTGGCGCACCGCACGCGCCACGGCTAGACCCTGCCCATGTTCGATATTCGCGAAGACGATCTGAGCGGCGCACCGACCCGCGCGCTATTGGCCATCCATCTGGCCGGCATGCAGGCGGAATCGCCGCCCGAAAGCGTCTTCGCGCTCGACCTGTCAGGATTGCAGCAGCCCGACATTTGCGTCTGGACCGCCTGGGATGGCGACAGCATCGCCGGCGTCGCCGCGCTGCGCGATCTGGGCGGAGGCCAGGGCGAACTCAAATCGATGCGCACCCATCCCGATCATCTGCGCCGGGGCGTGGCCGCAGCGCTGCTACGCCATATCATCGGGCAGGCACGGCAGCGCGGCATGACCCGGCTCAGCCTGGAAACCGGCAGCGGCCCCCCCTTCGATCCGGCGCTGACGCTGTATCGTCGGCACGGCTTCGGCAATGGCGAGGCGTTCGGCGATTACCGCGCGAGCGCCTTCAACCAGTTCCTGCACCTCAGCCTTTGATCAGGCGGCCTTCGCCAGCCAGGCCGCGACCTTTTCGGCGACGGCGCGGAAGGCATCGGCATGCGGCCCTTCGCCAGCCGCCGGCGGGTCACCCGCGTCGGAGCGCTTGCGAATGTCGATCGCCAGCGGAATGCGGCCGATGAAGGACAGGCCAAGCTCGCCCGCCGCGGCTTCCGCGCCACCGCAGCCGAACGGATCGGACACTTCACCGCAATGCGGGCAGGCATAGCCGGCCATATTCTCGACCAGGCCGATCATCGGCACCTGCGCCTGTTCGAACAGGCTGATCGCGCGGGTCGCATCCATCAGCGCCAGATCCTGCGGCGTCGAGACGATGACGGCACCGGCCGGCTTGTGCTTCTGGAGCATGGTCAGCTGGATGTCGCCGGTGCCCGGCGGCAGGTCGATGACCAGCAGGTCGGTCTCGCCCCAGTCGGCGTCGATCAACTGCCCCAGCGCATTGCCGACCATCGGCCCGCGCCAGGCCAGCGCCTTGCCCGGATCGACCAGATGGGCCATCGACAGCATCGGAATGCCGAGCGGGCTTTCGACCGGGAAAAGGCGCTTTTCGCGCGCCTGCGGCTTCTGGTCCTCGCTGGCGAGCAGGCGGGCCTGCGACGGGCCGTAGATGTCGGCATCGACCAGACCGACCTTGTGCCCCAGCCGCGACAAAGCGATGGCGAGATTGGCCGACAGGGTCGACTTGCCCACCCCGCCCTTGCCCGACGCCACGGCGATGATGCGCGGCGCGCGTCGCTCGGCCGTCATGGCGATGCGCACATCGGTGACACCCGGCAGCATCAGGCCGCCCTCGCGGATGGCGGCAGCCACGGCATCGCGCCGTTCGGGCGCCAGACCGCCCACGTCTAGCGCCAGGGTCATGATGCCATCCTTCACCCGCGGCGCGCTGGCACGGCCATCGGTCAGCGTCTTCAGGCGGGCGGCAAAATCATCGATATCGGTCATGACTGGGCCCTCTAGGCAATAATCGTCGTTAAGGGCACTGTTTTTCGCGTGCAGCCATTCCTATAGAGATGACATGAGAAGATTATTCGGGTGGATGCCCGGCATCGCGAGCGCCATGGCCCAGGGTCCCTGGGGCGGCAAGGGTGACGGGCCTGAGGGCAATGACGGACCGGGCAAGAACGGGTCCGGCGGGGGCAGTGATGGCCCGCGCAATCCCTGGACCCAGCCCGGCAAGCCGGCCGGGAGCAAATCTCCCTCTGCGATCGAGGAATTGCTGCGCAAGAGCCGCGAAAGCTTTGGTCAGGGCGGCGGCTTCGGTGGCCTGCCGCCGCGTGCGAACAGCCGGGCGCTGTGGCCGATCGCCGTCGGCATTGTCGTCGTCCTGTGGCTGGTGCTGACCAGCTTCCACCGGGTCGGCCCGCAGGAACGCGGCGTCGTCACCCTGCTCGGCAAATATAGCCGCACCCTTTCGCCCGGCATCAGCCTGACCCTGCCCGCCCCGTTCGAGGCGGTGCGCACGGTCGATGTCGAGGAAATCCGCACGATCGACATCGGATCGGCCAGCGCGGAGAGCGAAAATCTGGTGCTGACCGGCGACCAGAATATCGTCGACCTGGCCTATTCGGTGCGCTGGAACATCCGCAATCCGGAACTCTATCTGTTCCAGCTGGCCGACCCGGATGCGTCGATCCGCGAAGTGGCGGAAAGCGCGATGCGCTCGGTGGTCGCCAGCGTCAGCCTGGACGATGCGCTGGGTGCGGGCCGCACCGAGATCGAGCAGCAGGTCGAACAGCGGATGCAGGAGATTCTCGACGGCTACAAGTCGGGCATCCGCGTCCAGGGCGTGGCGATCAAGCAAGCCGATCCGCCGGCTGCCGTCAACGACGCCTTCAAGGAAGTGTCGGCCGCGCAGCAGACCGCCCAGACCTATCTGAACGAGGCCCGTGCCGCCGCACAGCAGGTGACGGCCAAGGCGCAGGGCGAGGCCGCAGCCTTCGATAAGGTCTATGAACAATATCGGCTGGCACCCGACGTGACCCGCCGGCGCATGTATTACGAAACCATGGAGGGCGTCCTGTCCACCGTCGACAAGACGATCGTTGAAAGCGGCAACGTCACCCCCTTCCTGCCCCTTCCCGAACTCAAGCGCCGCGCCCAGGGCACACCCCAGGCGGCTGCCAATGCGACGGAGGAAGGCCAGTGAGCTTGCGCAATCCCATCGCCCTCGCCATCGGCGCGATCATCCTGCTGATCCTGGTCGGCAGCACCGTCACCATCGTGCCGGAAACCCGGCAGGGCGTGATCGTCCGCTTCGGCGAGCCCAAGCAGATCATCAACCGCTATCGACCGAACGAGGATTTCGGCAAGACCGGCGCCGGCGTCATCCTGCGCGTGCCCTTCTTCGACCAGATCGTCTGGATCGACAAGCGCGTGCTCTCGGTCGAAATGGAGCGCCAGCAGGTGCTTTCGACCGATCAGTTGCGCCTGCAGGTCGATGCCTTTGCCCGCTATCGCATCGTCGATCCGCTGCGCATGTATATTTCGGCCGGCAGCGAGGACAAGGTGTCGGACGCGCTGCGCCCGATCCTGGGCTCGGCGCTGCGCAACGAACTGGGCAAGCGGCCTTTCGCCGCGCTGCTCAGCCCCGAACGCGGCCAGGTGATGCAGAATATCGAGGCCGGGCTTGACCGGGTCGCGCGCCAATATGGCGCCGAGATCGTCGACGTGCGGATCAAGCGCGCCGACCTGCCCGATGGCACGCCGCTGGAAAGCGCCTTCACCCGCATGCGCACTGCGCGCCAGCAGGAAGCGCTGACGATCCGCGCCCAGGGCCTGAAGCAGGCACAGATCATTCGCGCCGAGGCCGACGCCAATGCCGCCCGCATCTATGCGGAAAGCTTTGGCAAGGACGCGAATTTCTATGACTTCTATCGCGCCATGCAGGCCTATCGTTATACCTTCGCCCCGGATCGGGCGGGCGGCACGACGATGGTATTGTCGAAGGACAATGAGTTCCTGAAGCAGTTCCAGGGCCGCTAACAGCAGGTTTCAGGATCATTACGGAACCAGTGTCATTCAATATCGGTTAAGGCAGGGCGGCGCATCGATAAGGCTCCCCGAGAGTCCCGCCCTTCCCGCTCCCGAATTTCTGAAGAGGACCGTCACGAGTGCGTTACGCTTATGCCATCACCGGCGCCCTGCTGCTCGGCGGCACCGCCATCGCCGTCACGACCAGTTCCAATGTCGGCGCGCAAACCGCCCAGAATGAAGGCCTGCAGGCCGCTGCACCCGCCGGTGCCCCGGCAAGCCTGGCCGACATGGTCGAAAAGCTGCAGCCGGCCGTGGTCAACATCTCGACCAAGCAGCGCGTCACCGTGCAGAATCCCTTCGCCGGCACGCCCTTTGGCGACCTGTTCGGCCAGGGTGGCGGCGGAAAGCCGCAGACCCGTCAGGCCCAGTCGCTTGGCTCGGGCTTCCTGATCTCGGCCGATGGCTATATCGTGACCAATAATCACGTCGTATCGGCCGGTGCGGAAGGCGCTAGCGTCGACAGCATCACGGTCACCATGACCAACAAGGAAGAATATCCCGCCAAGCTGGTCGGCCGCGATCCCGCAACCGACCTCGCCGTGCTGAAGATCGACGCGAAGAAGCCCCTGCCCTTCGTCAAGTTCGGCGACAGCACCAAGGCGCGCGTGGGTGACTGGGTCGTCGCGATCGGCAACCCCTTCGCCCTGTCGGGCACCGTGACCGCCGGCATCATCTCGGCCGTGCATCGCGGCACCGGCGGCACCTATGACAAGTTCATCCAGACCGACGCATCGATCAACCAGGGCAATAGCGGTGGCCCGATGTTCGACATGCGCGGCAACGTGATCGGCATCAACAGCCAGATCCTGTCGCCTTCGGGCGGCAATGTCGGAATCGGCTTCGCCATCCCCTCGGAACAGGCGGCGCCGATTGTCGACACGCTGCGTCAGGGCCAAAGCATCAAGCGCGGCTATCTGGGCGTGCAGATCAGCCCGCTGGGCGAGGATATGGCGGACTCGCTGGGCCTTGCCAAGAATCGCGGCGAGTTCGTGCAGGGCGTCGAGCCTGGTAAGGGCGCCGAAAAGGCCGGCATCAAGGCAGGCGATGTGATCGTCAGTGTCGCCGGTCAGGAAGTGACGCCGGACCAGAATCTGTCGTCGATCGTCGCCAACAGCAAGATCGGGTCGAGCGTGCCGATCGTGCTGCTGCGCAACGGCCAGCGCATGACCCTGAACGCGGTCGTGGGTGAGCGCCCCAGCGAAGACGAACTCAATAACTTCGCCCAGCAGCAGGATGATGATTTCAGCCAGCAGGGCGACCAGGGCAGCGACACCCAGGCGGCCCAGAAGTCGCTGGGCATCTCCGCCATCCCGCTGACCCCCAGCATCACCCGCCAGCTGGGTGTCGCCGGCGACACCCGCGGCATCGTCATCACCGCCGTCGACGGGTCGACCGACGCCGGCGCCAAGGGCCTGCGTCGCGGCGACGTGATCCTGTCGGCCAATAACCGGCCGGTGCTGACCCAGGCGGATCTGGACGCACAGGTGAAGGCGGTGTCGGCCCAGGGGCGCAACGCCATCCTGCTGCAGGTGCTGCGTCGCGGCCAGGCGCCGTTGTTCCTGCCAATCCGCCTGCGCGACAAGTAAGTCAGCGAAAGCGACAATCGTTACGGGCCGCGCTTGCCGGATTGCCTGCCTCCCTTCTAAGAAGGAGCAGACAGTCCGGCGGGCGCGGCCCGACCCGTTTTTGAGGAGCATAGGCCCATGAGCGACGGCATCTTCCTTGGTCTGGGCGCGCCCGAAAAGGACGGCGGCATCCCCCAATATCTGAACCTGCGCCGGGCCAATCGCCACGGCCTGATCGCCGGCGCGACCGGCACCGGCAAGACGGTGACGTTGCAGGGTATCGCCGAAAGCTTCTCCGCGCTCGGCGTCCCGGTGTTCGTGGCCGATGTGAAGGGCGACCTGTCGGGCATTTCGATGGCCGGTTCGCCGACCGCCAAAAATGCCGACAAGCTGGTGTCGCGCGCCAGGGAAATCGGCATCGCCGATTACAGCTATGCCGACAATCCGGCGATCTTCTGGGATCTCTATGGCGAACAGGGCCATGCGATCCGCACCACGGTCAGCGAGATGGGGCCGCTGCTGCTGGCCCGGCTGATGGGCCTCAACGACACGCAGGAAGGCGTGCTCAACATCGCCTTCAAATATGCCGATGAGGAAGGGCTGCTGCTGCTCGACCTGGGCGATCTGCAGGCGATGCTCGCCTATTGCGCGGAGAATGCCGATACGCTCTCGGCCCGCTTCGGCAATGTGACCAAGGCCAGCGTCGGCGCGATCCAGCGCCAGTTGCTCCAGCTCGAAACCCAGGGCGGCGACCATTTCTTCGGCGAGCCCGCGCTCGACATCCACGACTTCCTGAAGGTGGACGACAAGGGGCGCGGCTATGTGAACATCCTCGCCGCCGACAAGCTGATGCAGAGCCCGAAGCTCTACGCCACCTTCCTGCTCTGGCTGCTGAGCGAATTGTTCGAGACGCTGCCCGAAGTGGGCGATCCGGAAAAGCCGGTGCTGGTCTTCTTCTTCGACGAGGCCCATCTGCTGTTCGACGACGCGCCGGCGGCATTGCATGACAAGATCGAGCAGGTCGTGCGCCTGATCCGTTCCAAGGGCGTGGGCGTCTATTTCGTGACGCAGAACCCGATCGACATTCCCGAAGCCATTGCCGGCCAGCTCGGCAACCGGGTGCAGCATGCGCTGCGCGCCTTCACCCCGCGCGACCAGAAGGCGATCAAGGCCGCGGCCGACACCTTCCGCATCAACCCCGATCTCGACATCGAGACCGCGATCACCGAACTCAAGACCGGTGAAGCTTTGGTATCGCTGTTGCAGGAAGATGGTGCGCCGGGCGTGGTCCAGCGCACGCTGATCGCCCCGCCCCGCTCGCGCCTCGGCCCGGTCGATGCCAAGGAGCGGGCGATCATCCAGTCGATCTCGCCCTGCGAGGGCAAATATGACACCGCCGTCGACCGCGAATCCGCCGAGGAAATCCTGGCCGCGCGCGGCGAGGCCGCCGCTGCCGCTGCGCAGGCGGCCAAGGCCAAGGCCGAAGCCGACAAGGCCGCCACCGCCCAGGCCAAGGTCGAGGCCAAGCAGCGCGAACAGGAGTTGAAGGAGCAGGCCCGACGCGATGCCGCCGCCGCGCGCGAGGCAGCCAAGCCCAGCAGCCTCGACACGGCCGTCCAGTCCGCCACCCGCTCCGCCGCCTCCTCGGTTGGCCGCCAGGTCGCCAATGAACTGGGCCGCGCCGTGTTCGGCGGATCAAGCCGCAAATCGTCGGGCGGCGGCATCGCCGGCCAGCTGGTGCGCGGCATATTGGGCAGCCTGTTCAAATAAGGATGGGCCAGTAACATGGACAACGGGCCGGTCGATTATGTCCGGCCCGTTGCTATCCGCCACGGGATAAGGCTAGAGCGCGGCCATGTCTTCCTCGGCTGCTGCACCCCACCCGCTCCATTTCGGCAATTTCCGCGCCTATCTGGTCGGCCGTTTCTGCGCCACGCTGGCGCAGTACAGCATGATGATCCTGCTTGCCTGGCAGGCCTATAATGTCGCGCGGGAGACGATGAGCACGGGCGAGGCATCGGCGCAGCTTGGCCTCATCGGCCTGGCGCAGTTCCTGCCGCTCTTCTTCCTGACGCCGGTGACCGGCTGGGTGGCCGATCATTTCGACCGGCGGATCATCACCCGGCTGACGCTGGCGCTGCTGATGCTCGCCGCCGCCGTGCTGGCCTTCGCCACCTATGAGGGCTGGGTCAGCCTGCCGCTGATATTTGGCATCGCAGTCATCGTCGGCATCGCCCGTGCCTTCAACGGCCCGGCCTATGGGGCATTGGCACCCAATCTGGTGCCGCCCGCCGTGCTGCCGACCGCCATCGCCCTGTCGTCGGTCGCCTGGCAGACCGGCGACATCCTCGGCAAGGCGGTGGGCGGCTATGCCTATGCGATCGAGCCCTGGGCCGCCTATGCACTGTCAGCGGCCTTGTTCGGCGTCGGCCTCATATCGATGATGATGATCGGGCCGGTGCCCCAGCCGCCGCGCCAGCAGGGCCGCCACCCCATCCGCCAGATGATCGACGGCTTCACCTATCTCAAGAGCAACCGGCTGGTGCTGGCGACGATCACGCTGGACCTGTTCGCGGTATTGCTGGCCGGTGCGACCGCGCTGCTGCCCGTCTATGCCCGCGACATCCTGCATGTCGGGTCGACCGGCTATGGCCATCTGGCGATCGCGCCGGGGATCGGCGCGGCGCTGACCGCGCTCTGGTTCTCCTTCCGCCCGATGAAGACGCAGGTCGGCCTCAAGATGCTGACGGCGGTCATCCTGTTCGGCCTGGCCACGATCGCCTTCGGCTGCACCGCCTTCCTGCCGCGCGACATCGCGGTGGAGGCCGGCATCGCCGCGCTGATCGTGCTGGGCGGCGCCGACATGGTGTCGGTATTCGTGCGCCAGTCGCTGGTGCAGTTGCACACGCCCGATGCGATGCGCGGCCGGGTCTCCAGCCTGTCGCAACTGACCATTTCCGCCTCCAACGAACTGGGCGAAGCGGAATCGGGCTTCCTTGCGGCGCTCGTTGGGCCTATCGCTGCGGTCATCGGGGGTGGCGTCGGCGCCATTCTCGTCACGATATTCTGGGCGCGGCTCTTTCCCGAACTGCGCCTTGCACGCACTTTCGACCCACCCGACTTAAGGGAGGCGGACATCAGCCAGGAGACGGCCCAATGAAAGCTGCCACTATTCTCGATACCATCGGCAATACCCCCCATGTCCGGGTCAACCGGCTGTTCGGGGACGCTGAAGTGTGGATCAAGTCGGAACGGTCGAACCCCGGCGGGTCGATCAAGGACCGCATCGCGCTGGCCATGATCGAGGCGGCCGAAGCATCGGGCGACCTGAAGCCGGGCGGCACGATCATCGAGCCGACGTCGGGCAATACCGGCGTGGGTCTGGCCATGGTGGCCGCGGTCAAGGGTTACAAGCTGATCCTGGTCATGCCCGAAAGCATGTCGATCGAACGCCGCCGGCTGATGCTGGCCTATGGTGCCAGTTTCGACCTGACCCCGCGCGAAAAGGGCATGAAGGGCGCGATCGAACGGGCGCTGGAACTGGTGTCGCAGACGCCCGATAGCTGGATGCCGCAGCAGTTCGAGAATCCCGCCAATATCGACGTGCATGTCCGCACCACCGCGCAGGAAATCATCGCCGATTTCGCCGACGCGCCGATCGACGTGCTGATCAGCGGCGTGGGCACGGGCGGCCATATCACCGGCACCGCCGAGGTGCTGAAAAAGCAGTGGCCGAACCTTAAGGTCTATGCGGTCGAGCCGACCCTGTCGCCGGTCATCAGCGGCGGCCAGCCCGGCCCGCACCCGATCCAGGGCATTGGCGCCGGTTTCATCCCGGCGAACCTGCACACCCAGATATTGGACGGCGTGATCCAGGTCGATCCGGCCGATGCGAAGAACTATGCCCGTCGCGCGGCCAGCCAGGAAGGCATGCTGGTCGGCATCTCGTCGGGCGCCACGCTCGCCGCGATCGCGCAGAAGCTGAAGGAACTGCCCGCTGGCAGCCGCGTTCTGGGTTTCAATTATGACACCGGCGAACGCTATCTCTCGGTGCCAGACTTCCTGCCCGAATAAACGGCGCAAAGCCTAGGGCATGACCGGCGGCACTTTCCCCGACCGGCCACATCGCGCGATGTGGCTGATATGGCTGTTGCTGTTCGTCGGTCTGCCCATGGCGGTGGCCGGCTGGGAAAGCCGGCCGCGCGCTGGCGATGAGATGGCGCAGGGCCGCCGGTTGGCGGCTGTTGCAGCCGCCCGTCAGCGCCGGCCCACAACGCCACCGCCCGCGGTCGAACCCGTCAAAGTTTTTGCACTCGGCCCCGAGCAGGCCCGCGACCTCAACGCCCAGATCCCCTTTTCGCGCGATCCCAATCCGTCGGCCCGGCCGTTCCTGTTCCGCGGATCGGAAACCGACCTTGCCCGCGCCACGGACTGCCTGGCGGCGGCCCAGCTTTACGAAGCGGGCGACGATGCGGTCGGCGAGCAGGCGGTGGCACAGGTCGTGCTCAACCGCGTGCGCCACCCGGCCTTCCCCAAGACTGTCTGCGGCGTGGTGTTCCAGGGGCAGGAACGGACCACCGGTTGCCAGTTCACCTTCACCTGCGACGGCGCACTGGCCCGCACGCCATCCATCGGCGCCTGGGCACGGGCGCGGGAGATTGCGCGCGGCGCGCTGGCCGGCAAGGTGTTCAAGGCTGTCGGTTATGCCACCCATTATCATACCGACTGGGTCGTGCCCTATTGGAGCGGCAGCCTGGACAAGATCACCGCGGTCGGCACGCATCTGTTCTTTCGCTGGCGCGGCTGGTGGGGCACGCCGCCCGCCTTCCGCCTGGGCGAAGCCGGTGGCGAGCCGCTGATCGCCCGCATCGCCCGCCTGTCCGCCGCGCATCAGGGCCTGCCGGGCAGCGGCCTGCCGAGCATGCCGCCGGTGCTGGCGACCGAAGCCGCCGCCGCGCTGGCCGCCAGGCCGGAACGCGCCATCGGATCGGACTCGCTGGGCAAGACGATCGGCGGCGTTCGGCTGATCGCGATCGCACCGGGCGGGCGCAGCTTCCTGGTCGAACTCAATCGCAACAGCCCGCCGGAAAGCTGGCCCGCGCTGGCCGAGACCTTCTGTGCCGGACGGCCCGAATGCCGGATCATGGGCTGGCGCGGCGGCGCCGTCCCGACCGGCCTGCCGCTCAACGACGCCCAGCTTGAGGCGATGAGCTTCGCCTATATCCATTATGTCGGCAACGGATTGCAGCGGGCGCTGTGGAACTGCAGCCAGTTCCCCCGCCCGACCAAGGCCGAATGCATGCGGCAGCGCGTGCCGACCGCGACGCCAGCGCCGCCGCCCGCGGCCGCCGTCGCGCCCTCGCTGGATGGCGTGCGGCGCAAGGAGCGGTTCGAGACGGTCAAGATTGCGCCGGCGCAGCCCACCACGCCACCGATCGTGACACCGAAGGTGACACCCGTAACGCCATCCGGCTCCTGATGCGGACGGCGCTGGCGGATTTCGTGCGCGATTACGTTATGGTATAAAATCACGACATTCTTCGGGGGCAAGATGGTTACGCGGCGGGGCTTTATCGGACGGGCAGGCGGCGCGCTGGGTGTCACTTTCGGTGTCAGCCTGGGGCTGGACGGCGCGGTTGCGGCGACGGCCGCGCCATCGGATGGCTGGCCCGACGAGGCACCCTTCCGCTTCGCCGGCGACATGGCGGATTTCGTGGCGGCACAGCGCGCACTGCTGCCCCTCTATGACGTGGAGCGCGATTTCGCGACTTTCGACGCGGCCTATTATGGCGCGATGACCCGGCCGGTCGCGGCCAGCTATCGCGCCTATTCGCAATGGGTGAACCGCAACAATTCGCTGTTCCTGCGCAATGCCGCACCCGGCCATCCGCGCGACACCGAACTGGACCGGTCGCGCGCGGCTGTGGCAAAGCTGCTCGGCGCGCAGACCGAGGAGATCGCTCTGTCGGGCGGCGGCACCGAAGCGCTCTATGCGCTGATCGCCAATTACGCGCTGCTCAAGGCCGGCGACGCGGTGATCTATGCCGATGTCGACTATGACGAGATGCAATTTGCCTGCGACTATCTGAAGCAGAGCCGCGGCGCCCGCATCGTCCGCTTCAGCCTGCCCGAGCCGCATACGGAAGCGAATATCCTGGCCGCCTATGACAGGATATTGGAGGAAACGCCGCGCGCGAAGCTGCTGCTGCTCACCCATTTGTCCAACCGCAACGGGCTGGTGCCGCCGGTCAAGGCGATCGTCGCCATGGCCAAGGCGCGGGGCGTCGACGTGATCCTGGACAGCGCCCAGGCGGTCGGCCATCTGCCCTTCACGGTGGAGGAGACCGGCGCCGACTTCATCGGCTTTTCGCTGCACAAATGGCTTGCCGCGCCGCTGGGCACCGGCGGCATCTACATCCGCAAGGAACGGTTGCAGGACATCGCCCCCTGGCTCGGCAATCGCATCCATGGGCCGGAGGATATTCGCGCACGCAGCCCGACCGGCACGGTCGACTTCGCGGCGCGCCTGACCATCCCGCGCGCGATCGCGGTGCAGGATGCGATCGGATTGGAGGCGAAGTATCGCCATCTCGTCCGGCTGCGCGACTATTGGGTCGAACGGGTCCGCGACATCGCCGGACTGGAAATATTGGTGCCGCAGGAGGCCGGCCGCTTCGGCGCCGTCACCGGTTTCCGCCTGCCCGGCATGAAGGGCCCGGATGGCGCCAAACAGGCGGCCAAGCTGTTCCTCGACAAATATCGCCTGCTGGTGGTGGCCAAGGCCGGGCTCGCATCCGGCCCGGTGCTGCGCGTGACACCTGCGCTGTTCAACAGCAGCGCCGAGTTGGACCGGCTGGTCGCCGCGATCAGGGCGGAGCGACATCTCTTCACCTGACCCCCTTCACAAAGCCGCCCCCTTTTCCTATATGGGCGGTTCGAAATCGGTCCGTTCCTGTCCTCCCCGGATGGGATGGTCCGTCCCCCTCATCGCTCGGGGTCCGGTTCGCATGGCGCACGAAACCGGCGGAATTGGGCGAGTTTGGCGGGCAACAAGACGCTGACAGTGCGGATCGGACAGTCCCGGCCCGCACTTTTTTGCGTGGAATATGGGGTGCGAATCACCCCGGATTCCAGAGCATCCGGACTGAATTTCCGCTGCAATGCGGAAAAACACGACGAACAGACGACAGGCAGGAACCGCATGGCGACCAAGGCTCTCCCAACGATCAACACCGGCGCTAAGAAGCGCATCCGCAAGGTGTTCGGCGACATCCACGAAGTGGTGCAGATGCCGAACCTGATCGAAGTTCAAAGGGAGAGCTACGAACAGTTCCTCCGTTCCAACCCCGCGATCGGCTATGTCTCGGGCCTGGAAAAGACCCTGCGCAGCGTCTTCCCGATCCGCGACTTCGCCGGCACCGCCGAAATGGACTTCGTCCATTATGAGTTGGAAGACCCGAAGTTCGACGTCGAGGAATGCCGCCAGCGTGGCATCACCTATGCGGCGCCGATGCGCGTCACCCTGCGCCTGATCGTGTTCGAGGTGGATGCCGACACCGAAACCCGTTCGGTCCTCGATATCAAGGAGCAGGACGTGTACATGGGCGACATGCCGCTCATGACGCAGAACGGCACCTTCATCGTCAACGGCACCGAGCGCGTCATCGTGTCGCAGATGCACCGCTCGCCGGGCGTCTTGTTCGACCATGACCGTGGCAAGACCCATTCGTCGGGCAAATATCTGTTCGCTGCCCGCGTCATTCCCTACCGTGGCTCGTGGCTCGACTTCGAATTCGACGCCAAGGACATCGTCAACGTGCGTATCGACCGCAAGCGCAAGCTGCCGGTCACCGCGCTGCTGTACGCGCTCGGCCTCACCGCCGAGGAAATCCTGGGCCAGTTCTACAACAAGGTGACCTTCGTCCGTGGCGAAGGCGGCTGGCAGATCCCCTACACCGCCGAAGCCTGGCGCGGCCTGAAGCCCGCGTTCGACATCGTCGACGCCAAGTCGGGCGAAGTCGTGTTCGCCGCCGGCCACAAGATCAGCCCGCGCGCTGCCAACAAGGCGGAAAAGGATGGCCTGGCCACCCTGCTGATCCCGACCGAGGAAGTCTATGGCCGCTACAGCGCCTATGACCTGATCAACGAGAAGACCGGCGAGATCTACATCGAGGCTGGCGACGAAGTGTCGCCTGAAAACCTCGAAAAGCTGGACAAGGCGGGCATCGACCGCCTGGAACTGCTGGACATCGACCATGTCACCACCGGTCCCTGGATCCGCAATACGCTGAAGGCCGACAAGGCCGAAGAGCGCGACCAGGCCCTGAGCGACATTTATCGCGTCATGCGCCCCGGCGAACCGCCGACGAAGGAAACCGCCGAAGCGCTGTTCGCCGGCCTGTTCTTCGATCCGGAACGCTATGACCTCTCCGCGGTCGGCCGCGTGAAGATGAACATGCGCCTCGACCTGGATGCCGAGGACACCGTCACCACCCTGCGCGTCGAGGACATCCTGGCGGTCGTCAAGGAACTGGTGAACCTGAAGGACGGCAAGGGCGAGATCGACGATATCGACAATCTCGGCAACCGTCGCGTCCGCTCGGTCGGCGAACTGCTGGAAAACCAGTATCGCGTCGGCCTGCTGCGCATGGAACGTGCGGTCAAGGAACGCATGAGCTCGGTCGACGTGTCGACCGTGATGCCGAACGACCTGATCAACGCGAAGCCCGCCGTGGCCGCGGTGCGTGAATTCTTCGGCAGCTCGCAGCTGTCGCAGTTCATGGACCAGACCAACCCGCTGTCGGAAGTCACCCACAAGCGCCGCGTGTCGGCCCTTGGGCCGGGCGGTCTGACCCGTGAGCGCGCCGGCTTCGAAGTCCGCGACGTTCACCCGACCCATTATGGCCGTATCTGCCCGATTGAAACGCCCGAAGGCCCGAACATCGGTCTGATCAACTCGCTGGCCACCTTCAGCCGCGTCAACAAGTACGGCTTCATCGAAACGCCGTACCGCAAGGTAATCGACGGCAAGGTGACCAACGACGTCGTCTATCTGTCGGCAATGGAAGAGGCCAAGCACACGATCGCGCAGGCCAACGCCGAAACCAATGCCGACGGCACGCTGGCGGAAGACCTGATCTCCGCCCGTGAAGCCGGCGAATTCCTGATGGCGCCGCGCGACAACATCACCCTGATGGACGTCAGCCCCAAGCAGCTGGTGTCGGTCGCGGCCTCGCTCATTCCGTTCCTGGAAAATGACGACGCCAACCGCGCGCTCATGGGATCGAACATGCAGCGTCAGGCGGTGCCGCTGGTCCGTGCCGAGGCGCCGTTCGTCGGCACCGGCATGGAAGGCACCGTGGCCCGTGACTCGGGCGCGGCGATCGCTGCCAAGCGCGCCGGCATCATCGACCAGGTCGACGCGACCCGTATCGTGATCCGCGCCACCGGCGATGTCGAACCCGGCCAGTCGGGCGTCGACATCTACACGCTGCAGAAGTTCCAGCGCTCCAACCAGGACACCTGCATCAACCAGCGTCCGCTGGTGAAGGTGGGCGAACTGGTGCAGGCCGGCGACGTCATCGCCGACGGCCCGTCGACCGAGTTCGGCGAGTTGGCGCTGGGCCGCAACGTGCTTGTCGCGTTCATGCCCTGGAACGGCTACAACTACGAAGACTCCATCCTGATCTCCGAGCGGATCGTGAAGGATGACGTCTTCACCTCGATCCATATCGAGGAGTTCGAGGTCATGGCCCGCGACACCAAGCTGGGTCCGGAAGACATCACCCGCGACATTCCGAATGTCGGTGAAGAAGCGCTGCGCAACCTCGACGAGGCTGGCATCGTGTACATCGGCGCCGAAGTGGAGCCGGGCGACATCCTGGTCGGCAAGATCACCCCCAAGGGTGAATCGCCGATGACCCCGGAAGAAAAGCTGCTCCGCGCGATCTTCGGTGAAAAGGCGAGCGACGTGCGCGACACCTCGCTGCGTCTGCCGCCGGGCGTTGCCGGCACCGTCGTTGAAGTCCGCGTCTTCAACCGTCACGGCATCGACAAGGACGAACGCGCCATGGCGATCGAGCGGGAGGAAATCGACCGTCTCGCCAAGGACCGTGAAGACGAACGCGGCATCCTCAACCGTGCGACCTTCAACCGTCTGCAGGAAATGCTGATCGGCCAGACCGCCACTGCCGCCCCCAAGGGCGTCAAGAAGGGCGTTGTGATCGACGAGGCTCTGCTGGGCGAAGTCGAGCGTCACGAATGGTGGAAGTTCGCGGTCGAGGACGATGTCCGTCAGACCGGCATCGAAGCCGTCAAGGCGCAGTATGACGAAGCGGTGAAGCTGATCGTCGAGAAGTTCGAGGATCGCGTCGACAAGCTGCAGCGCGGCGACGAACTGCCGCCGGGCGTGCTGAAGATGGTCAAGGTGTTCGTCGCGGTGAAGCGCAAGCTGCAGCCGGGCGACAAGATGGCCGGCCGTCACGGTAACAAGGGTATCATCAGCCGCATCCTGCCGGCCGAAGACATGCCGTTCCTGGAAGACGGCACCCCCGTCGACTTCGTGCTGAACCCGCTGGGCGTGCCGTCGCGCATGAACGTCGGTCAGATCTTCGAAACCCATCTGGGCTGGGCCGCACGCGGCCTGGGCGCCCAGATCGGCCAGGCTCTGGACGCATGGCGTGACGCCAATCCGAACCCCGAGGCGGGCCAGCCCCCCGAGGCGGTGAAGGAACTGCTCAAGACGATCTATGGCGACAATTATGTCGCCGAAATCGAGGCGCGCAGCCCCGAGCAGATCGTCGAGCTGGCGCAGAATGTCCGTGCAGGCGTGCCGATGGCGACGCCGGTGTTCGACGGTGCCGTCGAATCCGACGTGTCGGCGATGCTGAAGCTGGCGGGCCTGGACGAATCCGGCCAGGTTTCGCTGTTCGACGGCCGTACCGGCGACGTGTTCGACCGCAAGGTGACCGTTGGCTACAAGTATGTCCTGAAGCTGCATCACCTTGTCGATGACAAGATCCACGCACGTTCCATCGGCCCCTACTCGCTCGTCACCCAGCAGCCGCTGGGCGGTAAGGCGCAGTTCGGTGGCCAGCGCTTCGGTGAAATGGAAGTGTGGGCGCTCCAGGCCTATGGCGCCGCCTACACGCTGCAGGAAATGCTGACGGTGAAGTCGGACGACGTGGTCGGCCGCACCAAGGTCTATGAGGCGATCGTCAAGGGCGACGACACGTTCGAGGCCGGCATTCCCGAAAGCTTCAACGTGCTGGTCAAGGAAATGCGTTCGCTGGGCCTCAACGTCGAACTCGCCGCGATGGACGAGATTGACGACGACGGCATGGCGGCTGCGGCGGAATAAGGGATGCGCGGGCGCTGCTCCGGCAGCGCCCCCTCCCCTGCTTCGCCCGAAAATTACACCCTCTAGAGGGACTTGAGATATGAACGAACTGACGAACTTCGCCAATCCGATCCAGAAGCCGGAAACCTTCGACCAGATCCAGATTGGCCTCGCCTCCCCGGAGCGCATCCGCAGCTGGTCCTTCGGCGAAATCAAGAAGCCGGAAACCATCAACTATCGCACGTTCAAGCCCGAGCGTGACGGCCTGTTCTGCGCCCGCATCTTTGGTCCGATCAAGGACTATGAGTGCCTGTGCGGCAAGTACAAGCGCATGAAGTACAAGGGCATCGTCTGCGAAAAGTGCGGCGTGGAAGTGACCGTGTCGAAGGTCCGCCGCGAGCGCATGGGCCATATCGAACTGGCCGCGCCGGTTGCCCACATCTGGTTCCTGAAGTCGCTGCCCTCGCGCATCGGCCTGCTGCTCGACATGCAGCTCAAGCAGCTTGAGCGAGTCCTCTATTTCGAAAGCTATATCGTCACCGAGCCGGGCCTGACCCCGCTGGAGAAGTATCAGCTGCTGACCGAGGACGAACTGCTCGACGCGCAGGACGAATATGGCGAGGACGCCTTCTCGGCCGGCATCGGCGCCGAAGCCGTCAAGCAGATGCTGATGGATCTCGACCTGGAAGGCGAGAAGCAGGCGCTGCTGGACGAACTGGCCGTCACCAAGTCGGAACTGAAGCCCAAGAAGATCATCAAGCGCCTCAAGGTCGTCGAGAGCTTCCTGGAATCGGGCAACCGTCCCGAATGGATGATCCTGGACGTCGTGCCGGTCATCCCGCCGGAACTGCGCCCGCTGGTGCCGCTGGACGGTGGCCGCTTCGCGACCTCGGATCTCAACGATCTGTATCGCCGCGTCATCAACCGTAACAACCGCCTGAAGCGCCTGATGGAGCTGCGTGCGCCGGACATCATCGTCCGCAACGAAAAGCGCATGCTGCAGGAAGCCGTCGACGCCCTGTTCGATAACGGCCGTCGCGGTCGTGTCATCACGGGTGCCAACAAGCGTCCGCTCAAGTCGCTGTCCGACATGCTCAAGGGCAAGCAGGGCCGCTTCCGTCAGAACCTGCTCGGCAAGCGCGTCGACTATTCGGGTCGTTCGGTCATCGTGACCGGTCCTGAGCTGAAGCTGCATCAGTGCGGCCTGCCCAAGAAGATGGCGCTCGAACTGTTCAAGCCCTTCATCTACGCCCGCCTCGACGCCAAGGGTCTGTCCATGACCCTGAAGCAGGCCAAGAAGTGGGTCGAGAAGGAGCGCAAGGAAGTCTGGGACATCCTCGACGAAGTCATTCGCGAGCACCCGGTCATGCTGAACCGCGCGCCGACGCTCCACCGTCTGGGCATCCAGGCGTTCGAACCCGTGCTGATCGAAGGCAAGGCGATCCAGCTGCACCCGCTCGTCTGCTCGGCCTTCAACGCCGACTTCGACGGTGACCAGATGGCCGTCCACGTTCCGCTCTCGCTGGAAGCCCAGCTGGAAGCGCGCGTGCTGATGATGTCGACCAACAACATCCTGTCGCCCGCCAACGGCAAGCCGATCATCGTTCCCTCGCAGGACATGGTCCTGGGTATCTATTACCTGTCGATGGAACGCGAAGGCGAGCCGGGCGAAGGCATGCTGCTGTCCGACATGCAGGAGGTCCATCAGGCCCTCTATGCCAAGGCGGTCACCCTGCACTCGAAGATCATCAGCCGCGTGCCGCAGACCAACGAAAATGGTCAGCAGTATATGAAGCGCTTCGAGACCACGCCGGGTCGCATGCTGCTGGGCGAATGCCTGCCCAAGTCGCACAAGGTGCCCTTCGACGTCGTCAACCGCCTTCTGACCAAGAAGGAAATCGGTGACGTCATCGACCAGGTCTATCGCCACACCGGCCAGAAGGACACGGTGCTGTTCGCCGACGCCATCATGTCGCTGGGCTTCCGCCACGCGTTCCAGGCCGGCATCAGCTTCGGCAAGGACGACATGGTCATCCCCGACAGCAAGGTGACGATGGTCGACGAGACCAAGGCACTGGTGGCGGACTATGAGCAGCAGTATCAGGACGGTCTGATCACGCAGCAGGAAAAGTACAACAAGGTGATCGACGCCTGGAGCCGTTGCGGCGACCAGGTCGCGAACGCCATGATGGACGAGATCCGTGCCCAGCCCAAGGATCCCAAGACCGGCCGTCTGGCGCCGATCAACTCGATCTACATGATGGCACACTCGGGTGCCCGTGGTTCGCAGGCCCAGATGAAGCAGCTGGCCGGCATGCGCGGCCTGATGGCCAAGCCGTCGGGCGAGATCATCGAAACGCCGATCATCTCGAACTTCAAGGAAGGTCTGACCGTCCTTGAATACTTCAACTCGACCCACGGTGCCCGTAAGGGTCTGGCCGACACCGCGCTCAAGACGGCGAACTCGGGTTACCTGACCCGCCGTCTGGTCGACGTGTCGCAGGACTGCACCATCGTCGAAGACGATTGCGGCACCGAAAAGGCGCTGGAGATGAAGGCCATCGTACAGGGTGGTTCGGTCATCGCCTCGCTGGGCGAACGCATTCTGGGCCGTACCACGGCGCAGGATATCGTCGACAGCAAGGATGGCACCGTCATCATCCCGATCGGCACCCTGCTGGACGAAGCCATGATCACCCAGATCGAGGCGATCGGCACGCAGGCCGTGAAGATCCGCAGCCCGCTGATCTGCGAAAGCCGGATGGGCGTTTGCGGCAAGTGCTACGGCCGTGACCTCGCCCGTGGTACGCCGGTGAACATCGGTGAAGCCGTCGGCGTCATCGCGGCGCAGTCCATCGGTGAACCGGGCACGCAGCTGACCATGCGTACCTTCCACATCGGCGGCGCGGCGAACTTCAACGAAACGTCGAACCTGGAAGCCCTGTCGGACGGCACGATCGAGCTGCGCGACATGCCGACCATCACCGACAAGAATGGTCGTCGCCTGTCGCTCGCCCGTAACGGCGAAGTCGCGATCATCGACAGCGAAGGTCGCGAACGCGAAACGCACCGCCTGCCTTATGGCGCCACCATCCTGTTCGCAGATGGCGATGCCGTGAAGAAGGGCGACCGCTTCGCCGAGTGGGATCCCTTCACCATGCCGGTGATCACGGAAAAGCCGGGTATCGTTAAGTATGTCGACCTGATCGACAACAAGACGCTGACCGAGCAGACCGACGAAGCCACCGGCATCGCCCAGCGCGTCGTCATCGAGCATCGTGGTGCCGCCCGGACGAAGGAAGATCTGCGTCCGCGCCTGACCCTGATGGACGACAATAGCGGTGAAGCCGCCCGCTACATGCTGGCGGTCGGTGCGACCCTGTCGGTCGACGATGGTGCGGAAGTTCAGGCCGGTGACGTGCTGGCGCGTGTCAGCCGTGAAGCAGCCAAGACCCGCGACATCACCGGTGGTCTGCCGCGCGTTGCCGAGCTGTTCGAAGCCCGCAAGCCCAAGGACAATGCAATCATTGCCAAGGTCTCGGGCCGCGTGCAGTTCCTCAAGGATTACAAGGCGAAGCGTAAGATCGCCATCAATCCCGAGGATGGCGGCGAGCCGGTCGAATATCTGATCCCCAAGAGCAAGGTGATCGACGTTCAGGAAGGCGACTACGTGAAGCGTGGCGACAACCTGATCGGTGGTTCGCCCGATCCGCACGACATTCTGGAAGTGCTCGGCATCGAGCCGCTGGCCGAATATCTGGTCGCCGAAATCCAGGAAGTCTATCGCTTGCAGGGCGTGAAGATCAACGACAAGCACATCGAAACGATCGTTCGTCAGATGCTGCAGAAGGTCGAGATCATCGAGTCCGGCGACACCACCCTGCTGGTGGGCGAGCAGGTCGACCGCGAGGAAATGGACGAGATCAACAGCAAGCTGCAGCCGGGCTTTGCCCCTGCTGCCGGCAAGCCGGTGCTGCTCGGCATCACCAAGGCCTCGCTGCAGACCCGTTCGTTCATCTCGGCAGCGTCCTTCCAGGAAACCACCCGCGTCCTCACGGAAGCGGCGGTCCAGGGCAAGAAGGACACGCTGGTTGGCCTGAAGGAGAATGTCATCGTCGGCCGCCTCATCCCGGCGGGCACCGGTGCCGGCATGAACCGCCTGCGCGTTGCCGCCTCGTCGCGTGATGCGGCGATGCGGGCCGCACTGCGCGCTTCGGCTCAGGTCGACCTGATCGCGCCGAAGAGCGCGGCCGAGGAACATGCGGCCGAACTGGCCCAGGGTCCGGAAGCCGCGATCGGCGACGATCCGCTGGGTGCCGTGCAGGGTGATGATTTCACCACGCAGGACATGGACTGACTTTGAAAAGGCGGGCGCCGCTTCCTACATCGGGAGCGGCTCCCAGCCCGGTTTTGAGAGAGACCGACATATTGCCCGCCGGATCAGCGATGATCCGGCGGGCTTTTCTTTGTCCGGTAAAGGCAGCTGGTCGGCGATCGGGAGGATCGACAAAAAACTGCGGAAAGGCTGCACAAAGCGCTTGACCGACTCTGAATCCCCGCCTATCTGCGGCCTCCCAAGCGGGGCACGCCCTGCTGATGATGCCCGATCCTCTAATGGTAAGAGAGCGGACTCTGACTCCGTCAATCAAGGTTCGAATCCTTGTCGGGCATCCAATTCTTCCCCCCATCAGACATGAACTTTCAGGCCAATCTTTGCGGGCGGATCGTTTCGCATTATCAGCGCGTTGTTTAATGGCGACCGGAGCCATGCCATGCCTGAAAAATCCCTCATCTACGCACTGCCGTTGCTGGCGCTCGCAACATTGGGCTGGGGCGACAGCGGCCCAAGTAATGCGGCCGTTAACGCGCGCACCAGTTCCAAACCCATTCAACGCCTCGCTCTGAACCAGCCGCGCATGTTGGGCGAGCCGGGCTGCAACGCCACTGCCTTTGCTCAATTGCCCGACGACCGATCACTCTTCATCGGGCGCCAACTGGTGACCGCGGATGGGCGATTGGCCGGCGTTTCCGGCCCCAATGATTGTAGCGGGGGGGATCCGGCAAACGAAAAGCGCGGACAGGCGTTCAATCGCTGGTCCTTGACCCTCACCAAGCTGGACTGGAAGAGCGGCCAGTTCAGTATCGTCAAGGCGCTGATCGATACATCGACGGACCCTCGCACGAAAAGATCGCGCGCTATCATTACCGGTGGGCCGATGCGGGGATTGATCATCCGGTCTGCCTATGATCCCAGCGTCGCAAAGCTCGGCGACAAGACCTATGTCGCGTTTGAATGCACGGTAGAGAATGGGCAACGCTACCATGTTCAGCAAACATCATCCTGCGTTTCCAGTTATGATACAAAAAGGCAGTCTATAGACGTGCAACGCACTGTTGTTGCCGTAAGCGGGAACCAGCAGGGCAATATTTATCATGTCGCCGCAGTCCCGCGACTTTTGGCGTTCAAGGGCTCACTTTACCTATATTGGTCGGCCATGACGGTGAAAAATGGGCAGATCATGTCATCCGTCGCCCGTGGCGCAGAACTGGTGGATGACGCCAAAGGCATCCACTTGAAACGCGCTGGCAGTCGCGTCCCCACGGCACAGGATCCCGCTAGTATCGCGATATGGACCCCGGATCGATCTGCCATGGGCAATCGCCTAGTGAACATTATGTCATTCGCGCCGGGAACCAGCGATTTCCTGATACTCGCTGCCTTGGGCGGTTCCACATGCACCGCGCCTTCGGATAAATCCGCAGGCTGCTTCAGGTTAGCCGTAAGGCGAAGCAGCACACCGCTTGCCCATATGGGGTTCAACCATGCGGAGGTCGTGGATCCCGGATTGCCGACAAATCCACAGGAATACGCTCTGCCCGTGCAGGATCCACAAGGCAGCACATGGCTGATGGGACATTTTGTTCGTCCCCCGGCAAATGGTTTTGCCGATCGCCGAAGTCTCCCGGACAAGAATTATTGGCAAAAAACCTCTCGTGCTTCAGCCCTGCTGATGGTTCCGGCGCCAGGTCTGCAGCCCTGACACTCCCCCATCCGTCACGCCCTATGGACGTAGGCGGCCATCATCCCTATATACCGGTCGGTATGGAAATCACGGCAACACAGAGTGGCAGGGGCCGCCCGCGGGAGTTCGATCCCGAAGAAGCCTTGGCGGCTGCGCTTCAGGTCTTTTGGCGGCGCGGCTATGAAGGCGCATCGCTGGCGGAACTGACCGAAGCGATGGGCATCACCAAGCCCAGCCTCTATGCCTGTTTCGGCAACAAGGAAGCGTTGTTCCGCAAGGCGCTCGACCTCTATGAGCGCGACAAGCTCTGCTATGTGAAGTCATCGCTGGAGGCCCCGACTGCCAAGGCCGTGGCCGAGCGCATGCTGCGCGGATCACTGGCGATCCAGACCGGCAACAAAGATCCCCAGGGGTGCATGGGCGTCATCAGTTCGGTCGGCGGCACCGCCCATTCCGAATGTATCCGCGATGAGGTATTGGCCCGCCGCGCCTCGTCCGACCGCGCCCTGCTCGACCGGTTCGAACGCGCCCAGGCAGAAGGCGACCTGCCCGCCGGAGTCGAGCCGCAGGCCCTCGCCTGTTACCTCTCGACGGTGATCCAGGGCATGGCCGTGCAGGCCGGTGCCGGTGTGCCGCGCGATCGGCTGGAACAGCTGATCGATACAACGCTCACCATGTGGCCGAGCAAATAGCGGAATTTATTTCGCTTTTGCAGCGATGCGGGTCTTGAAATTGCCGCACTGCAAATAAAATACCTCCCGGTACAAAAAGACGGTTGACGGGACAGCCTCCGTTAATATATACCATGCGGTACACAATGATGCTGGGTGTGTAGCCCAGGGAGGTCATCATGCAGCAATTCCACCATCGGCGCTGTCGACGATAGCGTCACCTAAAGGGGCGGTTTCCCGGTAACGGGTTCCTCCTGATTCACCATCTTTGCGCCCTCTTCGCGACGGTTTGTGCCGTTCGCGCCGCAAGGACGCATGCCCGCATCTTCGGGTGCTTATTTCGGGACGCGATCCGCGCTTTTCCGCGTGGAGCCGTGCGCCCGCTTCAGATCGCAGGAAGGAACAAGCCTTGGCTTTCCTTGATTTCGCCCAGGCACTTGCCGGTCCGCAGATGGCGGTCGGCGCCACCCGCCCCACTCCCGCCGTACCCGCCATCAGTGTTGAGGCCCAGGCAACCAGCTTTTCCGCCCAGGAATGGCAGATCGTCGACCTTGCCCGCACCGACGGCTTGCGCTCGCTGCGCGGCCCCGGTTCTTTCGCCCATCTGCGCAAGTGGATCTGGGGCGAGGAACATAGCCCCACCCTGGCCAGCGAACGGCTGGAGGCACTGCGCCGCCTGGCCGTCGAGGCCTGGCACAAGGGCTATGCCGTGTCGCTGTCCGCCCTCGCCGCCTTCCGCGCGGCCGGCTTTTCCACCGCGCAGCTCGAATTGCTGCTCGCCACCATCAGCGCGGGCCGCACCGCCCGCGTCCCCCGGAGCTAATCCATGAACCAGTTCACCAAGATCACAGCCGACGGCACCGCGTCGGACGTTCACGCGCCACCGGGCAACCGCTGGTCGCGCAAGCATGGCGGCATCGCCGCCGTCGCGCTCATCGCCCTGTTCGGCATCGGCTGGAAGCTGGTCGACCGCCCGTCGGCCCAGGCCGCGGCCGCCCCGCTGGCGGCGGTCGGCGTTTCCGCGCCGCTCGCCCGCAGCGTGACGCAGTGGGATGACTATGTCGGCCGCTTCGCCCCCAGCCAGACGGTCGAGATCCGCCCCCGCGTATCGGGTGCGGTGACCGCCATCCACTTCCGCGATGGCGATTTTGTCCGTCAGGGGCAGTTGCTCTTCACCATCGACCAGCGCCCCTTCCAGGCCGCCCTGGCCGAAGCGCGCGCCAGCGTCGCGTCCGCCCGCAGCGCGCTGCTGCTGGCCCAGAATGACTATGGTCGCGTCCAGCGGCTGACCGGCGACGAAGCCGTTTCGGCCAGCGAGGTGGACTCGCTCCGCTCGCGTCTGCAGGCGGCGCAGGCCGCCCTGGCCGGCGCGCAGGCCCGCGAACGCAGCCGGGCACTGGATGTAGAATTCACCCAGGTCCGTGCCCCGATCTCCGGCCGCGTGTCGGATCGCCGCGTCGACATCGGCAATCTGGTGTCGGGCGGCGAAGGCAGCACCGCGTCGCTGCTGACCACTGTCAACAAGCTCGACCCCATCTACTTCAACTTCGACGCCTCCGAAGCGCTCTACCTCAAGTCGCAGCGCGACAAGGAGAATGGCGGCGCGGTCGAGGTGCGGTTGCAGGATGAGGCGGACTATAACCACAAGGGCCGACTGGACTTCACCGACAATGGGCTCGATCCCCGGTCGGGCACGATCCGCATCCGCGCAGTCTTCGACAATCCGGGCAATTTCCTGACCCCCGGCCTGTTCGGCAATATGCGTCTGGCCAATGGCGGGAAGGCCAATGCCCTGCTGGTCCCGGACGAGGCGATCCAGTCCGACCAGGCACGCAAGACCGTGCTGGTGGTGGACAAGGATGACAGCGTCGCGGTGAAGCCGGTCGAGCTAGGCCCGATCGTCGATGGGTTGCGCATCATCCGCAGCGGCCTCGATCCCAAGGACCGGGTGGTCGTGACCAATATCCAGGCGGCGATGCCCGGCGCCAAGGTCGCGGTGAAGCCGGCCCGGATTACCCCGACCCCGGCGCCCGTCACCCCGGTCGACAGCGCCGCCCCGGTCGCCGCCCAGGCCACCTTCGCCCGGTAAGCACTGACCCCACCCTTCACACGGGTGGGGGCAATCAAACGAAATCCCAAGCCCGTGATCCGGCCTAGCCGGATCGCGCGGTATCCCTTTCGCTCGTTCGCAAAGGATGATCCGATGCGTTTCTCCCGTTTCTTCATCGACCGGCCGATCTTCGCCGCCGTCATCGCGGTGGTCATCACCGTGGTCGGTGCGCTCGCCTTTATCGGCCTGCCGGTGTCCCAATATCCCGACATCGTACCCCCAACGGTCACGGTTTCCGCCCAATATCCCGGCGCATCGGCCGAAACGGTCGCATCGACCGTGGCCGCGCCGATCGAACAGGAAATCAACGGCGTTGACGACATGCTCTATCAGAGCAGCCAGTCGACCGGCGACGGCAAGGTCGTCATCACCGTCACCTTCAAGATCGGCACCGACCTGGATGCCGCGCAGGTGCTGGTGCAGAACCGCGTCGCCGTCGCCATCCCCCGACTGCCCGAGGAAGTGCAGCGGCTGGGCGTCGTGACCCGCAAGACCACGCCCGAATTCCTGATGGTCGTGAATTTGCAGTCGCCCGACGGCACCTATGACCGCGACTATATTTCCAACTATGCCCTGACCCAGGTGCGCGACAGACTGGCTCGTCTGGATGGCGTGGGCGACGTGCAACTGTTCGGTTCGCGCGACTATGCCATGCGCATCTGGATCGATCCCGATCGCGCCGCCGCGCTGGACCTGACCGCCGGCGAGATCGTCTCGGCGCTCCGGGCACAGAATGTCCAGGTGTCGGCCGGCTCGATCGGCCAGCCGCCCTATGATCGGGGCGAAGCCTTCCAGCTTGGCGTCGAGATGCAGGGCCGCCTGACCACGCCCGATCAGTTTTCCGACATCGTGATCCGTTCGGACGCCGATGGCCACCAGGTGCGCGTGCGCGATGTCGCCCGCGTAGAGCTGGGCGCGCAGGATTATGGCACCAACACCTATCTCAGCAACAAACCGACGGTCGTCATCGCGACGATGCAGCGCCCCGGCTCCAACGCGCTCGACGCGGCGGAGAAGGTCAAGGCGGAGATGGAGCAACTGTCCAAGCGCTTCCCCAAGGGCCTGGAATATAGCATCATCTACAACCCCACCGAATTCATCAGCCAGTCGATCGACGCCGTCTATCACACGCTGTTCGAAGCGGTGATCCTGGTCGTCATCGTCATCCTGATCTTCCTGCAGAACTGGCGCGCGGCGGTCATCCCGATCATCGCGATCCCGGTCTCGCTGATCGGCACGGCAACGATGCTGGCTGCGGTCGGATACTCGCTCAACAACCTGTCGCTGTTCGGCCTGGTGCTGGCGATCGGCATCGTCGTCGACGACGCGATCGTCGTGGTCGAGAATGTCGAACGCAATATCGAAAACGGCATGAGCCCGCTGCAGGCGGCGCGCGTGTCGATGGACGAAGTGTCGACCGCGCTGATCGCGATCGTGCTGGTGCTGTGCGCCGTGTTCGTGCCGACCCTGTTCATCACCGGCATTTCCGGTGCCTTCTACCAGCAGTTCGCGGTCACCATCTCGACCGCGACGGTGATCTCGCTGATCCTTTCGCTCACCCTGTCGCCGGCTGCAGCCGCCCTGCTGCTGAAGTCCAAACATGGTGTCCATGATCTCGACAATGCGCCGCGCTGGCGCCAGGTCGCGGCCAAGGCGGCGGATCGCTTCAACCAGGGCTTTGATCGGATGAGCGCGGGTTATGCGCGCCTCACCCGCTTCCTCGTCGCTCGGCCCAAGAAGATGCTGCTGACCTATGCCGGCCTGATCGCCGCCACCATCGCCCTGTTCTGGGTGACGCCCGGCGGCTTTATCCCGGCACAGGACCAGGGTTATTTCCTGGCCGTCGTCCAGCTGCCCTCGGGCGCATCGCTGGAGCGCACCGACAAGGTGACGCGCGAGGTCGCGGCCAAGATCCTGCCGATCAAGGGCCTGCGCGGCGCGGTGATGTTCGCCGGCTTCCACGGCCCGTCGCAGACGCAGGCGCCCAACAGCGCAGCGATCTACTTCCCGTTCAAGAGCTTTGCCGAACGCAAGGCGGAAGGCGCCACCTATGCCGGAATCATGGATCAGGCGAACAAGGCGGTTGCGGGCTATGACAAGGCGCGCATCCTGCTGGTGCCACCGCCGCTGATCCAGGGCATCGGCTCGGCCGGTGGCTATCGCCTGATGCTGGAGGACCGGGAGGATCGCGGCTATGCGGAACTCAACAAGGTCGCTGGCGAGCTGATCGGCAAGGCCAATCAGAGCCCCAGCCTGGCGCAGGTCTACACCCTGTTCGACGTCGGCACCCCGCGCATCTTCGCGGATGTCGATCGCCGCAAGGCCGACCTGCTGGGCGTGCCGCCCGAGCGCGTGTTCGAAGCGATGCAGGTCTATCTCGGCTCTGCCTTCGTCAACGACTTCAACCTGCTCGGCCGCACCTATCGCGTGACCGCCCAGGCCGATGCCAATCATCGCGGCACCGTGGCCGACATTGCCAACCTGAAGACCCGGTCGAACAGCGGCCAGATGGTGCCGATCGGTTCGGTTTCCACCTTCCGCGACAAGACCGGCCCCTATCGCGTGGTCCGCTACAACCTGCTGCCCGCGGTGGAAATCGATGGCGACACGGCGCCGGGCTATTCGTCGGGCCAGTCGCTGGCCACGATGGAGAAGCTCGCCGACGCGGCCCCTGCCGGCTATGCCAGCGAGTGGACCGGCGTTGCCTATCAGCAGATCAGTGCCGGCAATACCGCAGGCATCGTCTTCGGCATGGCGGTCTTCTTCGTCTTCCTGGTGCTGGCGGCGCAATATGAAAGCCTGACCTTGCCGCTGTCGATCATCCTGATCGTGCCGATGTGCCTGTTCGCGGCCATGCTGGGCGTGAACCTGCGCGGGATGGACAATAATATCCTCACGCAAATCGGTCTGGTCGTGCTGATCGCGCTCGCCGCGAAGAATGCGATCCTGGTGGTCGAATTCGCCAAGCAGGCAGAAGAGGAACAGGGGCTGAGCCCGGTCGAAGCCGCCGTTCAGGCGGCGCAAACCCGTTTGCGCCCGATCCTGATGACCAGCTTCGCCTTCATCCTGGGGGCGGTGCCGCTGGTGATCGCCAGCGGGGCCGGTGCGGAACTGCGCCAGGCGCTGGGCACGGCGGTCTTCTTCGGCATGACCGGCGTGACGGCCTTCGGCCTGCTCTTCACCCCCACCTTCTATGTCGTGTGCCGCGCGCTGGGCGATCGCTTCGCCCGCCGCCGGCGCCCGGAGGCTGACGATGCTGCGGCATTGCAGCCGGCCGAATGAGGACAAAAGCCATGACAAGGAACCTGATTGCCCTGTTGCTCGGCGCCAGTGCCCTGACGGCCTGCGCCGCCGGACCCGATTACAAGGCCCCCGCCACCCCGACGACAGCCGCCGCCCCCTTCATCGGGGCGGCGAGCCCGGCGGTCGCACAGAGCGCCGCCGACGATCATTGGTGGCGGCTCTATAATGACCCGCTGCTCGACGGGCTGGTCGGCGATGCGCTGAAGGCCAATACCGACATCCGCGTCGCCGTCGCCCGGCTGGAACGCGCCCGCGCCCAGTTGCGCGGCGCCCGGTCCGACCGGTTGCCCAGCACCAACATCAGCGGCTCCCCGACCTATGGCCGGGTATCGCAGGCCCAGACACTGCCCGGCATGGACCGGGAAAACTGGACCGTCGATATGGGGCTGGACGTCGCCTATGAGGTCGACCTGTTCGGCCGAGTAAAGCGCAGCATAGAAGCAGCGCGCGGCGATGTCGGCGCGGCTGAGGCCGATGCCGATGCCGTCCGCGTCGCGGTGGTGGCCGATACGGTGCGCGCCTATGTCGACGCCACCGCCTCGGCCCAGCGGCTTGCCGTCGCGAAGGAGACGGTCGACCTGCTCGACAAGTCGATCCGCATCACCAGCGCCCGCTTCGACGCCGGCCGGTCCGACCGGCTGGACGTGATCCGGGTCACCACCCTGCGCGAACAGCAGCAGGCGCTGATCCCTAATCTGGTCGCCGATCGCAATGCCGCCCTGTTCCGGCTGGCGACGCTGACCGGCCGGACGCCGCAGGAGTTGCCCGCATCCGTCCAGAACGCGACCGTGACACCGAATGTGACACAGCCGATCCCGGTCGGCGACGGCCAGGCACTGCTGGCGCGGCGGCCGGACGTGCGCGCGGCCGAACGGCGGCTGGCGGCCGACACTGCGCGGGTCGGTGTCGCGACGGCTGATCTCTATCCGCGCATCACGCTGGGCGGATCGATCGGCACCACGGCGGTCGGCGGCGGCAATCTGTTCGGTGCCGGGCCGCTCAACTTCCTACTGGGGCCGTTGATCAGCTGGGCCTTCCCCAATCAGGAAGCCAATCGCGCGAAGATCGCGGCAGCCAAGGCGGATGGCGACGCCTCGCTCGCCGCTTTTGACGGCACGGTGCTCCAGGCGCTGGAGGAAACCGAGACGGCGCTGTCCAGCTATGCCAATGCGCTGGAGCGGCGGGCGACGCTGCAATCGGCGCGGGATGAGGCCGCACGGGCTGCGCGGATCAGCCTGGCACGCCAGCGCGAGGGGCAGATCGACTTCCTGACCGTGCTCGACGCGCTGCGCACCCAGGCATCGGCCGACGCGGACCTGGCAACCGCCAATCGCGCCGTCGCCTTTGCCCAGGTCGACCTGTTCCGCGCTTTGGGCGGCGGCTGGACCACCACCTGATGCAAAAAAGAGGCGGCGTTTTCCCAAACGCCGCCCTTTTTGTCAGACGATGAAATTGCCCTGATGGGCAAATGTCTCGATCTCATGCCGGCCGCTCGGCGCCTCGCGCGCCTGCAGCGCTTCGGGCAGGCTGGCCTTGTCGCCCTGCCGCCCGATCGCGATCGCCGCCTCGATCCGGAACCGCTCCGGCACGGCCAGTTCGGCGCGGGCCTTGTCGAAATCGACGCCGGTCATCGCATGGGTATGATAGCCAAGCCGCGTCGCCTGCAGCGCCAGCGTCGCCCAGGCGGCGCCCGCATCGAAGCTGTGACTGTGCGAGGGCTTGTAATCTTCCGATCCCGGCGCCGCCATCAGCGTGTCGGACAGGACGAAGGCGAGCACGCCGGCATGCTGCACCCAACCCTGGTTGAAGGGGAAGAGCAGGTCGAGAAAGCGCGCCCAGTCGGCGCTGTCGCGATGGGCATAGAGGAAGCGCCAGGGCTGGTAATTGAACGCTGAGGGCGCCCAGCGGGCTGCATCGAACAGCGTGTCGATATCGGCCTGGGGAATGGCGGAGCCGTCAAAGGCGCGGGGCGACCAGCGCTCCAGGATCAGCGGATCGACGGGACGGGTAACTTCGCGCGGGCTGGTGGCCATCTGGATCTCCTTCTAGGCGATGACGCGATCAGCGCGCCATGCTGTTGGAAATCTATCTAGCGGATGTTCCGCCGCTGCGAAGAGGCGTTGGACTTTCGCCCTGGAAACACAGGGTTTCCCCGATCAGGCGCAGGCATCCTGTGGCTGGCGTTCGCGATCGACACGCGACCCCGGAGCATTACGGTCATCGGCATCGCGCTCGAACAGCACGACGGCAGGTTCCCTGAAAAGGGCCTGCGCCAGCCGTTCGCGCAGGCGCGTCAACGGTCCGTCCTGATCCTGATAGGCCATATATGCGTCCTCTCTGCCGACTCGGGCGGCTTATCTACCGATGGTATAGAGAATCGTCCCCCAAGCAATGCTGGCCGTCGCGGTAGAAAAGCTATCCATCCCGGCCCCTTCGGAAAATCATACGCAAATACTATGCAGCCGCCCCGGCCCGCGTCTCGCATTCAAACGGAAGAGGGGCCTAATCGGGCGCTCGCTAACGACCCGGTCCGCCTCCCGCGGCGGGCGTGATGCGGGAGTTACCCCCATGCAGGATCTCTTGTGGATCGGCATCATCCTGGCGCTCACGGCGGCTAGCATCGGCTATGTCCGGCTGTGCGGCGACGCCTGAAGGAGGGATGCCATGACCATCGACCTCTGGCTCGCGGCGATCACCGCCGCCGGGCTTCTCGTCTATCTCGTCGCCGTGCTCGCACGGCCTGAACGCTTTTAAGGGGGGCCGCACATGACCTTCCAGGGATGGCTGCTGATCGCAGCCTTTGTCGGCATCTTGCTGGCGCTCACCAAACCGATGGGCCTGTGGCTGTTCGCCCTTTATGAAGGCCGCCGCACCCCGCTTCATGCCGTATTCGGCCCGGTCGAGCGGGGCTTCTACAAATTGTCGGGGATCGATCCCGACGCCGAGCAGAGCTGGCGCCGCTACGCGGCCCATATGCTGATTTTCAACGTCGCGCTGCTGCTCTTCACCTATGCGGTGCTGCGCCTGCAGGGGCTGCTGCCGCTCAATCCTCAGGGCTTTGCCGGCACCAGCAGCGACCTCGCCTTCAACACGGCGGTCAGCTTCACCACCAACACCAACTGGCAAAGCTATTCGGGCGAGTCGACCATGTCGAACCTGGCCCAAATGCTAGGCCTCACCATCCACAATTTCCTGTCGGCCGCCACCGGCATTGCCCTCGCCTTCGCCCTGTTCCGTGGCTTTGCCCGGCGCAGCGCATCGACGATCGGCAATTTCTGGGCCGACGTCACCCGCGTGACCATCTATCTGCTGCTGCCGATCTGCATCGTCTATGCCCTGTTCCTGATCGCGAGCGGCGTGCCGCAGACGCTGGCCGGGTCGGTCGACGTGACCACGCTGGAAGGCGTCAAGCAGACCCTGGCGCTTGGCCCCGTCGCCAGCCAGGAAGCGATCAAGATGCTGGGCACCAATGGTGGCGGCTTCTTCAACGCCAACAGCGCCCATCCCTTCGAGAATCCGACCGCGCTCACCAATCTGGTGCAGATGCTGTCGATCTTCGTGATCGGCTTTGGCCTGACCTGGACCTTCGGCAAGGCCGTCGGCAACCCGCGCCAGGGCTGGGCCATCCTCGCCGCCATGCTGGTCATCTTCCTCGCCGGCGTCACCGTCACCTATTGGCAGGAAGCGGCCGGCAATCCAGTGCTCCACAATCTGGGCGTCGCCGGTGGCAATATGGAAGGCAAGGAAGTCCGCTTCGGCATGGCTGCCTCTTCCCTCTTCGCAGTCGTCACCACGGCGGCAAGCTGCGGCGCGGTCAACGCCATGCATGACAGCTTCACCGCACTGGGCGGCATGATCCCACTGTTCAACATCCAGTTGGGCGAAGTCGTGATCGGCGGCGTCGGCGCAGGCATCTACGGCTTCCTGCTGTTCGCCATCCTGGCCGTGTTTGTCGCGGGCCTGATGGTCGGCCGCACGCCGGAATATGTCGGCAAGAAGATCGAGAGCCGCGAAGTCAAGCTGGCCGTGCTCGCCATCGCCGTGCTGCCTTTGATCATCCTGGGCTTCACCGCCATCGCCAGCGTCACCAACGCGGGCCTGGCCGGGCCGCTCAACAAGGGACCGCATGGCTTCAGCGAGATCCTCTACGCCTTCACCAGCGCCGTCGGCAACAATGGCTCGGCCTTTGCCGGTCTGTCGGCCAACAGCCCCTTTTATAACGGGATGCTGGGCGTCGCGATGTGGATCGGCCGCTTCTTCATCATCATTCCCATGCTGGCCATCGCAGGCAGCCTGGCCGCGAAGAAATATACGCCCGAAACCGCCGGCAGCTTCCCCACCACCGGGGCGCTGTGGACCGGTCTGCTGGTCGGCATCGTGCTGATCGTGGGCGGCCTGACCTTCCTGCCCAGCCTCGCCCTTGGCCCCATCGCCGATCATCTCGCGATGATCCGTGGCCAGCTTTTCTAAGGATCCATGCACATGGCCCGATCCTCCAACAAATCCGAACAAAAATCGCTCTTCACGGCGGACCTGATCGTTCCGGCGATCGGCGACGCCTTCCGCAAACTCAATCCCAAGGAACTGATCCGCAACCCGGTGATGTTCACCACCGCGATCGTCGCGGTCCTGCTGACCGTCCTGCTCCTTGTCGGGCAGGACAGCCTGGCCGTCGGCTTCAAGCTGCAGTTGGTGATCTGGCTCTGGCTCACGGTCCTCTTCGGCACCTTTGCCGAGGCGCTGGCAGAAGGCCGTGGCAAGGCGCAGGCCGCCTCGCTGCGCGCGACCAAGGCGGACCTGACCGCCAAGCGGCTGAAGGGCAATGGCGACGTCTTTGAAAATGTCGCCGCCAGTGCGCTGAAGCTGGGCGACGTAGTGCTGGTCCAGACCGGCGACCTGATCCCGTCCGATGGCGAGGTCGTCTCCGGCGTCGCCTCCGTCAACGAAGCGGCCATTACCGGCGAATCCGCGCCGGTGATCCGCGAGGCGGGCGGCGACCGTTCGGCCGTGACGGCGGGCACCCGCGTCATTTCCGACGAGATCCGCGTCCGCGTCACCGTCAATCCCGGCCAGGGCTTTCTCGATCGCATGATCGCGCTGGTCGAGGGTGCGGAGCGGCAGAAGACGCCGAACGAGATCGCCCTCACCCTGTTGCTGGTGGGCCTGACCATCATCTTCCTGATCGCGGTCGGCACCATCCCCAGCTTCGCCAGCTATGCCGGCGGCGCCATTCCGGTGGCGATCCTGGCGGCCTTGCTGATCACCCTGATCCCGACCACCATCGCTGCCCTTCTGTCGGCGATCGGCATTGCCGGCATGGACCGTCTGGTGCGCTTCAATGTGCTCGCCA
Source organism: Sphingobium sp. SG1 (assembly GCF_057063145.1). Classification (NCBI taxonomy): domain Bacteria; kingdom Pseudomonadati; phylum Pseudomonadota; class Alphaproteobacteria; order Sphingomonadales; family Sphingobiaceae; genus Sphingobium; species Sphingobium sp. SG1. The sequence continues at coordinate 252,225 of NZ_JBVVOJ010000004.1, read as the reverse complement.
AGTCGGGCCGCGCGGTCGAGGCGGCGGGCGACATCGACGTGCTGCTGCTGGACAAGACCGGCACCATCACCGTGGGTGATCGTCAGGCGACCGAATTCCGTCCGGTCGGCGGTGCCACCCCGGCCCAGCTCGCACAAGCCGCGCTGCTCGCCAGCCTGGCCGACGAGACGCCCGAGGGCCGTTCGATCGTGCTGCTGGCCCGCGAAGGCTTCAACCAGTCGGTAGACGCCCTGCCCGCCAATGCGGAGATCATTCCCTTCACCGCCCAGACCCGGATTTCCGGCGTCACCATCGATGGATCGACGATCCAGAAGGGGGCGGTGGATTCGGTGCTGAAGGCCAATCCGGGCCTGGGTTCCACCCCGGTCGCCAACGAACTGCGCCGTATCACCGACGAGATCGCCCGTGCCGGCGGCACCCCGCTGGCGGTGGCCAAGGACGGCAAGCTGCTGGGCGCGATCTTCCTCAAGGATATCGTCAAGGCCGGCATCCGGGAACGGTTCGGTGAACTGCGCCAGATGGGCATCCGTACGGTGATGATCACCGGCGACAACCCGCTGACCGCCGCCAGCATCGCGGCCGAGGCCGGGGTCGACGACTTCCTGGCGCAAGCAACGCCGGAGGACAAGCTGGCCCTGATCCGCAAGGAACAGCAAGGCGGTCGCCTGGTCGCGATGTGCGGCGACGGCACCAACGACGCCCCTGCCCTGGCGCAGGCCGATGTCGGCGTTGCCATGAACACCGGCACCCAGGCTGCCCGCGAAGCCGGCAACATGGTCGACCTGGACAGCGATCCGACCAAGCTGATCGAGGTGGTGGGCCTGGGCAAGCAGTTGCTGATGACGCGCGGCGCGCTCACGACCTTCTCGGTCGCCAATGACGTGGCCAAATATTTCGCGATCATCCCGGCCATGTTCGTGGCGCTCTATCCGGGCCTTGGCATCCTCAACGTCATGGGTCTGGCCACGCCGGAAAGCGCGATCCTGTCGGCGATCATCTTCAACGCGCTGATCATTCCCTGTCTGGTGCCGCTGGCGCTCAAGGGCGTGACCTATCGCCCGATCGGCGCCGGTCCGCTGCTGGCCTGCAACCTCGCCATCTATGGCCTGGGTGGCCTGATCGCGCCGTTCGTGGGCATCAAGCTGATCGACCTTGCCGTCAACGGCCTCGGCCTCGCCTGAGGAAGGACAAATCCATGTTTACCGATTTCAAATCCGCCCTGCGTCCGGCCCTGACCATGACGCTGCTCTTCGCCCTGCTGCTGGGCATTGCCTACCCGCTGGCGCTGACCGGCATCGGCCAGGCGGTGTTCCCGTCCCAGGCCAATGGCAGCCTGGTCGAGGACCAGGGCAAGGTCGTCGGCTCGACCATCATCGGTCAGGCCTTCACCTCGGACATCTATTTCCACAGCCGTCCGTCGGCGGCGGGCAAGGGCTATGACGGCCTTGCCTCCTCCGGCTCCAACTATGGTCCGACCAGCCAGGCGCTGGCCGACCGCGTCAAGACCGACGTCGAGACCCTTCAAGCTGCTACACCTGGTCGTTTTGTTCCGTCCGATCTGGTGACCACCTCTGCCTCGGGGCTTGACCCCCATATCAGCCCCGAGGCAGCTTTTTATCAGGTCGATCGCGTCGCCGCCGCGCGCGGGATCGATGCGGCGCGCGTCCGCAGCCTGGTAGAACAGAGCGTCGAGCAGCCCCTGCTGGGCTTCATCGGCGAACCCCGCGTTAATCTGTTCGACTTGAATCGACGGCTGGATGCAATTGACGCTAAACGGACCAAGTGAACGAACAGCATCGCCCTGATCCAGAAGCCTTCCTGCGCGCAGCTGCGCAGGAAGGCCGTGGCCGCCTGAAGGTCTTTCTCGGCGCCGCGCCGGGGGTGGGCAAGACATGGGAGATGCTGACCGAAGGACGGCAGCGGCGCGAGGCAGGCGTCGATGTCGTCGTCGGCGTGGTGGAGACCCATGGCCGGCGCGAGACCGAAGCGCTGGTCCATGGCCATGAGATCATCCCCCGCCGCACCGTCGACCATCAGGGCCACAGCCTGGGCGAGATGGATATCGACGCAATCCTGGCGCGCCACCCCCAACTGGCGCTGGTCGACGAACTCGCGCACAGCAATGCGCCGGGCAGCCGCCACCCCAAACGCTATCAGGATGTCGAGGAATTGCTGGCCGCCGGCATCGACGTCTATTCGACGATCAACATCCAGCATGTCGAAAGCCTCAACGACGTCGTCGCCTCCTTCACCCGCGTCCGCGTGCGTGAGACAGTGCCCGATTCGATCCTGGAACATGCCGAGATCGAAGTGGTGGACATTCCGCCCGACGAGCTGATCGAGCGGCTGAAGGACGGCAAGGTCTATATCCCGCAGGAAGCCAGCCGCGCCCTCAACCATTTCTTTTCCAAGTCGAACCTGACCGCACTGCGCGAACTGGCGCTGCGCCGCGCCGCCCAGGCGGTCGATGCCCAGATGCTCGACTATGTCCGCGCCCATGCGCTGGCGGGCAGCTTCGCGGCGGGTGAGCGGGTGATCGTGGCGGTCAGCGAACAGCCCAGCGCCGCCGGCCTGGTCCGCTCCGCCAAGCGGCTGGCCGATGCGCTCCGCGCGCCATGGACCGCCATCCATATCGAAACGCCGCGCGGGCCGCAGCTGTCGGACGAGGACCGGCAGCGTCTGGCCGATACGCTTGCCCTCGCCTCGCGCCTGGGCGCCGAAACCGCCTCCATCCCCGCCCCCAGCGTCGCCGACGGGCTGCGCAGTTTCGCCGCCGACGCCCGCGCGACCCAGATCGTGATCGGCAAGTCGGCGCGCAGCTGGTGGTTCGAGCTGCGCCATGGGTCGGTGGTCGACCGGCTGGTGCGCGACATCGGCCCGGTCGCCGTCCATGTCATGCCCGGCGAGGACAGCGTGCCGCGCACGCGCACCGCCGGCGGCGGCCATTGGGGCGATCCGATCGGCTATGTCTGGTCGATGCTGGCGGTGATCGGCATGACCCTGCTCGGCCGGCTGATGCTGGAGGTGATCGACCTCGGCAATATCGCCCTGCTCTATCTGGTGCCGGTGATGTTCGCGGCGGCCAGCCATGGCCTGCGCACGGGTCTTGCCACCGGCCTCGCCTCCAGCCTTGCCTATAATTTCTTCTTCCTGCCGCCCACGGGCACGCTGACCGTCAGCAATCCGGAAAATGTCATCTCCATCCTCGTCTTCCTGGGCGTGGCGGTGGTGACCAGCCAGTTTGCCGCGCGGATGCACGCCCAGTCGGTGCTGGCCCAATCCAGTGCGCGGCAGAACGCAACGCTGGCCGGCTTCTCGCGCCAGCTGACCGCCTCCCCCAGCCTGGAGGAAATCCGCCACGCCATCTGTGCCGAGATCGCCCGGCTGTTCGACGTGCGCACCGTGCTGATGATCCCGTCGGATGAAGGGCCGCAATTGCGCGCTGCCTATCCGCCCGAGGACCGGCTGGACGAGATCGAGCGCGCCGCCGCGCGCTGGGCGATGGAGCATGGCGAGCCAGCCGGGCGCGGCTCCTCCACCCTCACCGCGTCGGACTGGCTGTTCCTGCCAGTGACGGCCAAGGACGCGGTGCTGGCCGTGATCGGCCTGGCCCGCGAGGATGCCGGCGAACCGGTCCGATCCGATCAGTTCCCGCTGCTGATGAGCCTGATCGACCAGGCCGCAATCGCGCTCGACCGCATGGCGCTGGAGGAGGCGATGCTCGAAGCCGGGCAGATTCGCGAGCGCGATCGGTTGCGCTCCGCCCTGCTTTCCTCGGTCAGCCATGATCTGCGCACGCCGCTCACCACCATCATCTCCGCCACGCGTGAGATGCGCACCCATCCCTCGCCCGAACTGATCGATACGCTGGATGGCGAGGCCCAGCGCCTGTCCCGCTTCGTTGCCAATCTGCTCGACATGGCGCGGGTAGAGGCCGGCGCACTGCCGATGCGGGCGGAGGCAACCGACCTGTTCGATGCGGTCGCCAGCGCCGCCCATGACAGCCGCAGCGCGCTGGCCGATCGCCAGCTCGACGTGCAGATCCCGCCCGACATTCCGCTGGTCCGGGTCGATCCGGTGCTGCTGCACCACATCCTCATCAACCTGCTCGACAATGCCGGCCGCTATGGCGATCCCGGCACACCCGTGACCGTGCGCAGCCTGCGCGAACCCGACGCCATCAGCCTGTCGGTGATCGACCAGGGGCCGGGCATTCCGGCCGGCATGGAAGCGCGGGTGTTCGACACCTTCACCCGGCTGGAAGGCTCCGACCGGTCGAAGACCGGCACCGGCCTTGGCCTCGCCATCGTCAAGGCCTTTGCCGAGGCGATGGGACTTACCGTATCGGCGCGCACCGTTGCCGACCCGCCCGGCGCCTGTTTCAACCTGCACATTCCCCAATCCCTCATCCTCACCGACATCATGGAAAAGGACATCGCATGAAGCCGCGCCACAGCCTGCTGATCGTCGATGACGAACCGCAGATCCGCCGGCTGATCCAGGCCGCCCTCGCCCGCGCAGACTATGCCACGATCGAGGCGCAGACCGCGCGCGAGGCGCTGGACAAGCTGCGCAGCGAGCGGCCCGACATCACCCTGCTGGACCTGGGCCTGCCCGATCGCGACGGGCTGGAGCTGGTGCCGATCATCAAGAAGGAAAGCGACACGACGCTGATCATCGTGTCGGCGCGCGACGCCACCGATGAGAAGGTCGCCGCGCTGGACCTGGGCGCCGACGATTATCTGACCAAGCCGTTCGACACCGACGAACTGCTTGCCCGCGTGCGGGTGGCGCTGCGCAACCGGATGACGCGCGACGGCGGATCGACCAAGGTGACGGCGGGCGACCTGACGATCGACCTGGTCGCCCATATCGTCACGAAGGGCGGGGTCGAGGTGCATCTGACGCCCAAGGAATATGGCGTGCTGGAGCAGCTCGCGCGCTTTCCCGGCCGGGTCATCACCCACAAGCAGATCATGGACCATGTCTGGCCCAACGAACATGCCCATCATGTCGAATATCTGCGCGTGCTGGTGCGCGGTCTGCGCCAGAAGCTGGAGGCCGACCCGCAGCGGCCCCAGATCATCAGCAACGAACTGGGGATCGGCTACCGCCTGAAACAGGGTACGGACTGACTTCTCTCCGATCGTCATCCCGGACTTGATCCGGGATCCATTCAGAGCTTCCTCACAGCCGTAGCGCCGAATGGATCCTGACTTTCGTCAGGATGACGGCAACGAGGAAAGCCTTAGATCTCGATCTGCGACCCCAGCTCGACGACGCGGTTGGTCGGCAGGTTGAAGAAGGCCATCGGGCTTTCGGCATTGCGGATCATCCAGGCGAACAGCTTTTCGCGCCACATCGCCATGCCCGGCCGTTCCGACGGGATCAGCGTCTGGCGGCTGAGGAAATAGCTGGTGTCCTTGACGCTGATCGGCCCGCCACAGTCATGGACCGACTTCATCGCCGCCGGAATGTCGACATCCTCCATGAAGCCATGGCGCAGGATCAGCCGGTAGAAACCCGATCCATGATCCTCCACCGTCGTGCGCCCCTGCAACGGCAGATGCGGCACGCCCTGGGTGCGCACGGTCAGGATGATGACCCGTTCGTGCAGCACCTTGTTATGCTTCACATTGTGCAGCAGCGCCGGCGGCACGCCGTCGGTGGTGGAGGAGAGGAAGATCGCCGTCCCCGGCACGCGTTTGAGCGAAGCCAGCGTCGATCGCACGAACAGGTCCAGCTCCATCGCCCCTTCGCGCAGATAATGGCGCATGATCCGCCGCCCGGTCGCCCAGGTGGTCAGCACGGTGAAGACCACCGCCGCGACCAGCAGCGGGAACCATCCGCCATCGGGGATCTTGGTCACGTTCGACGCGAAATAGGCGCCGTCGATGATCAGGAACAAGCCGGTGACGCCCGCCGCCGCCGACAGCGGCCAGCGCCATACGCTGAAGGTCAGCACGCCCAGCATGCAGGCGGTGATGACCATCGTGCCGGTCACCGCGATGCCATAGGCGGCGGCCAGGTTGCTGCTGTTGCCAAAGCCCAGCACCAGCAGGATGACGAAGATCAGCAGCAGCCAGTTGATGAGCGGCACATAGATCTGTCCCGCCGCCGACGCGCTGGTGTGCAGGATGCGCAGGCGCGGCAGGAAACCAAGCTGCACCGCCTGTTGCGTGACGGAGAAGGCCCCGGAGATCACCGCCTGGCTGGCGATGATCGTCGCCATGGTGGCCAGGATCACCAGCGGCAGACGCGCCCAGTCCGGCGCCATCAGGAAGAAGGGATTTTGTGCCGCCGCCGGATTGTCGAGCAGCAGCGCCCCCTGCCCCAGATAGTTGAGCATCAGGCAGGGAAAGGCGGCATAGAGCCAGGCGATGCTGATCGCCTTGCGCCCGAAATGGCCCATATCGGCATAGAGCGCCTCCGCCCCGGTCACCGCCAGCACCACCGAGCCGAGCGCCAGGAAGGCGAGCCTGGGGTCGATCGCGAAGAAGCGGATGGCCCAGAGCGGATTAACGATGCCGATGATTTCGGGGTGCTGCACGATATTCGCGACGCCGAGCGCGGCGAGCGTGATGAAATAGATCGCCATGATCGGGCCAAAGGCCATGCCGACCATCGCCGTGCCAAAGCGCTGGATCAGGAATAGCGCGATCAGGATGACGATCGCGATCGGCAGCACCATATCCGCCAGGCTCGCCTGCACGATGGTCAAGCCCTCGACCGCCGAGAGCACCGAAATGGCCGGCGTGATGATCGCGTCGCCATAGAAGAGTGCGGTCGCCAGCACCCCCAGCATCGCGATCGCCGGGGTCCAGCGGGTCTCGCCCAGCCGCCGGCCGATCAGCGCCAGCAGCGCCATGCTGCCGCCTTCGCCATCATTGTCGGCGCGCATGACGATGAACACATATTTGACGGTGACGATCAGCGTCATCGTCCAGAAGATCAGCGAGAGGACGCCATAGATATGCAACGGATCGACCGCCAGCGGGTGATGGCCGACGAAGCTTTCCTTGAGCGCATAGAGCGGCGAGGTGCCGATGTCGCCGAACACCACGCCCAGCGCACCGAGCGCAAGCGCAGCCGGTCGGCCATGCGGCGTGCGATCCTGGCCTCCGGCCGGATCCCCCTGTTCAGTCATCTATGCGTGCCCTTCGTCTTTCTATCGGGCCGCCATGCCATGAAAGGCCATTTGAAAACCATAGGGGTCTGCCCTCCCTGGCATAGGATTCGCATATGATTCCGGCCCAGGCGGCCTGCATCAGCTTCAAATGCTATGAAATCCCTACGCAATCTGCCGGTTCCCTGTCTCGCATCCCTATGCCCGTCCGCTTAATTGCGATGCCGCCGCAACGGAGGCGGCACGTGATGCATAATTGGCGTCCACGCTGGACCTTGAAGATCGGCCTGCGCCTGCTCGGCCTCGCCTTGCTGGCCACGCTCTGGCCCGAAGGGCGCGCCTTGGCTGCGCTCGCCCATGGCCATCCAGCGGTCACCATCGGCCAATTATCGCTCGCCGCGCTGGCCTTTCTTTGTGCCAGCGGCGGGATGGCGCTGCTGTTGATGGGCCCCGACCTGTGGAAGCCGGTGCGCCTCGCTGATCGCTGGACCGCGCGATAAGGTTCATGACCAAGATTTCATGATGGGATCATCCGGCGGGAAGCCGGGCCGGCCTATTGCCGCGTCATCGTCGCAGAGGAGTAGCGACGCGCGGACCACAGGCCATGACCAGACCCATTTTCTTCGATCCCACCGGCCGGCGCGGCATCTGGGCGCGGCGCGCCCTCGCCGCCCTGCTGTGCGCCATCATCGCCGCCACCATCGCCTTTGCGACGACGCTGATCGCCGTCCCGTCGGAAGGCGATCTGGCGCTGCCTTTGCCCCAGCCACGCGCCGCGCATCTGACCGGCATGTCGCGGCTGCGCCATGACCTGTCCAAATGGCTGCCGCGCTGGCCCGGCCATGTCGCACAGGCCCGTCCGCTCAATGTCGGCTTCTATGTCCCCGATGACGAAAGCAGCATTGCCTCGCTGCGCCGTCATGTCGGCCAGCTCGACTGGGTCGTGCCCGCGCTGGTGACCGTGCCCGGCAGCGATCCCGCGCCCCGTTTCCATGCCGACCCGCGCCTCGACCAGATGATCGCCAGCATGGGCCGACCGCCCAAGCTGCTGCCGATGGTCCAGAATCTGGATGCCCATGGCTGGAACGGCGCCGGCACCGCCCGCCTGCTCGCCAATCCTGCCGCCAGCCGCCAACTCGCCCAGCGGCTCGCCGCCTCGGTCGCGGCGCATCATGATGCCGGGCTGGTGATGGACTTTGAATCGCTGCCGTCCGGCGCGCTGCCCGCCTATCTCCATTTCCTGCGTCAGTTGCGCAGCGACCTGCCCGCCCGCGCCAAGCTGGCGGTGACCGCCCCCGCCGGCGAGGAATGGCCGCTCGCCCGCCTTGGCCAAATTGCCGACCATGTCATCTTCATGGCTTATGACCAGCATTGGCAGGGCGGCACCCCCGGCCCGATCGCCGCGCAGGACTGGTTCGCCCGCGCAGTCGAGGATGCCAGCCGCCGCATCGGCCGCGATCGCATCATCGTCGCGCTCGGCAGCTATGGCTATGACTGGCATGATGGCGGCGCCGACGCCCTGTCGCTGGACGAGGCATGGCTCGCCGCCCATGACAGCGACGCCCCGGTCAGCTTCGATCCCGCCAGCGGCAATGCCGGCTTCGCCTATGATGATGACGGCCATCGCCATCAGGTCTGGATGCTTGATGCCGCCGCCAGCTGGAACGAGTTGCAGGCGCTGCGCCGTCTGGGCATCCAGGGCGTGGCGCTGTGGCGGCTGGGCAGCGAGGATCCGGGCATCTGGTCCGACCTCACCGCCTTCCGCAACGGCAGCCGGCCCGACCTGCGCCAGGTCGCGAGCAAGCTCGACACCGATGTCGAGGGATCGGGCGAGATATTGCGCATCACCGCAACGCCGACCGATGGTAGCCGATCGATCGCCTTCGGCCCGCAGGGCACCATCCTGCGCGAAACCTATCATGTCCTGCCCACCCCCTATCAGGTGCGGCGGACCGGCGGCGCCCAACCCAAGATGCTGGCGCTGACCTTCGACGACGGCCCGGACGCGACCTGGACGCCCAAGATCCTGTCGGTGCTGGAACAGCATCATGTGCCCGGCACCTTCTTCGTCATCGGCGAGAATGCGCTGGAGCATCCCGGCCTGTTGCAGCGGATCGTCGCCGACGGCGACGAGATCGGCAACCATAGCTACAGCCATCCCAACCTCGCCACCTGGTCGGACGAGAGCACCCGGCTGGAACTCAACGCCACCCAGCGGCTGGTCCAGGCCTATACCGGGCGCAGCATGAAGCTGTTCCGCGCGCCCTATTTCGGCGACGCCGAACCGACGACGGCGGACGAACTGGGGCCGGCACTGGCAGCGCAGAAGGCGGGCTATACCGTCGTCGGCCTGCACGTCGATCCCAATGACTGGCAGCGGCCGGGCACCGATACGATCGTCCGCCAGGTGATCGACCAGGTCCATGCCGCCGATGCCGAGCGGTCCGGGAATATCATCCTGCTGCATGATGGCGGTGGCGAACGGTCGCAGACGGTCGCCGCCCTGCCGCAGATCATCACGACCTTGCAGAAGGAAGGCTATCGCTTCGTACCGGTCTCGCGCCTTGCCGGCCTGTCGCGCGAAGCGGCGATGCCGCCGGTCCGTGCCGGCGACTTGACCGCCGTGCGCGTCGATGTCGGCATGTTCATCACGCTCGCCGTCATCTCTGCCCTGCTCGGCTGGATCTTCTATGTCGCCATCTCGCTCGGCATCGCCCGCGCCCTGCTGATGACCTTCCTCGCCTGGTTCCAGACCCGCCGCGACCGGCCGGCGCCGCCCATCTATCAGCCGACCGTCTCGGTCATCATCCCGGCCTATAATGAAGCACGGGTGATCGAGGCGTCGGTGCGCCGCGTGCTGGCCAGCGACTATCCCGCATTGCAGCTGATCGTCGCCGACGACGGGTCGAAGGACGAGACCAGCGCCATCGTCGCCCGCGCCTTTGCCGACGATCCGCGCGTCACCCTGCTAACCTTGCAAAATGGCGGCAAGGCGGCGGCGCTCAACCGCGCCCTGACGGAGGCGACCGGCGAGATATTGATCGCGCTCGACGCCGACACCCAGTTCGAGCCGCTGACGATCACGCGGCTGGCGCGCTGGTTCGCCGATCCGGCGATCGGCGCGGTGGCCGGTGACGCCCGTGTCGGCAACCGGGTCAATCTCGTCACCCGCTGGCAGGCGCTGGAATATATTACTGCGCAGAATCTGGAGCGGCGCGCGCTCGCCGGCTTCGACGCCATGACCGTGGTGCCCGGCGCCGTCGGTGCCTGGCGCCGGGCGGCGCTGGATGCCGTGGGCGGCTATCCCGAAGACACGCTGGCCGAGGATCAGGATCTGACCATCGCGATCCAGCGCGCCGGATGGCGCGTCACCTTCGATCCCGAGGCCGTCGCCTGGACCGAGGCGCCCGAAAGCTTCAAGGCGCTGTCGAAGCAGCGCTATCGCTGGGCGTTCGGCACGCTGCAATGTCTGTGGAAGCATGCCGCCATCCTGCGCAGCCGCAAGCCCACCGGCCTCGCGCTGGTCGGCATGCCGCAGGCCTGGCTGTTCCAGATCGCCTTCGCCGCCATCTCGCCGCTGATCGATCTGGCGCTGCTGCTGTCGATCGCCGGCACGATCCTGCGCGTGCAGCAGCATGGCTGGGCACAGACCAGCGGCGACGTCGCGACCATGGCGCTCTATTGGCTGGTGTTCACCGGCATCGACATCGCCTGTGGCTGGATGGCTTATCGGCTGGACGGCAACAAGGTGCGCTACCCCGCCCATCTGCTGGTCGCCCAGCGCTTCGTCTATCGTCAGATCATGTATTGGGTCGTCGTCCGCGCGATCGCATCGGCCATTGGCGGCTGGGTCGTGGGATGGGGCAAGCTGGAACGGTCGGGTCGCGTCTCGGTGGCACCGGCTGCGGCGGTCCCCGGCATGAACAAAGTGTAACATGACACGCAACCCCGCCTCGCCCATTCTACCCGCAAAGACAGCTCAGGACATGGCCAGGAACATGGAGGCCCCGCGCATAGACAAGACCGCAACCAGCCGCCTGCTGATCGGCCTGGCGCTGTGTGCGGCGTTGATGAGCGGCGCCTTCTTCCTGCATGTCCGCCGCGATGCGGAGGATCATGGCAGCGTGTCGGGCGCCAGCGCCCAATTGCTACCCGGATTGACGCTGGAAAATGCAGAGCCGGCCGGCACCGGCCTGGTCGTCACCAGCATGGAATCGAGCGGCCCGGCAGCCCGCGCCGGCATCGCCGTGGGCGACGACCTCATCCGTATCGACGGCACGCCGATCGCCTCGCTGGACCAGGCCAATGCCTATCTCAGCCAGCATGGCAACGCCCATCTCATATTGGGCTTGCGGCATCAGGAGGCCGTCCGCATGGTAGCGCTCGACCGTTCGCCAGATTAGGGGGCCGCGCGCATGAGCCACAAGATTCTGGTGGTGGAGGATGATGCCGCCACCGCCGCCTATATCGTCAAGGGCATGACCGAGGCGGGCTTCACCGTCGATCAGGCCGACAATGGCCGTGACGGCCTGTTCCTCGCCAGCGACGGCAGCTATGGCGCGATCATCCTCGACCGGATGATGCCGGCGATGGACGGCATGGCGATGCTGAAGGCGCTGCGTGCCGCCAGCATCGAAACCCCGGTCATCTTCCTCTCCGCGCTCGGCACGCCCGAGGATCGGGTCGAGGGGCTCACCAGCGGCTCCGACGATTATCTGACCAAGCCCTTCGCCTTTGCCGAACTGCTGGCGCGCGTGCAGTTGCTGTTGCGCAAAGCCGGCGGCAATGCTGCGGTCGTCACCAGCCTGCGCTATGATGATCTCGACATGGACCTGCTCGCCCGCCGGGTGAAGCGCGCCGGCAAGGCGATCGACCTGCAACCGCGTGAATTTCGCCTGCTCGAATTCTTCCTGCGCCACCCCGACCAGGTCGTCACCCGCACCATGTTGCTGGAGGGCGTGTGGGACTATCATTTCGACCCCGGCACCAATGTGATCGACGTGCATATCAGCCGCCTGCGCCGCAAGCTGGACGACGTATCGGTCCGGCCCCTGCTGCATACGGTACGCGGCATGGGCTATCGCCTGGGCCTCGATGGCTGAGGCGGGCGCGCGGGCCGGGGCTGCGGCCGGCTGGCGCGGCTTTGCCCGGTCGACCATCGGCCGCTTCGTCGGGCTCGCCTTCCTCTGCCAGTTCCTGGTCACCGGCGGCGTGCTGCTGTTCGTGCAGCAGGCGAGCCAGCGCACCGTCGTCGCCGCCGACCGCGATGCCGTCCATGACCTGCGCGACGAATTGCTGCGGGTCGCGCGGGAGCGCGGGGCGGCAGGCCTGCGGCAGGATATCGAACGACGCCTGCCCACGGTGCGCAGCGAGCGCATCGTGCTGCTGCTGACCGACGCGCAGGGGCGGATCGTCGCGGGCAATCTGGGCGCCTGGCCGACGACAATTCCCGACAATACACCCTGGCGCACGATCGAGCTGTACCGCATCGGCGGCGAACAGCCCGAGCCGATCGGCGTCAGCACGTCCCGCCTGCCCGATGGCGGCCGCCTGCTCGCCGGCATCGTCACGTCCCACAGCCTGCAACTGACCCGCATCTATGAGGAGGCGCTGACCATCGCCTTCCTGATGAGCCTACTGCTCACCCTCATCATCGCCATCCTGCTCGGCCGGGTGCTGACGCGCCAGATCTCCGCGATCGCCGACACCGCCAATGCGGTCGCGGTCGGCGCCTTCCATCGCCGGGTCGCCACCGACGGCAGCGGCGACGCCTTCGATCGGCTGGGCCTGTCGATCAACGCCATGCTGGAGCGGATCGACGCGCTGGTCAGCCAGTTGCGGATGATGACCGATGGCCTGGCCCATGACCTCAAATCGCCCGTCACCCGCCTGCTCTCGGTGGTCGAACAGGCCAGCACCCAGACCCGTGACGACCAGGCCCTCGACGCGCTGGAAAAGGTCCATCGCGAGGCGCAGACGCTGCAGGGGATGCTCTCGACCGCCCTGCTGATCAGCCGCACCGAGGCGGGCTTTGGCAGCGACCGGATGCGCGACACGACGATCGCCGAACTGCTGGAGGATCTGGCCGAAGTCTATGGCCCGCTGATCGAGGATAGCGGCTTCACCCTCCATGTCGCGGCGCCCGTTGGTCTCGCCTTCCCGCTCCACCGCGAACTGGTGAGCCAGGCCATCGCCAATCTGATCGAGAATGCGCTGAAATATGCCGAGGGCGGCGATCGTATCGCGATTGAAGCCGCGATGGCGGGTGACGCGCTCACCATCAGCGTCAGTGACAATGGGCCGGGCATTCCCGCCGACCAGCATGAAGCGGCGATGAAGCGCTTCGGCCGACTCGACCCGTCGCGCACCAAGCCGGGATCGGGACTGGGCCTGTCTCTGGTCGAAGCGGTGGCGCGGCTGCATCATGGCGCGCTGCTGCTGGGCGATGCCGCTCCTGGCCTGCGCACGACATTACGCCTGCGTCGCCCCGCCTGAGCGGCGCCCGATTTTCCAGCGATTTTAAGGGAAAAGGCACATCCCGGCCGACAGCGTAGCGCGTGCAGTCGCCGGCCATCGACCGGGATGAAGCATTGCCACCCTTTTGGAGAGGGGAGTGACAACGTTGTCCTGCGCATTAGCGCGTAGCCGCGGGGGTTGCAACAGCGATTTGCCACGGCTCGTCGCAGGACATGAAAAAAGCCGCCAAGCCCTTGCAGGCCGGCGGCTTATTTCTGCCGTTGGCTTGTATCAGCCGCCGTACAGATTGGTCGGCAGGCCCTTCACGCCGCACTCCACCTCGAAAAAGGCGCCGTCATAGTCGGATTCGGGCAGGCCGATCGCGGCCGAACTGACGAACATGCGGTCGAGGTCGGGACCGGCGAAGGTGATGTTGGTCACCTGCTTGGCTGGCAGTTCGATCGCCCGATCGAGCTTACCCTCGGGCGAAAAGCGGCTGATCCGCGAACCGCCCCAATGGGCCACCCACAAATAGCCTTCGGCATCCACCGTCATGCCGTCGGGATGGCCATCGGCTTCGGTGAAGGTGATGAAGGGCTGGCGATCGTGAATCGCGCCATCCGCGCCGCGGCGGAAGCGATACATGATCCGGCGGCCAGTATCGCTATGATAGAGATATTCGCCACAGGCCGAGAAAGCCGGGCCATTGGGCACGCGATAGCCATCATCCATCACCGTGACCGAACCATCGGGATCGAGGCGATAGAGCGCGCCGACATCCTGTCCTTCGGCCATGTCCATCGTGCCGCACCAGATGCGGCCATCCTTGTCCGCCTTGCCATCGTTCATGCGATTGCCGGGCAGATGCGGTTCAGGATCATGGATCGGGGTGATCGCCAGCGGGTCCAGCGTGAAGCTGGCAAAGCCGCTCTGGAAACCGCCGATGAAGCCGCCCTGCGCCCGCTCGGCCACCCAGCCAAGCGGTTCGGGCATGGCCCAGCGCGACACCTGGCCATCGTCGAGCGACAGCCGGTTGAGTGCCGGGGCCAGGATATCGACCCAATAGACCGCATTTTCGCGGGCGGACCAGAGCGTCCCCTCCCCCAGCGTGTCGCGGATCTCGCCGCGTTCGATCTTGCGCCAGGCGGTCATGTCAGCGCTTCACCGACAGGCGATAGACCATCTGATGATGATAGGGCTTGCCCGGATCGACCCGCGCCGAAACGAAGCTCGGCTGGTTGGGCGAGTCGGGGAATTTCTGCGGCTCCAGCGCGATGCCGTCGCCCATGCGATACACATGGCTGTTCTTGCCGATGAAGGTGCCGTCCAGGAAATTGCCGGTATAGAATTGCACGCCCGGCTCGGTGGTCAGCACTTCGAGCACGCGGCCCGATGCCGGATCTTCCAGACGCGCGGCAAGGCCCGGCGTCTTGGTCAGCCCCTTGTCGAGCGCGAAATTATGGTCGTAGCCACGGCCCGCGATGATCTGCGCATCATGGCCATCGCGGATGCCGTCGGCGACGCGGCGACCATTGCGGAAGTCGAACACGCCGCCGTCCACCGGCTTCAGTTCGCCGGTCGGGATCAGGTTGGCATCGACCGGGGTATAGGCCTTGGCCGGAATCGTCAGCACATGGCCCAGCGCGCCGTCGGTCGAGCCTTCGCCGCCCAGGTCGAAGATCGCATGGTTGGTCATGTTGACGATGGTCGGCTTGTCGGTCTTCGCGTCGAACGCGATGCCCAGATTGCCGCTCTCGTCCAGCGTATAGGTGACGGTGACGTCCAGCTTGCCGGGATAGCCCGAATCGCCATCGGGGCTGACCAGCGACAGTATCAGCGTCGCGACCGGCCCGCTCTTGACCGACACGACCTTCCACACCTGCTTGTCGAAGCCCTTGCCGCCGCCATGCAGCGAATTGACCTTGTCGTTGAGCGGCAGCTGATAGGCCTTGCCGTCGAGGCTGAACTTGCCGCCGGCGATGCGGTTGGCATAGCGGCCCACGGTCACGCCGAAGAAGTTGGGATGGTCGACATAGCCGGCCAGATCGTCATAGCCCAGCAGCACGTCGGCGCTCTTGCCGTCCTTGTCCGGGCCGGACAGCGACTGGAGCGTCGCGCCATAGCTCAGGATCTTGGCCGACACGCCATGGCTGTTGCTCAGCGTGATCGTCTCGATCGCGGTGCCGTCGGCCAGCTTGCCGGCCGGGGCGCGGCTGGCATCCGCCGCCATCGCCGTGCCGCTTGCGAGCGACAGGGCCAGTGCGTATGACAGCGCTGTTTTCAAATCGACGACCTTTCGCATGGACTTCCTCTCGTGAAACCTAGGCCCATTGACGGGCGGTTACGGGGGATATACTCCGACAAAATAAGCGGACGCAACCCTAGATCGGTCTCGTCAGCTAGTGGAACTGCACTGGAGAAGGATGAATGGCAGGACCGATTTCCTCAGGCGCTGCGCCGGTCGCAACGCATAACCCCGGCACGCGTTATGGGCCCGCGCTCGCGCTGCTGGCCAGCCTCTTCTTCATGTGGGGCTTCATCACCGTCATCAACAACACGCTGCTGCCGCATCTGCGCAGCGTGTTCGAGTTGAGCTATACCCAGACGACCTTGATCGAATCGGTCTGGTTCATCGCCTATTTCGTCGCCTCGATTCCCTCGGCCAAGCTGATCGAACGGGTCGGCTATCAGAAGTCGCTGGTGATCGGCCTGCTCATCATGGCCGCCGGCGCGCTGGGCATGACGGTCGCCGCGTCCATCCCCTCCTATGGCGTGACCCTGGTCATGCTGTTCGTGATCGCCAGCGGCATCACCCTGCTGCAGGTCGCCGCCAACCCCTATGTCGCGGTCGTCGGCAAGCCGGAAACCGCCTCGTCGCGCCTCAATCTGGTGCAGGCGATGAACTCGGCCGGCACGATGCTGGCCCCGATGTTCGGCGCCTATCTGATCCTCGGCCGGTCGAAGGCCGGCACGGCGCAGGGCGAAGTCGTCCTGACCCAGGCCGAACGCCTGGCCGACGCCCAGTCGGTGATCCTGCCCTATGTGCTGGTCGCGATCGTGCTGGTGGTGCTGGCCTTCGTCATCGCCCGCTTCCCCCTGCCCGCCATGGGCAGCGCGACCTCGCGCCTCGCCAAGGAAGAGCGCAAGAAGCATTCGCTCTGGTCGCACCGCAACCTGGTGTTCGGCATCCCGGCGATCTTCATCTATCTGATCGCGGAAATCGGCGTCGCCAACCTGTTCGTCAATTTCGTCAGCCAGCCCACCATCGCCAACCTGACCCATGAGCAGGCCGGCAATTATCTGTCGCTGCTGTGGGGCGGCATGATGGTCGGCCGCTTCGCCGGTTCGGCGATCATGCAGAAGTTCGACGCGGGCCATGTCCTCGCCGCCTTCTCGGTCGGTGCCTTCATCGTGATGATGGTCACCGTCTTCACCACCGGCCCGGTCGCCATGTGGTCGCTGATCCTGGTCGGCCTGTTCCACTCGATCATGTTCCCGACCATCTTCACCCTGGGCATCAAGGGCCTCGGCCCGCTGACCGAAGAAGGTTCGGGCCTGCTGGTGATGGCAATTGCCGGTGGCGCACTGGTCGTGGTGCAGGGCTGGATGGCCGACCATTATGGCCTGCAGACCAGCTTCCTGCTGACCGCCGCCTGCGAACTCTATGTCCTCTTCTACGCCCTGTGGGGATCGAAGACGACGCAGGCGCTGCCGGAACCGGAACTGCACTGAGCGTAAGGCTTGGACCCAAACAGAAAAGGCCGGGGTGGTGATCCACTCCGGCCTTTTTCTTTAGGTTGTTTGTTAGGAGCCTACGGCGCCTCCCCCTCAGCGCCCCATCGTGCTCGCCGTATCCTCAAGCGCCAGGTCGACCAGCACGCCCATCGCCTCGGCCGCCGCAACCGGATCGCCCGCCGCGATCGCGTCATAGACGCGGACATGGTCGGGAATCGGGTTGCGCGGCAGGGCACGGGCGCGCTGCTTGAACTGGGTGGTCCAGTTGACCGCAGCGCCGATGCTGGCAGTCAGCGTCAGCAAGGCATCATTGCGCGTCGCGTTCAGGATCGCATTGTGGAAATCGCGGTCGGCCGCGCGCCCTGCCTCGGTCGCCAGCGTATGGCGGCGCATCGCGGTCAGCGCATCCTTCATGATGCGCAGATCCTCCTTGTCGCGCCGCATCGCCGCCAGCCGCGCCGCTGCCGGCTCGACGATGGCACGCAACTCGAACAGGTCGCGCACGAACTGGATGTCGGGTTCGCCGGCAAAGGCCCAGGCCAGCACTTCGGGGTCCAGCAGGTTCCAGCGGTTGCGCGGCAGCACGCGGGTGCCCGCCTTAGGCCGGCTTTCCACCAGCCCCTTGGCGGTCAGCACCTGGATCGCCTCGCGATAGGCGCTGCGCGATACTTCCAGTTCCTCGGCAAAGGCGACTTCGCCCGACAGCGTGTCGCCGGGCTGATATTGGCCGGACAAGATCGCCATGCCCAGCTTGTGCGCGATCGCGCCATGCAGCCGGCGGCCGGGGCCGCGCGTCGGCTTGGCCGCCCCTCCGCCATTGTCCGCCCCTGCCCCATTTCCGGGCGGCTTCCCCTGTTCCATTCACGCTCCTCTCGGCCTGCCCCTCATCAGGCATGGCTCTTCTTAAAAGACAATCATTGCCATTACCATCTTCCTGTAATATGTCGGAGTAATTAAGGGATGGAAAGGGAAAAGGCGGCCGCCATTCGGCTGATTGCCCGACCTTTCCAGGCAGCGCGCCAGCTTGGCGCAAAGCGGGATTGTCTAGCCAATACCAGCGCCACGGATCGGCGCGCGGGAGGAGAGTTTTTCATGACATTGCGTCTGTTGCAGCACCGCGCCGAAAACGGCGTCCGGTCCGTGATCGCGGCCGAAGGTGACACCGCCCATTTCGTTCCCGGTTTCGACAGCATCCGCGCGCTCGCGCTGCATGCCATCGACCGCAAGATCAGCCTGGCCGAAGCGGTCGTCGCCGCAGGCAAGGGTGATGCTGTCAACATCGGTGTCGCTTTCGAGGCCGGCGAACTGCTCGCCCCGATCGACCATGAGGATGGCGCCCATATCCAGCTGACCGGCACCGGCCTCACCCATCTTGGCTCGGCCGAAGGTCGCGACAAGATGCACCGCGAAGCGGCCGCTGCCGAAAAGCAGACCGATTCGATGCGCATGTTCCTGGAAGGGCTGGAGGGCGGCAAGCCCGCCGCCGGCCAGACCGGCCAGCAGCCCGAATGGTTCTACAAGGGTGACGGCTCGCAACTCGTCGGCCCGACCGACCCGCTCACCATGCCCGCCTTTGCCAAGGATGGCGGCGAGGAACCGGAAATCGCCGGCATCTACATCATCGGCTCCGACGGCATGCCCTATCGCCTCGGCCTCGCGCTCGCCAACGAGTTCAGCGACCATGTGACCGAGCGCCACAATTATCTGTGGCTCGCCCACTCCAAGCTGCGCCAGGCCTCGCTTGGCCCGGAACTGCTGGTCGGCACGCCGCCGGAGCATATCGAGGGCACCAGCCGCATCCTGCGCAACGGCCAGACCATCTGGGAAAAGCCGTTCCTGTCGGGCGAAGGCAATATGTCGCACAGCTTCGCCAACCTGGAACATCATCATTTCAAATATGACCTGTTCCGCCGCCCCGGCGACGTCCATGTCCATTTCTTCGGCACCGCCACCCTGTCCTTCAGCGACGGCGTGCAGACGCAGGAAGGCGACGTGTTCGAAATCATCGCTGCGCCCTTCACCCTGCCGGTGCGCAATGCGCTCAAGCGCGCCGAGCCTGTCGAAGTGACCGTACAGGCGCTCTGAAGCGATGGACCCGATCCGCATCGCGATCATCGGCATCGGCAAGATTGCACGCGACCAGCATGTCCCCGCCATCCGTGGGAACAGCGCGTTCAGTCTTGCCGCGACGGTCAGCCCGCATGACGCCGGGCTGGACGACGTGCCGCACCATGCCAGCCTGGACGAATTGCTGGAACAGGGTCCGGCCGTCGATGCGGTCGCGCTCTGCACCCCGCCCCAGGTCCGTTACGACCTGGCGGCGCAGGCCCTGGCCAAGGGCATCCATGTCTTCCTGGAAAAGCCGCCCGGCGCGACCCTGGCCGAAGTGGCCGCGCTCAGCGCCCGTGCCGACAAGGTCGGGGCCAGCCTGTTCGCGGCCTGGCATTCGCGCTTTGCCGCCGGCGTCGCTCCGGCCCGCGCCTGGCTCGCCGAGCGTCGGATCGACAAGGTGTCGATCATCTGGCGTGAGGATGTCCGCGTCTGGCATCCGGGCCAGGCCTGGATCTGGCAGCCCGGTGGCCTCGGCGTGTTCGATCCCGGCATCAACGCCCTGTCGATCGCGACCCATATCCTGCCGCGCCCCTTCTTCCTGAAGGACGCGACCCTGGTGCTGCCGGAAAACCGCGCAGCGCCGATCGCCGCCGACATCCTGTTTCGCGACACCGCCGGCGCCGAAATCCATATGGATCTCGACTGGCGCCAGACCGGCCCACAAAGCTGGGACATCATCGTCGAGACCGATGCCGGCCCCTTGAAGCTCAGCCATGGCGGCGCCGTTCTGTCGCTGCCCAGCGGCACCGAACATGGCGAGGATATCGAATATGCCGGCCTCTACAGCCGCTTCGCCACATTGATCCGCGGCGGCCGCAGCGATGTCGACACCGACCCGCTGCGCCTGGTTGCCGACGCCTTCCTGCGCGGCAAGCGGGAAACCACCGACGCATTTCACGACTGACATTCGAGAGGAGAGAGGAATGTTGAAAGCCCTGCGCCGTACCACGGCCGCGCTGCTGCTGTGCGCCACCGCGCTCGCCCCGGCCGCGCACGCCCAGACCGGCGGCAAGCCGACCACGGCGACGATCCATGCCAACCAGCCCGGCGCCGTCTATGACAAGCGCGTCTTCACCCAGTTTGCCGAGCATCTGGGCAATGGCATCTATGGCGGCCTATGGGTCGGCAACGACAAGTCCATCCCCAACACCAACGGCTTCCGCAACGACGTCGTCGCCGCACTGCGCAACCTGTCGGTGCCGGTGATCCGCTGGCCCGGCGGCTGCTTCGCCGACGAATATCACTGGCGTGAAGGCATCGGCCCGAAGAAGGACCGCCCGGTCAAAGTCAACACCCATTGGGGCGGCGTGACCGAACCCAACACCGTGGGCACGCACGAATTCTTCGAGCTGCTGCGCCAGGTCGGCGCCGAAGCCTATATCGCCGGCAATGTCGGCAACGGCACGCCGCAGGAAATGGCCGAATGGGTGGAATATATGACCGCGCCCGCCGGCAGCCTTGCCGAACTGCGCGCCAAGAACGGCCATAAGGAGCCCTGGGCCGTTCCCTATTTCGGCATCGGCAACGAGCTGTGGGGTTGCGGTGGCAACATGCGCCCCGAATTCGCCGCCGACGAAACCCGTCGCTACGCCACCTTCGTCAAGGCGCCGGCCGGCACCAAGATCATGAAGGTCGCCGCCGGCGCGAATGTCGACGACTATAACTGGACCGAAACCATGATGCGCGTCGCGGGCGACAAGCTCGATGGCGTCTCGCTCCATTATTATGTCCATCCCGCCGGTGGCTGGCCGCCGCGCGCACCCGCCGTCGACTTCGACGAAAATGGCTGGGCCGACGCACTCAACGGCGCGATGCACATGGACGAACTAATCACCAAGCACAGCGCGATCATGGACAAGTACGACCCCAAGAAGCGCGTCTTCCTGGCGGTCGACGAATGGGGCGCCTGGTATGCCCAGGATCCGGGCACGCATCCTGGCTTCCTGCGCCAGCAGAACACGCTGCGCGACGCGCTGATCGCCTCGATCCATCTCGACATCTTCGCCAAGCATGCCGACCGCGTCCGCATGACCGCGATCGCGCAGATGGTGAACGTGCTGCAGGCGATGATCCTGACCGACGGCAAGAAGATGGTGCTGACGCCCACCTATCATGTCTTCGAGATGTACAAGCCCTGGCAGGACGCCACCGTGCTGCCGATCGACATCCAGACGCCCTGGTATGCGAAGGATCAGTACACGATGCCGGCGGTCAGCGGCTCGGCGGTCAAGGGCAAGGACGGCAAGGTCCATGTCGGCCTGTCGAACCTTGACCCGAACCAGACCAATACCGTCACCGTGAAGCTCGATGGCCTGAGCGCCAGCAGCGTCACCGGCCGCATCCTGACGGCGTCGGCGATCAATTCGCACAACACGTTCGACGCGCCCGAAACCGTCAAGCCCGTCGCCTTCACCGGCGCACAGGTCAGCGGCGGCACGCTGACCGTCGCGCTGCCGCCCAAGTCTGTGGTCGTGCTCGAACTGCAATAAGGCTTTTCGCCAACTGGGTGGGCGGCTCCTCGGGGCTGCCCGCCCATTTTTCGTTTCCGATAATTTGGGGAGAGGCCGGCAGATGCGGCAGACCATCATCACCTTGGCAAGCCTTGCCCTGCTGGCCGGCAGTGCGATCGCGCAGGCACCGACCGGGCAGCCCGCGACCACGCTCAACGACCGCCTGACCGGCGACCTCGTCCCCACCCATGATCCCGTCATCATCCGCGAAGGCGGCACCTATCATGTCTTCAGCACCGGCCATGGCGACCGGCTGATCGAGGCGCGGACCTCGCCCGACCTTGTCCACTGGACCGCCGGCAAGCCTGTCTTCACCACCCTGCCCAACTGGGCCAAGCAGGCGATCCCCGGCAGCAACGGCATGTGGGCGCCCGACATCTCCTACGTGAACGGCCGTTATCGCCTTTATTATTCGGTTTCGACCTTCGGTTCGAACCGCTCGGCCATCGGCCTTGCCACCAGCCCGACACTGGACCCCAAGGCGAAGAATTTCGGCTGGCGCGACGAGGGGCTGGTCGTCATGTCGACCAGGGAGGATGATTATAACGCGATCGATCCCAATTTCATCATCGACCGCGATGGCCGCCACTGGTTGAGCCTCGGCAGCTTCTGGACCGGGATCAAGCTGTTCGAGCTGGATCCCAGGACCGGCAAGCCCAAGGATCCCAAGGCCACGCCCTATGCGATCGCGCGTCGCCCCGCCCCCGCCGGCGGCCCGGCTCCGGTGGAAGCGCCCTTCATCGTCGACCATGGCGGCTATTATTGGCTGATGGTCAGCTATGACTATTGCTGCAAGGGCGTGAACAGCACCTATTACACCGTGATCGGCCGTTCGAAGGCGATCACCGGCCCTTATCTGGGCAAGGACGGCAGCCCGCTGATGGAAGGCGGCGGCAGCATCTTCCTGCGCGCCGACCTGCAGGAACAGCAGCGTTTCCGTGGCCCCGGCCATGCCGGCTGGCTGCATGATCGCGATGGCAAGGACTATGTCGTCTACCATGCCTATGACAAACAGGCGAACGGCGCCCCGACCCTGCGCATTGCGCCGGTGCACTGGGGGGCTGACGGCTGGCCCGTTGCCGATTATTGATCCAATTGTCTGACTATCGCCGCGTCCCGCCGCGGCATCAGGAGAGAGAAGAATGAATTTCGCCCTGTCCCGCCGTGGCTTCCTTGCCAGCACTGCCGCCTTGTCGGCCGCGCCGATCGCCGCCCGCGCCGGTGCCGCCGCTCCGGCCGTTACGGCCCCGGTGCCGGTCAATCCGCTGGTCAAGCAGCGCGCCGACGCGCAGGTCTTCCTGCATGATGACGGCTATTATTACATGACCGGATCGGTACCCGAATATGACCGGCTGGTGCTGCGCCGCTCCAAGACGCTGGCTGGCCTTGCCACTGCGCAGGAAGCGGTGCTGTGGCGCCATGAGGCAAGCGGCCCGCGCTCCGGCTTCATCTGGGCGCCCGAACTCCACCAGATCGACGGCAAATGGTATATGTATTTCGCCGCCGGCCCGAGCGGCGGTGGCGACGATGTGTTCCGCATCCGCACCTATGCCGTGGTGTGCGACGGCGCCGATCCGATGACCGGCAAATGGAGCGTGCTGGGTGAGTTCCAGGCCCCCTGGGACAGTTTCAACCTCGATTCCACCAGCTTCGTCCACAAGGGCGTGCGCTATTTCGCCTGGGCCCAGAAGGAACCGGGCATCAACACCAACAGCAACCTTTACATCGCCAAGCTAGAATCGCCACTGAAGCTGGCCGGGAAGGCGACCCGCCTGACTGTGCCGACGCTCGACTGGGAAGTGCGCGGCTACAAGGTGGCCGAAGCCCCCGCCGTCCTGCATCGCAATGGCCGCCTGTTCATGACCTATTCGGCCAGCGCCACCGACGCGCGCTACTGCCTGGGTATGCTGACCGCCGACGAGAATGCCGACCTGCTCGATCCCAAGAGCTGGACCAAGTCGCCCCAGCCGGTGTTCAAGACCTGCACCGAAACCAGCGTTTATGGCCCCGGCCACAACAGCTTCACCGTGGACGAGAAGGGCCGCGACATCCTCGTCTATCATGGCCGCGACTATGAGGCGATCCAGGGCGACCCGCTGTTCAACCCCGACCGCCACACCCGCGTCCAGCGCCTCTATTTCCAGGCCGACGGCACCCCGGACTTCGGCGTGCCCGTGGGCAATGGCGCGATGCCGGAACGGTTCGTCTCGGCTGCCGATCCCAAGGCGCTGCTGGCGCATCAGGGCACCGACCTGATCGCGGGCAATCCCGCGCTCGCCCAGACCCAGTTCCGCCAATCGCCCGGCCGCGCCGGCGCCAAGAGCGTGATGCTCTCCCCCATCCTGCTGCCCGACCATTATCTGGTCGCGGCGAAGGACGGCACGGTCAGCCTGATGAAGGATGATCGCAGTGCCGATTTCGCGCTGCGCAGCCAGTTCGTCCGGTTCGAGGATGCGGCCCAGGGAACGGTCCGCTTCGCGACCATCGCCGTCGCCGGCAAGCATCTCGCCGCAATCGACGGGCGCATCGGCCTCGCGCGCAGCAAGGATCCGCGCACGCAATGGTACGCCGACTGACCGCGACTCGCCGAGTCTGACAAATAGGGCCATGGGCTCGCGCTGCCAAAAGCTGCGCAAGCCCATGGCCTTTCGGCTTTTTATGGCCTGAAACGCCCGGAAAACCGGGCCAAAATCGCTGCGGCAAAATTGCAACATGGGTGCCACGTAGCGCAACCCCGACCCAATATTTCACTTGCGCTTCTCAGCATGTGGAAATAATTAGTCCGAGTAATTCGTGGGCATGGCAACGGGCCAGCCCCTTGGGGAGGACTTGAAAATGGCTATCCGGCCGATCGCACTCTGTTCTGCGTCGCTTGTCGCGCTGACCCTGTCGGGCGCCGCTTTCGCGCAGACCGACGCCGCTCCGCAGACCGTTACTCAGGAAGCACCGACCGAAGATATCGTCGTCACCGGCGTGCGCGCGTCGATCGTCGGCGCCCTGAACGTCCGCAAGGAATCGACCCAGATCGTCGATTCGATCGTGTCCGAAGACGTCGGGAAATTGCCTGACAATAATGTCGTCGAAGCGCTTCAGCGCGTAACCGGTATCCAGGTTACCGACCGCGCCGGCGGCGAAGCGGCGACCATCACCATTCGCGGCCTGACCGACCCGTTGACCACCCTTAACGGCCGCAACATCTTCACTGCCGCCGGCACGTCCTTCGCCCTGCAAGACATCTCGGCCAACCTCGTGAAGCAGGTCGATGTCTACAAGACGCGTTCCGCTGACCAGCTCGAAACCGGCCTTGCCGGCCAGATCGACGTCCAGACCCGTCGCCCGCTTGATTTCGATGGCTTCACCATTTCCGGCCTGGCGCGCGGCGTCTATTCGGAGCTGGCGGACAAGTTCAATCCGAACGTCGCGCTGCTGGTCAGCGATCGCTGGGAAACCGGCATCGGCGACATCGGCTTCCTGATCAACGGCAGCTACACCCGTGCCCATTATCGCAACCAGAATCTCCAGGCCGGCGCCATGGTGCCCTTCGCCACCGAGAATCCGCCGGAAGGTTCGGGCCTGACCCCGCTGCAGCGTATCTTCCCTGGCGCGACCAACGAGAACTGGACGCCGGGCCTCGACGCCGGCCTGCCGACCGCACCGGGTTCGACACTCAACATCAACGGCGTCGAAACGCCCTATTATCTCTCGCGTGACGCCGTCATCGCCTCCGACCTCTACGGCAAGCGCGAGCGTCCGTCGGTCAACGCTGCGCTCCAGTGGGCGCCCAATGACAGTTCGGTTTACACCGCCGAGGTGTTCTACACCGGCTTCCGTGGGGAAACCTTCAACAGCCTGCACTTCAGCTTTGCCGACTGGTGGGGCAACCTGCCCGCCGACGTGGCCAACAGCTTTGAACTCTATGATGGCACCAACATCATCAAGTCGCGCCAGATGGGCGCGGTCGCCGGCTTCAACAGCGGCGACATGGCGACCAACAAGACAGACAGCTATGTCTATGCGCTGAACGCCAAGTGGGACGTGGGTGAGCGCGGCAAGATCGTTGCCGACATCGCCTATCAGGACAGCAAGAACGAAACCTCCTTCTTCGCTATCCGTACCGATCGCGGCCCGCTCGACATCGACGTCGATTTCAACGCGGGTGGCGGCCTGCCTGCCTACAGCTTCGCCAATCAGGGCGTGCTGACCGATGCAAGCCAGTGGACCGTCGGCAACCTGTTCGACAGCGGCACCAAGAACACCGGCAGCGCCCTGACCATGATGCTGGACGGCGAATATAAGTGGGACGAAGGCTTCCTGCGTCGCATCAAGGCCGGCTTCCGCTTCGATGATCGCAACGCCGATTCCTACGTCCGCGATCAGGGCGCCGGCGGCCTGCCGGGCATGACGCTGGCGGCCTTCAGCCAGGGCACTCCCTTCACCAACAGCGGCTTCTTCGACGGACGCGCCGACATCCCGACCAGTTGGGTGCTGGCTGACCCGCGCAGCATGGACAAGGATGCTGTCCGCAGCCTCTATCGTTCCGTAGCCCCCGGCCTGTTGCTGTCGGACGAAATGACTTTCGGCCATGTGTTCGGCATCAACGAAACCAATCTGGCCGCCTATGTCATGGCCGATGGCGAAGTCGAAATCTTCGGTCGCCCGCTGCAGCTTCAGGCTGGCGTGCGCTTCGTTGCAATCGACACGCTGTACGACTATTTCGACCGCGGCAATAATTTCGCGCGCACCACCGTGTCGACCGGTTCGGAAAAGTTCCTGCCGTCCTTCACCGCGCGCTATAATCTGACCGACAATCTGCGCATCCGCTTCAACTATGGCGAAACGCTGCGCCGTCCGGCCTTTGGCGATCTCAACCCCAATCTGGCGCTGACGGGCGATCTCTCCCGCATCGGCTTTGGCTCGGGTTCGTCGGGCAACGCCAATCTGCGTGCGACCCATTCGAAGAATATGGACCTTGCGATCGAATGGTATTTCGAACGCAACAGCGCCATCTATGCGACCGCTTTCCGTCGCAAGATCGACGGCTTGGTCGTTCCGCTGACCGTGCGTGAGTTCATCCCGAACAACTATCTGCCGCGCAACGAAACCTATACCGAATATTTCAACATCACCCGGCCGGAAAACGCGTCGAACGGCACGCTCAAGGGTGTGGAACTAGGCCTCACCTACTTCCCGTCCTACCTGCCCTCGATCCTCGACGGCCTGGGCTTCACCGGCAGCGCGACGATCCTGGATTCCGAACAGACGATCCCGGTCGTCAACAATGAAGGTGAGATCACCGGCACCGCCAAGTCGGCCTTCTTCGGCGTGTCGAAGCTGTCCTATAACGCCACGCTGGCCTATGACAGCGGCCCGGTCGGTGCCCGCCTGTCCTACATCTGGCGCAAGGGCTTCCTGAACAACAATGAAGGCCGCTCCTTCGCCAACCCGATCGGCATGTGGCGCGCGCCCGAAAAGAGCCTGGACTTCCAACTGACCTGGAACGTCAATGACGATATCGGCGTCACTTTCGACGCGGTGAACATCACCAAGGCGAAGCAGCAGAACTATTACAAGTTCGGCGATGTCGGCAATCCGACGGAGTTCAACTCCAGCACGCTGCTGATTGATCGGACCTTCGCTCTGGGTGTCCGCTTCAAGTTTGACTGAGTGCCCGATGGGGCGTGGCGTCTCCTCGCTGCGCCCCATTTTCATGGCGGTCGTTCCGGGAAACCTCTCCAACTCCCCGGAACGGCCGCCATATTTGTTTCAGGATATAGGGAGACGGACGATGCGCGCGATGAGGATGCTTCTGCTGGCAGGGGCTGCCATGATCGGCATGGGTGCCGCCTCTCCCCCTCCCCGCTCCGCCGGCCTCGATACCCATGCGATCGCGGTGCAGCGCTTCGGCAATGACGCGCCCTGGTATCAGGATCGCATCCCCTTCTTCGAATCCGCCGACCCCAAGATCGACGCCGTCTATTATTATCGCTGGCAGCTCTATCGCGGGCATCAGCGCGATCTGGGCGAAGAAGGGTATATCACCACCGAATTTTTCGACGATGTCGACTGGCAGCGCCATCCCTATGCCAGCCTCAACGACGCGACCGGCTTTCATCTGGCCGAAGGGCGCTGGCTGAACGACCGGCGCTTTGCCGACGACTATATCCGCTTCATGTATCGCGGCGGCAATGACCGCCACTTCACCGACTATATGGCGGACTCGGTCTGGGGCCGTTACCTGATCGATGGCGACAAGGCGGGCGTGCTCGAACATCTGCCGGTGATGCGCCACATCTACCGCCTGTGGGACGAGAAGTTCGACTTCGACAAGGGGCTCTATTTCGTCGAGCCGCTGCTCGACGCCACCGAATATACCGTCTCCTCGATCGACGCCTCGGGCGGCAAGGACGGGTTCCGCGGCGGCGACGCCTTCCGCCCCTCGGTCAACAGCTACATGTATGCCAATGCCCGCGCGTTGGCGAAGATGGCGACCATGGCCGGCGACACCGCCATGGCGCAGGAATATGAAGCCCGCGCGCAGGCGCTGAAGGACCATGTCCTTGCCGACCTGTGGAGCGAGAAGCTCGGCCATTTCATCGACCGGCACCAGAACCGCAAGAACCCGCACGTCAAATATTGGGATCCGATCCGCAACCGCGAATTGGTCGGCTATCTCCCCTGGATGTTCGATCTGGTCCCGGACGACGCCAAATATGCCGGCGCCTGGGCGCATCTGCTCGACCCCGCCTCGCTCGCCGGCAAGGCGGGCATGCGCACGGTCGAGGCGAATTACGAATATTATATGCGGCAATATCGCTATCTGGGCGACGCGCCCGAATGCCAGTGGAACGGCCCGATCTGGCCCTATCAGACGACCCAGGTGCTGATCGCCATGGCCAATCTGCTCGATCATCATGCCCAGCAGGGCCCGGCGACCCGCAGCGACTATATGCGCCTGCTGCGCCAATATACCGCGCTCCATTATCAGGGCGACCGGCTCGACCTGGAGGAGGATTATCATCCCGAAACCGGCAAGCCGATCGTCGGCCTCGACCGCAGCCATCATTATTTACATTCGGGCTATAATGACCTGATCCTGGGCGGTCTGGTCGGCATCCGTCCGCGCGCCGACGATGTGCTGGAGGTGAACCCGCTGCTGCCCGACGCCGGCGATCCGCAGGCGCTGGCCTGGTTCCGGGCGCAGGACGTGCCCTATCATGGCCATCGCATCGCCGTGACATGGGACGCGGACGGCAGCCATTATGGCCGGGGCAAGGGCCTGTCAGTCGAGGTCGACGGCAAGGAAGTCGCCCGGCGCGAGACATTGGGCCGGATCGAGCTGCCGGTGGCACGCGTTGCCAATGCGCCCGTCGCCCGGCCGATCAACCGCGCCGTGCAACTGGTGCGCAGCCAGTTCCCGATCGGCAGCGCGTCGAGCAACACCGACCCTGAAAATGTCCATGATGCGATCGACGGCCGCACCTGGTTCTTTCCCGAACTGCCCAATGGCTGGTCCTCCGCGCCCGGAGAGGCCAACCAATGGTATGCCATTGACCTGGGCAAACCGGTGTCCATCGGCCGCGCCGAACTCGCCTTCTTCGCCGACGGCAAGCAGTTTGCCGTGCCGCAATCCTATCGCCTGCAGGCCATGGTCGATGGCCAATGGCGCGATGTCGCGACGCCCAAGGGAGTGCCGCTCGCCAATGGCGTGACCGACCTGCGCTTTGCGGGCCGCGCCGCGCGCCAGTGGCGAGTGCTGATGCGCCAGCCCCAGGGCAAGGCGATCCGGCTGGCGGAGATCAAGCTGTTCGACCGCTGAATTGGCTATGGCCCTGGATCGTGACGCAGCCTAAACGGACCGTCGCCCTGTTCAGCAAGCTGTGTTAGGGCGGATCGATCGGCGGCCCGGCACTGCAGGCCGCCAGCAATAAAGGGCATGATGGTGACAGCGGCTGGCGAGCTTCGGTTTCGCTTTCGATTGCTCGGCGATTTCCGCCTGATCGACGAGGCGGACGGACGCGACCATAGCCCGCGCAGCCGCAAGGCCTGTGCCCTGCTCGCCCATCTTGCGCTGGAGCCCGATCGCCGCGCCAGTCGCGACCGGCTGGTCGGCCTTCTATGGAGCGACCGGGGCGAGGTGCAGGCCCGCGCCAGCCTGCGCCAGGCGCTGACCGACCTGCGTGCGCATCCGGCCGCCCCGCTCATCCAAATCGAACGGCGTGACCTGCATCTGGCAGAGGGTGGCTTTTCCAGCGACCTGGGCGAGATACTGGCCTGCGCCGCCGCCAACGACCTGGCCGGGCTGGCCCGCATCCTGGATGGCGCCGGCAGCGCGATACTGGACGGGCTGGAGGGGCTGGATCGTAGCTTCGACGACTGGCTGATGATCGAGCGGCAACGCTGGCGCGAGCGCATCGTCCAGGACGTGCTGCACGCCGTCGAGCGCAATGGCCAGGACGATCTGCTCGACCTGCGCCGGGCGATCCTGACCCAGTTGCAGCGGCTCGACACCGGCGATGAACGGATCGCCCGGCTCGGCATGGCGCTCGACCAGAAGGCCGGCGACCATGTCGCGCTCCACCGCCGCTACCGCCAGTTGGAGACCGGACTGCAACGCGATCTGGATGCCCGCGTGTCGCCCGACACCGAAAGGCTGCTGCGCGAACTGACGACGGTCGGATCGGTCATCGCTCCCGCCCCGCGCGCGACCGCCGCGCCCGCCATCGCCACAATCCCGCAGGCCAATGTCGAGCCGCCGATTCTGGTGATCGCCCCGTTCAGCCTGATCGGCGATGGCGGCCCGGACGGCGCCCTGCTCACCAGTATCTGCCATGACGATCTGCAGACCGCCCTGGGCGGCATGCGCGACCTGCGCATCCTGTCGGTCGACGCGCCATCGGCCGAGCGGATGAAGGCGGCCGCCCCCGCCTCGATCGCCAGCTATGCGCTGGACGGGTCGGTCCGCGCCGACGGCGATGGCTGGCGCATCAACCTGCGCATGACGCGGATCGACAGCGGCTTCCTGGTCTGGACGCGCCAGTTGACCGTGCGCCAGGGCGAATTGCTCGCCGCGATCGACGATCTGGTCGCCCGGATCGCTGGCGCCATCCTGCCGGTGGTCGAACGCGATGTCGGCAAGCTGATGGAAGGACGCGTGCCCAGCGGGTCGGACGCCTATCCGCTCTATTTCACCGCCCGTGCCAAGATATTGGCCGCCGCCAGCCTGGCCGAGGTGCAGGAAGGTGCCGACCTGCTGGAGCGCGCAATCCTGCTGGAACCGCGCCTGACCAACGCCTATCTGCAACTGGCGCGCCTCTACAACACCGATTTCATGCAGTTGATGGCGGGCCATGACGCCGCGCCGCTGCGCGCCCGCGCCTTCGATCTCTGCACCCGTGCGGTCGCGCTGGAACCCACCCATGGCGGCGTGCAGTCGCGCCTGGCCTGGTGCTATTTGCGACGCGGCGACATGAAGCAGGCGATGCAGGGCTTCATGACCGCACTCGACCTGACGCCCTTTCACGCCGACGGCATCAACGAGATCGGCTTCGGCCTCGTCCATCTGGGCGAGATGAAGGAAGCGCAGCGCCTGATCGCCCGCGCCTTCGAACTGAACCCCTTTCCGTCGGACGAATATTTTTCCGATCTCGCGGTGCTCTATGCCCTGTCGGGCGAGCATGAGGCAGCGGAAACCCAGTTCGAGATCGGCCGCAATCGATCGATCCATTATCTGGCGGTGCGGGGCGCCAATCTGGGCATGCTGGGCGGCGCGAAGCAGGCCGCCCCGGTGATCGACGAACTGCGCCAGCGTTTCGCCAGCCTGTGGCAGGGCGATACTCCGGCCCGCGACGCCGATCTGGTCGACACCATGATCCAGTTCCTGCCGCTGCAGGGGCCGGCCGAACGCAGCCTGTTCCTGACCGGGCTGGAACAGGCCGGATTGCGCATCACACCGCGCTGATCTCCGCGCGCAGGCTGCGCAGGAAGAAGCTTTGCGGCGGCGGCGCGACACGCGGCGCGGCCACCGGCCCCGCTATCGTCCGCAGCAACAGCTCCGCATCCTTGCGCTTGAGGCTAAGCCCCTGATCGATCGGTGGCAGGTCGCGCCCGGTCGCCTGTCGGAAGGCGTCGCCGATCAGCGTCCAGCTGCGATCGCGGAAATTCATCCGCCGCGCCAGCCGCAGCAGCAGCGCGCGGTCGCCTGCCGCCATCTCCACCTGCTCGATCGCATGTTCGGCATCGACCAGTGCCAGCGTCATCGCGCGATGTCCCAATTCTGCCGGCGCATGGCTGACCATCACCGCATCGTCCCGCTCGATCTGCCCAGCCGTGTAAGCCTGCGCGATCACGCCGATGCCGACCATGCCGAACGGCGCCAGTTCCGCCGCACGCAATGCACCCAGGCTCGCCGCACCATAGACCGCGATCCCCTCGGCCATCACCTGGATGATTTCCTTGTGCCAGACCGATGGCGTGGTTTCGAACAGTCCGTCGATCAGGCCGATCGCGGCCGGTCGTTCGATCGCGGCACGCAGCATGTCGCCGCGCCGCGCCGGTCCGCGCAACGCGACGCCATCGGGCAAGGCCATCACGGAACCGCCCAGGCTCGGCCCGGCGAAGACGATCGCATGCAGGCTCATGCCGGCTCCATCGCCGCCTGCGCCGTGCCCGTGTGCGATGGCCGGTCATGATCGCCAAAGGCCGGCACCAGCAGCTTCACCACATCGATGCCGATGTCGGGCCGGGTCAGGTCATGACAGGCGACCGGCCCTGCCCCCACCCTCGCACAGCGATCGAGCAGCCAGGCCAGATCTTCCTCTGCCCCGTCATGCGCCACGGAGGGCACCGCCGACCAGGGTCGGGTTGCCGGCGCGAAATCGAGCATCGCCAGCAGGAAGCCCTGCCGCTGTTGCCCGGCATCGCGATAGCGCGCCGGATCGATATCGTCGCGCGCGCCGGCGATCAACGCGGCACGGGTCTGCGCCGCCTCGCAAATGGCGCGGGCGAGCGCGACGCCGGCATCAGGATGGCATCCCGCCCCCATTGCCGGCGGCAATTGCACGCTGCGGGTCGCCCCCCTCTCCGTGATGGCACAGCCGATCACCGCCGCGCCGATCGGACCGGTCATGTCCCACAAGGATAGCGACAGGCCCGCGCGCCGCACCCGCGCGATCAGGCTGCGGCCCAGCCGATCGGTGATGCTGTCCAGATCGATCGCGCTTGCCCGGCGCGCGCGCAGTCCCTGTTCCAGCCAGCGGGCATGATCCTCGCGCTCGATCAGCTCGCACAGCGCCGAACAGCGCGCCTCGGCCGGCGTATTGCCTGATGCCAGTCCATTGCTGTTGGGCCACAGATCGAGTTCGGCCGGCACGGTGAAATCCATGGTCACCAGCCCATGGGGTATCCGCATGGGTCGGCCGCTCAGCAGGTCGATCGCCTCGACCCAACCGCGCGGTCGGGCCGGATCGAAGGATGTGCCCTGCTTGTCGGCCCGCGCCATCTGGCTCCAGAGTTGGGCCTCTCCGGCATCCGCCACGCCATGACTGCTGGCGGAACAGGTTTCGGCATGATGCAGTTCGATCGCTTCCATCAGCGCGGAGACGCGCGCGGCATCGGGCGTGGCGCCCTTGCCCTGCGACACGGACAGCGACAGTGACAGGGGACGAACCGCCTGGAATACGGGGATGCCGATGCGATCCAGGCCGGTCACATCGGCAAGCCGCGTGACACCCAGCGCACGGGCGACAGGCGCGATCCGTGCGAGGGTGTCGGCAGGACGGCGGGAGCGATGCGCCCCGCGCCGGAACATCTTCATGGGCGCGATCGGCCTCAGGCGAAGTCGGCCTTGCCCGACCCAATCTCGGCAAAATAGGCGCGGGTGGCGCGCTGCTGTCCCGGCAGGGCGACCGCGTCCAGAACCGGACCGTCGGTGAACAGGCCGGCCACGCCGGCGATCGCCGCCTTGGCATCATCGCTGTCATCGTCGGCGGCCAGATAATGGACCTGCTCGACAAAGGCATAGCCAACGACCTTGGCCGGGTCGGCCGGGTCGGTCAGCTTGATGACATAATTGGCATCGGTGTCGTAGGATTCAGCCATATATACCCCCATAGTTCGTGACGGATCAAAAGTAGGTTGCGGGACCGTAATGACAAGCAGCGCGAGGACAATAAGGAAACCCCCTATCAACGCCGCACGGAGCATATCAGACATAAGCGAAGGGCTCGACTGAGCGCTTCACATACATGGCCTTGCCGTTCGGGCTGACCGACACGCCCCAATAGCATGCCTCGCCCATCCCCGGCTCGATCGAGATGCGCACATCCTTGCTCGGCAATTCCACCTGCACCGGATCATTGCCGGCCGGCAAGCTGAGCTCCAGCGTGTGGGCGACGCCGATCTTGGCGCGGGTCTTCACATGGTCGAGCCAATGCACCAGCCGATCGCCGATCGAGATACGGACGCTGTCATCCTTGAATCCCTGTTCGAGTGCGATGGTGATTTTGCGAAATTCCGACATTGTTGGTCCCCTTTCGGAATGATGGGGCGCACCGCCATGACAGGCGATGCGCCTGCATGGATCAGATACTGAGGCCGTTCGCCTTGAGGGCCAGCATGCGCTGCATGTCCTGGCCCAGGTTGAAGCCACCGATGACATCGCCCGCCCGCACCGCGTCGAAGCCCAGCCCCGTCTGGCGCAGCGCCGGGGCAACCCCGCCATCCAGCGCGCGGGCAAGCTTGCCCGCCTCGCGCAGGAAGCGGGTATGGCCGACGGCATTGACGGCGGCATCGGCGCTGCCCTCGGTCGCGATCGCCAGCAGGTGGCGTGCTTCCTTGAGATCGGCGTCATAGACCTCGATGCGGCGGGCGGCCGTAGCAGGGGTCTCACCGGGCCGTGCCCGCTCATCCACCTGCAGCAGCTTATATTCGTCGGCCAGCGGGCCGGCGAGCGCGATCGCCGCCTGGCGTGCGAGCGGATGCTGACGCATCCGCGTGGCCGCCCGCAGCGCATCGACTGCCGATTGGACGCCACGCGTGCCGTTGACGGCCAGCACCTGGCCGACTTCCGGGGTGAAGATATCCTGCGCCAGCCGCTCTTCCTCGCGGCTTTCGGGCGGCTCCACCTTCACCTCCAGCGGGTTGGAAATGACGGCTCGGCCATCGACGACCAGCATCGCCTGGATGGTGTAGCGGCCCGGTTCGGCCATGTCCCAGCCATTGCGGCCGGCGCCGACCAGCACGCTGTCATAGAGCGCCTCACCCTGACCCAGGATGATTTCCAGGGTCTCGCCGCAATGGCGCGAATAGGGCGACCATTGGCGCGCGGGCCGGCCATCCTTGCTGATGATCAGGGTCAGGCCCGCCCGTTCCGACAGGCGCGCCGCCGATGCCAGCTTGGGCCGGCCGCTGCGGTTGACCAGTGCCATCTCGACCACCGGCGGCAACAGATAGGGCAGGCGATTGTCGCGGGCATTGACCGACAGGGTCAGGCCGAACTCCTCATTTGGGTCCAACGCCACCTGCGAGAAGCCATGCTGGTCGAACCAGTCGGCATTGCCCATCTGCACGAAGCGTTCCGGGCCATGGCGCATGAACAGCAGTTCGGGATCGGAAAAGCGGAAGTCGAAATCGGCAAAGAAGGCCGCCTGGCCGCCCGCCACCGCATAGGGATAGTTCATGAAGCTGCGCGCTTCGGGATCGTCGGCCAGCGGAATCCAGGGCGTGCCCAGCGACTTCTGCCAGCTATGCGCCAGGTTGAAGGCATGGCCGACCTCATGCGCGGCGGTCCAGAAGCGCATCCGCCGCACCCAGGCGTCGGGATCGGCATCGCCCGCCGGCGGATGGGCGATGAAAGCGTCGGTGAAGATGGCCGTCCCCTGGCGATGGTTCGACCCGATATCGTCGAACATGATGCCGCCCAGGCTGCTGCCCTGCACATGGAGCGAGGCGAACAGCACCCACAACGACCATTGCGGCTTGTCGGCAAAGCGCGACCAGTAGATCTGCATCGCGTC
This sequence comes from Sphingobium sp. SG1, assembly GCF_057063145.1. Classification (NCBI taxonomy): domain Bacteria; kingdom Pseudomonadati; phylum Pseudomonadota; class Alphaproteobacteria; order Sphingomonadales; family Sphingobiaceae; genus Sphingobium; species Sphingobium sp. SG1. The sequence continues at coordinate 216,274 of NZ_JBVVOJ010000004.1, read as the reverse complement.
ATGCATTTCCTGGTCGGTCCAGCGCTGATCGGCGCCGGCCGCACCGAGCGGGATGGCGCCATTGCCGGGCGCGTCGCTGACGTTGAATCCCGCCCGCCGATAGACGGTGTCAAGGCTCAGCGTCTCGCTGGCCATGGTCGCGGGATGATTGGGATGATCGTGCGTGCCGATCTCCGTCACGCGGGTCGCGCCGGCCACCGTGTCATATTCGAACTCGGCCGGACGGAAGCTTGCAGAGCTGAACTGATAGGTGCGCACGAAGCTCGCCGCGCCACCGCCGCTGAAGGTCGCCTCGACCTTGCGCTGGGCGGCGAGCAGGCTCTTCGTCACCTTGAGGCTGATCTGGGTATGGGGGATGGCGCCGACCTGACCATCCTTGAACCAGATCTGGCCGCTATAATGATTGGCACCGGTCCGGGTCAGCGCCGCAACCCAGCTGACCACCGGCCCCAGCGGGCCGGCGCGCGTGCCGCTGACCGTCATCTGCGGATAGCGGCCATCGACGTCCAGCCGCAGTTCCTCGCGGGTATAGAGCGTCAGCGCATTGATATCATCGTCGAAGCGATCGACCGCACCGGGCAGCGCGCGCGGCATCGGGAAGCGCGGCGAGCGCACGAAATTGTAGCGGCCGCTGGCCTGCACCAACAGCGGCAGGTGCCGCACCGGCCGCAGCTTGGGGTCGATGTCGAAACCGGCCATGTCGGTATCGAGCGCGCTGTCGCCGTCAAAATCGGCGGGATCGAAATCGGCAGTCATCATTCCCTCCTGTCGGCGCGCGTCGGATGCCCGCGCTCGCAGGATCGGGAATGGCATGGCCAGTGTGAGGCCAGGCGTTGGTCGAACGTGAAAAAAGCGTCAATCCGACCGAAAAATCGCTTTCCGTAGCGTCAATATCAGGAAAATCGCGCCACATCCCGCAGCGATCCCGGCATGCAACAGCCAGAAGGCGGTCGCCGGCATGCGAGCGTAGAAGCCCCCCACCCAGCCGACCAGAATATTGCCCAGGAAGAAGACGAGATAATAGAGGCCGATCGCCAGCCCGACCTGACGCGGCGGCGCGGCGCGGGTGAACAGCGCCAGGCTGACCGGCAATATATGGGCAAAACCTATGCCGTTGAGCAGATGGAAGGCGATCACCCAGCCCAGCCCGGTCCTGCCGTCCGCACTCGCCAGCGCCGATCCCAGTGCCAGGCAGAGCATACCCCCGGTCGCAAAGAGCGACCCGATCGTCAGCTTGGCAAGGTCACCGGGCTCGGGCCGGTAGCGCGCATAAAGGCGATAGACGAAAGGCAGGCCGGCAAGAATCGCCAGCCCCAGCCCTGCATCGAGGGTGATGAGCCAGCTCGTCGGTACGCGCAGCCCGCCCAACGTCAGTTCCAGATGCGCGTCACCCCAGATCAGATAGGCGTTGAATATCTGGTTGTTGGGCAGCAGCGTGACCGCCAGCAGCGGGATCAGCAGGACGATGCCCAGCAGGCCACGCAGATCCTGCCCGGTCATGCGCCCGCGTCCGTTCGATCTAGGGCGATAATCGTCAACCGGCAGATGCCTGCGTCCGGCGAGATAGATGATCGTGGCGATCCCCATGCCGACGCCGGCGACGGCAAAGCCGACATGCCAGCCGCGCGTTTCCGCCAGCGTGCCGATCACCAGCGGCGCGGCGATCAGGCCAATATTGATGCCCAGATAATAAAGCTGGAACGCGCCGTCGCGGCGCGGATCATCATGGCGATAGAGCGCGCCGAGCTGGCTGGCGAGATTGCCCTTGAACAGGCCGCTGCCCAGCACCAGCAAGCCGAGCGCGGGCAGGAAGGCGGCCTGGACCGCCATCAGGAAATGGCCCGCCATCATCGTCAATGCGCCCAACAGCACCGTGCGATGCCGGCCCAGCAGCCGGTCCGCGACCAGCCCGCCCAGGATCGGCGTCACATAGACGCTGGCGAAATAGGTGCCGACAATGGCGGAGGCGAGCGGCTGGCCGTCCAGCCCGCCATAGAGCTGGCGAAAGGCATCGAAGAAAAGCAGGCCGTCGGCCTGTCCCGGCTGCAGCAGATGCTTGACCAGATAGAGGGCCAGCAGCGACTGCATGCCATAATAGGAGAAACGCTCCCACGCTTCGGTGAACAGCAAATAGGCCAGGCCCCGCGGATGGCCCAGGAAAGCGCGATCGCCCTGGCTCATGGCTGCGCGCCCGGCCCCTTGTAGATGACGCCGTCCTTCATCACGAAGCCGACCTGGCGCAGCGCGTCGATGCTGCGGGTCGGATCGCCCTCGACCGCGACCAGATCGGCGAGCAGGCCCGGCTTCACCGCGCCCAGCCGGTCGGCGATACCGAACAGTGCCGCATTGCCGCTGGTCGCCGCGACCAGCACGTCGCGGGGCGCCATGCCGGCGGCGGCCATCAGTTCCGCCTCGCGGGCATTGTCGCCATGGGCAAACACGCCGACATCGCCGCCCAGGCAGATGGCGACGCCGGCGGCCCGCGCGCGATCCAGCGCCTGGCGCGCCTGCGTCACCGCCGCCGGCGCCGGTTCCGCCCCGCTCCAGCCGCGATAGCGCGCGGTGGCGTCGGACGCCGCCAGGGTCGGGCAATAGCCGACACCATGCGCCTTCATCAGCGCGAAGGTCGCGGCGCTGCCCTCATAGCCATGCTCGATCGTGTCGACCCCGGCCAGGATCGCCCGGCGCATCCCTTCGTCGGTGGCGGCATGGGCCGCGACCTTGCGCCCGGCGCTGTGCGCAGCCTCCACTACCGCTGCCATTTCCGCTTGGGTGAAGGTCGGGCGGCTCGGCTCACCCTTGCCCCAGCGATAATCGGCATAGAGCTTCACGACATCGGCGCCGGCCGCGATCTGTCGCCGCACCGCCGTCACCAGATCGGGACCGCCGGCTTCCTCCGCGCCCAGCGGCACGACGACGCCCGGCTCGAACCCGCGCGGGCCATAGGCGCCCGGTGCCACCAGCGCGCGGGTCGCGACCAGCATGCGCGGCCCGGCGACGATACCCTGCTCGATCGCCTGCTTGAGGCCGACATCGGCATAGCCAGCCCCTTCGGTGCCCAGATCGCGCACGGTGGTGAAGCCCGCCATCAGCGTCGCCCGCGCCGACACCGTGGCCCGCGCGGTGCGCAGCGCCAGCGGCTCGTGCAGCACCTGGTCGTCCCAGCTTGTCTCGTTATAGGGATGCAGGAACAGGTGCGAATGGCCCTCGATCAAGCCGGGGAGCAGGGTCTTGCCGGGCAGGTCGATGACGGTCCCTCCAGCCGGCACCGCGATCCCCGGTCCGGCCGCCTCGATCCGGTTGCCACGCACCAGCACCGCCCATCCGCGATGCGACGCCGCGCCGTCGAACACGGCATCGGGGCGCAGCAGATAGAGCGCCGGCGCGGCCTCCTGTGCCACGGCCGGCATCGGCGCGACGAACAGAAAGGCCAGCAGGATCAAAAGCCTGTGCATCGATATCATCCCCCTTGACGGGAGGCTGCTTGCGCCGTCCCGCCCCCTTCATTACTCCCCCTCTCTATGACGAAATTCCTGCCGCGCGCCACCTCCCTTGCGGGGGCATTGGTCGCTCTTGCCGCCTGCCCTGCCCTCGCCCAATCGCCGACCGCGCTCTCGCCGGCCAAGGTCACCATCACCCGCGACCAGTGGGGCATCGCCCATGTCCATGGTACGACCGACGCCGATGCCGTGTTCGGCATGGTCTATGCCCAGGCCGAAGACGACTTCAACCGGATCGAGACCAATTATCTGGTCAATCTCGGCCGCCTCGCCGAAGCCGAAGGCGAGAAGGCGATCTGGCAGGATCTGCGCCAGCGCCTGTTCATCGATCCTGCCCGGCTGCAGGCCGATTATGCGCGCAGCCCGGCCTGGCTCAAGAAGCTGATGCAGGCCTGGGCCGATGGCCTGAATTATTATCTATCGACCCATCCGATGGTGAAGCCGCGCGTCATCACCCGGTTCGAGCCCTGGATGGCGCTGAGCTTTACCGAAGGCAGCATCGGCGGCGATATCGAGCGGGTGCCGCTGACCCAGCTACAGGCCTTTTACGAGAAGAAGCCGGTGGCGCTGACCATGCTGGAACAGGGCCTCGCCTATCGCGAGCCGCAGGGGTCGAACGGCTTTGCCATCGCGCCGTCGCGGACGGAAGGCGGACATGCGCTGTTGATGATCAACCCGCACACCAGCTTCTTCTTCCGGTCCGAACTGCAGATGAGCAGCGACGAGGGGCTGGACGCCTATGGCGCGGTCACCTGGGGCCAGTTCTTCATCTATCAGGGCTTCAACCGCCATATCGGCTGGATGCACACGTCGAGCGGCATCGACAATGTCGACGAATTTGCCGAGACGATCGTGCAACAGGGCGATCGCCTCTTCTACCGCTATGGCAAGGAATTGCGCCCGGTCACCGAAAAGACCATCGCCATTTCCTACCGCACGCCGGACGGCAAGCTCGCCCAGCGCGCCTTCACCGGCTACTCCACCCATCATGGCCCGATCGTGCGGACCGACGGCGACAAGTGGATCGCCTTCGCGCTGATGAACAAGCCGGTGCCGGCGCTGGAGCAAAGCTATCTGCGCACCAAGACCAGCGATTATGCGAGCTTCCTCAAGGTCGCGGAGAATAAGGCGAACAGCAGCAACAACACGCTGCTGGCCGATGACAAGGGCGAGATCGCCTATCTCCACCCGCAATTCGTGCCGATCCGCGACGATCGCTTCGATTATACCAAGCCAGTCGACGGCAGCGACCCGGCGACCGACTGGCGCGGCCTGCATGACCTGTCGAGCCTGCCCCAGGCGGTGAACCCGAAGGGCGGCTGGGCGATGAACACCAATAACTGGCCCTGGACGGCGGCCGGCGCGGATAGCCCGCAGCGCGCGGCCTTCCCTCGCTACATGGATCAGGCCGGTGAAAATCCACGCGGTCCCCATGCCCAGATCGTGCTCTCGGCCAATGAACATTTCACGCTCGATAGCCTGATCGGCGCGGCCTATGATCCCTATCTGACCGGCTTTGCCCGGTTGATCCCCGGCCTGATCGCGGCGCAGGACAAGGTGCCTGATCCCGCGCTGGCCGATGCGGTGCAGAGCCTGCGCGGCTGGGACTATAAATGGAGCCTGACCTCGACCCAGACCTCGCTCGCCGTCTTCTGGGGCGAGGCGCTGTGGAAGGCGGTGGCACCGGCGGCGAAGGAAGCGGGCCTGTCGACCATCGACTATATGGCCACCCACGCGACCGATGCGCAGAAGTTGGCGGCGCTGCGCGAGGCGGTCGACCGGCTGACCGCCGATTTCGGCAGCATCGCCGTGCCCTGGGGCGAGATCAACCGCTATCAGCGCAATGACGGCGCGATCGTCCAGACGTTCGACGACGCCAAGCCCAGCACCCCCATCCCCTTCGCCTCGTCGCAATGGGGATCGCTCGCCGCCTTCGGTGCGGCGCGCTATCCGGGGACGAAGCGCTATTATGGCACGAAGGGCAACAGCTTCGTCGCGGCGGTCGAGTTCGGGCCGAAGGTCGTCGCCCGCGCCGTCAGCGCCGGCGGCGAGAGCGGCGATCCCCACTCGCCCCATTTCGCCGATCAGGTCGATCGCTATGCCAAGGGCGATCTTCGCCCGGTCTATTTCTACCCCGAAGATATCAAGGCCCATGCCGTGCGCACCTATCGGCCCGGCGAATAAGGACAGATGATGCACACCGCCCGCCTCGCCGGCCTGATCGCCTGCGCCCTGCCCTTCACCGCAATGGCGCAGTCGCCCAGGCCGGCGGAGCAGGCGATACTCTATAGCGGCGCGACCATCATCGACGGCACCGGCGCCGCGCCGCGCGCCAATCAGGACATGCTGGTGCGCGGCGACCGGATCGTCGCGCTGGCGCCGCATGGCAACCTTCCCGCCGCCGATGTCGCGGGCGCGAAGCAAGTCGACCTGGCCGGCCGCTATGTCATCCCCGGCCTGATCGACAGCCATGTCCATATGGCGACCCCGCCCAACGCCGTGCAGGCCAGGGCGATGCTGCGCCGCAATCTCTATGGCGGGGTGACGGCGGTGCGCGACATGGCCGACGATCTGCGCTCGGTCGGCGAACTGGCGCGCGAGGCGCGCATGGCGGAAATCCCGGCACCCGACATCTATTATGCCGCGATCATGGCCGGCCGCCCCTTCTTCGCCGATCCGCGCGTCGCCGCCGCCAGCCAGGGGGTGACGCCGGGCACCGCACCGTGGATGCAGGCGATCGACGACAGGACCGACCTGCGCGAAGCCATCACCCTCGCCCGTGGCACATCGGCCAGCGCGATCAAGGTCTATGCCGACCTCACCCCGCGTCAGGTGAAAGCCGTGACCGCCGCCGCCCATCGCCAGCATATGCTGGTCTGGGCGCATAGTTCGGTCTTCCCCACCCGGCCGGCCGACGTGATCGCCGCCGGACCGGACGCGATCAGCCATGTCTGCTATCTCGCCTATCAGCGCGAGCCGGTGATGCTCGCCGCCTATGAGGATCGCACGCCGGTGCATGAAAATCTGCTGGCGCCCGGCGACGATGACCCGGTGATGGCCGACCTGTTCCGCGCGATGCGCAAGCAGGGCACGATCCTCGACGCGACCGGCGCGCTGTTCGTGAAATATGAGGCCAAGCGCAAGGCCGATCCCAAGGCGAAGCCGCTGCGCTGCACCGGCGACCTCACGACACGTTTGACCCGTCAGGCGTGGAAGATGGGCGTCCCCATCTCAACCGGCACCGACTTCGTCGGCGAGGTCGAGGACCAGTGGCCCGCCGTCCATGAGGAACTGCTCTTCCTCGCCCGCAATGTCGGCATGCCCCCGGTCGAGGTGATCCGGTCCGCCACGCTGGTCGGCGCGCAGGCGGCCGGGCAGGGCAATGAAATGGGCTCGATCGAACCGGGCAAGCTTGCCAATTTCGTGGTGCTGAAAAGCGACCCGGTCGCCGACATCGCCAATATCCAGACGATCGAGACGGTGGTGAAGCGCGGCAAGGCCTATGCCCGCACCGCCTATGTGCCGGTGACAAAGGAAGAAATGGGGGACGACGAATGAGGCTGGATCGACGCAATTTCATGGGCGTGTCGGCCGCGATGCTGGCGGCGAGCGGCGCGCGGGCAGCGGGCGTTGACGCCGATCCGATCAAGGACATGATCGTGATCAATGCGCTCGGCGGCCTCGGCGATCCCAACCAGCCGACCGACTCGCTGGTGCCGCAGTTCAGCCCGCGCGTGCTGGCCGAAGCCCATGCGTCGGGCCTCACCGCCGTCAACATCACCCTCGGCTATGTCTCTGGGTCGGAAGACCCGTTCGTACAGAGCGTGCGCGAAGTCGCCGAGACCGATGCGCAGGTGCGCGCCAACAGCCGCGACCTGATGAAGATCCTGACCGCCGCCGACATCCGGCGCGCAAAATCGGAAGGAAAGATCGGCCTGATCTACGGATTCCAGAATGGCGCGATGATGGGCCAGGACGCCAGCCGGGTCGACATTTTCGCCAATCTGGGCGTGCGCATCTTCCAGCTGACCTATAACCCCGCCAACCAGCTGGGCGACGGGTCGATGGCGCCGGGTAATCGCGGCCTGACCCCGTTCGGGCGCGAGGTGGTGGCGCGCTGCAATGCGCAGCGGGTGATGGTCGACCTGTCGCACAGCGGCGAACAGACCTGCCTGGAGGCGGCGCGTATCTCGAAACAGCCGATCTCGATCAACCATAGCGGCTGCCGCGCGGTCACCAACCTGCCCCGCAACAAGACCGACGCGGAATTGAAGCTGGTGGCCGATCGCGGCGGCTTCATCGGCATCTATTTCATGCCCTTCCTCGACCTGTCCGGCCATGCCCGCGCGGAGCATGTCGTCGCCCATATCGACCATGCGGTGAACCTCTGCGGCGAGGATCATGTCGGCATCGGCACTGACGGCACGGTGACGCAGATCGACGACCTCAAGGCCTATGAGGCGGTGCTGGCGAAGGAAATCGCCGCACGCCAGGCCGCCGGCATCAGCGCCAAAGGCGAACGGCCCGACACCTATCCCTTCGTCGTCGACCTGCGCGGCCCGGACCAGTTCCGCAAACTGGCGACATTACTGCGCGCCAAGGGCTATTCGACGGCCCGGATCGAGAAGATATTGGGCGGCAATTTCCTCGCCTATGCCGAGATGATCTGGGGAGCATGAACCGATGCTGGCAGGCGTAGAACTGGGCGGCACCAAATGCATCTGCATCCTGGGCACCGGGCCGGACGATATCCAGGCGCAGGTGGAAATTCCAACCACCACGCCCGCCGAGACCCTGTCGACGGTGGCCGCGACCTTGGCCGGATGGGATTTCGCCGCGCTGGGCCTTGGCAGCTTCGGACCGCTTGATCTTGATCCGGCGTCGGCCAGTTTCGGCTCGATCGTCAGCACGCCCAAGCCGGGCTGGAGCGGGACGGACATCACCCACCTCGCGGCCGGACGCCCCTTCATGGTCGATACCGATGTCAATGGCGCGGCGCTGGCCGAGGGGCGCTGGGGCGCGGCGCAGGGGTTGACCAGCTGGGCCTATGTCACGGTCGGCACCGGCATCGGCGTGGGCAGCATCGTGTCCGGCATGCCCGTGCGCGGACTGGGCCATAGCGAGGCCGGGCATATGCGCGTGCCGCGCGCCGCCGGAGATGATTTTGCAGGCAATTGCCCCTTCCACGGCGATTGCCTGGAGGGACTGGCCAATGGCCCCGCGATCGAGGCGCGGACCGGCCAGCGCGGACGCGACGTGTCCGCTGATGATCCGCAATGGTCGTTCGTCGCCCATGCACTGGCGGCGATGTGCCATAACCTCGCGCTGACCAGCCTGCCCCAGCGTATCCTGATCGGCGGTGGGGTCGCCATGGGCCAGCCCCAGTTGATGCCCCTGATCCGCGATGGACTGACCGCCAGCCTGGCGGCCTATGGCGCGGCGGCGACGATCGCATCGATGGACGACTATGTCGCCCACCCGGCACTGGGCGACCGCGCCGGGCCGCTCGGGACGATCGCCCTGGCCGACATGGCCCTGGCGGCATCGCGCCGCTGATCGCCACGCGGATGCTGCGCCCCTGGACCCTGCCGCTCAAGGAACGGGTGCGGATCGCGCCGGACAGCCCGCGCTACATGCAGATCGCCCATGGGCTGATCCACGAGATCGAACGCGGCCGACTGTTGCCCGGCGAATTCCTGCCGAGCAGCCGGGAACTCGCCGCCGCGCTGGAGGTCAATCGCAAGACCATCGTCACCGCCTATGAGGAACTGATCGCGCAAGGCTGGCTGGTGAGCGCAGGCACGCGCGGCACGATCGTGTCGACCTCCCTGCCCAGCAGCGACGATGCCCCTGCCCCGCCGATCGCCCCCGACACCCGCCAGCCGGACGAAACCGAATATCCCTTCCTGGCCGCACCCGACCGGCTGATCGCCATCCCGGCGGGCAAATGGCGCAAGCTGGACGAGGGCGTCGCCGACGGACGCCTGTTTCCCGCTGACCTCCTCGCCCGCGCCTATCGCAAGGCGGCGGAGGGGGCATCGCGCGCCAATGCGCTCCACTATCGCGATCCGCGCGGGTCGCCACGGCTGCGGCAGGAGATCGCCAGCATGTTGCGGCGCCAGCGCGGGCTGATGGTCGGCGCGGAAAATATCTGCATCACCCGCGGCAGCCAGATGGGCGTGTTCCTGACCGCGCGCATCCTGATCCGGCCGGGCGACGCGGTGCTGGTCGAACGGCTGACCTATGAGCCGGCCGTCGCCGCCTTCCGTGCCTGCGGCGCCAAGATCGTCACGGTCGGGCTGGACGAGGACGGGGTCGATGTTGCCGATGTCGAGCGCGCCTGCCGCAAGCATCGCGTCCGCGCCATCTTCGTGACGCCGCATCACCAATTCCCGACCACCGTGTCGATGCGGCCCGAGCGGCGGCTGCGCCTGCTGGAACTGGCGCGGCAATTCGCCTTCGCGATCATCGAGGATGATTATGACCATGAGTTCCACTTCGGCGCGCAGCCGCTGCTGCCGATGGCGAGCTACGCCCCGGCGCGGGTGATCTATGCCGGGTCGATGTCCAAGCTGCTCGTGCCGGCGCTGCGCATCGGCTATATCGCTGCCGCGCCCAGGGTGGTCGACGCGCTGGCCTATCAGATTTCGCTGATCGACGGCATGGGCAATACCGTGACGGAGGAGGCCGCTGCCGAGCTGCTGGAAAGCGGCGAGGTGCGCCGCCATGTGCGCAAGACGGCGCAGATCTACGCCCGGCGGCGCGATGCCTTCGCCCGCAATCTTGACAGCGAAATGGACAGGTTGATCGACTATCGCCTGCCCGATGGCGGCCTCGCCTTCTGGTTGCAGTTCAAGGACATGGCGGCGCTCGACCGGCTGGAAGCGCGGGCACCCGAGATCGGCCTCAGCTTTGCCTCCTCGCACAGCTATGCGGCCGAGGAAGGGACCGAGCGGGGGCTGCGCATCGGCTTTGCCAGCCTGACCGAGGAAGAGGCGAAAGAGGTGTTGCAGGCGTTGCGCCGCTGCGCCGAATCCTGATCCTTACTTGGCCCCCTTCACTTTCCTGAATTGGATGTTTCGGGCGGGTCCAATGCCGGCGCAGTGTCATGCATATGAAATATGCGCCCCGCTCCCCGGACGACATCGTCACCCTGATCGGCGACCATCCGCTCTGCTGGATCGTCTCCCATAGCGAAGCCGGCTTCGGCGCGACGCCGCTGCCGCTGCTGGCCGAATGCGACGCGGACGGTGCGCTGGTGTCGCTGCTGGGCCATTTTGCCCTGTCCAACCCGCAGGTCGCGCAACTGCGCACGGCCCCCCGCGCCACCGTGCTGGTGAACGGGCCGCAGGCCTATATCTCGCCCGAGATGCAGTCGAACCCGACCTGGGTGCCGACCTGGAACTATGCGATGGCGGTGCTGACCGTCGATGTTGAGCTTCTGCTGGACGCGACGCGCGAGTCGATCGAGACGCTGACCGACCGGATGGAAGCGGGCCGCGCCGCCCCCTGGCATATCGATGATGCCGGCGCGCGGCTGGAACCGATGATGAAGCATATCATCGGCTTTCGCGCCCATGTCCGCGCGATCGACGGCCGGTTCAAGCTGGGTCGCGACGAAAGCCGCCAGGGCATCAACGAGATTGTCGGCAGCCTGGCCCCCGGCGGGCTGCGCGACTGGATGCAGATCTACAATGAGGACCGGCTGGACGAAACCAGCCGCGAGGGAGCAGAGCAATGATGTTCAGCCGACGCGAAATGCTGGCCGGGGGCGCGACCGGCCTGGCCGGACTGGCATTGAGCAGCAGCCTGTGGGCGAAGGGACAGGTGCTCGACACCGCCTATGTCAACGCGACGGTCTGGACCGGCGAAGGCATGCCGACGGCGCGATCGGCGATCGGCATCGCCGGTGGACGCATCGCCGCGATCGGCGCGGCGGCGGTTAAGGCGCAGTCGGCCAAGACCACCCGCGTCATCGATCTGGGCGGCGCCTTCGTCATGCCCGGCTTCACCGACGCCCACACCCATTTCCTCACCGGCTCCTATCTGCTGAGCCAGCCCAATCTGCGCGAGGCGAAGAGCCCGCAGGAATTTGCCCGCATCGTCGGCGAGGCGGCCAAGAGCCTGAAGCCCGGCCAATGGTTGCAGGGCGGCAGCTGGGACGCGGAACTATGGGGCGGCGAACTGCCCGATCGCAGCTGGATGGACCCGGTGACGCCCAATACCCCGGTCGCGGTACAGCGGCTGGACCTGCACATGCTGGCGCTCAATTCGCTGGCGCTGAAACTGGCCGGGATCGACCGCAACACGCCCGACGTGGCCGGCGGCATGATCGTGCGCGACAAGGATGGCAACCCGACCGGAATCCTGAAGGATGCGGCGATGGATCTGGTCAAGCGCGCCATCCCCGCGCCGACCGACGCCGACAAGGAGGATGCCGCGCGCCAGGGCATCGCCCATGGCCTGTCCAAGGGCGTGGTGCAGGTCCACACCACCGAACTGGACTGGATCACCCATGACACGCTGCGCCGCCTGCGTGCCAAGGGCGAGACCGACATGCGCTTCTATTCCTTCGTGCCCCTGCAGGACTGGGCGAAGCTCAAGGCGCTGATCGAGGCCGAAGGGCGAGGCGACGACTGGGTGCGCTGGGGTGGCCTCAAGCTGCAATATGACGGCTCGCTGGGGTCGCGCACGGCGATGTTCTATCGCCCCTATGACGACGCGCCCGACAATGAAGGCTTCCCGATCCACAAGCGCGCGGATGTTCAGCAATGGACCAATGATGCCGATGCGGCGGGCCTGCAGATCACCATCCACGGCATCGGCGACAGGGCGAATGACGAGGCGCTGGACATCTTTGCCGCCGCTGCCGCGAAGAATGGCAAGCGCGACCGCCGTTTCCGCATCGAACATGCCCAGCATCTCGCGCCGGCCGCGATCCCTCGCTTCGCGCAGCAGCAAGTCATCGCGTCGGTCCAGCCCTATCATGCGATCGACGATGGACGCTGGGCGATCCAGCGTGTCGGCGCCGAGCGGCTGAAGGGCACCTATGCGTTCAAGTCGCTGCTCGACGCCGGGGCGAAGGTAGCCTTCGGATCGGACTGGCCGGTGGCACCGCTCGATCCGCTGACCGGGGTCGCCGCCGCCGTGCTGCGCCAGACGATCGACGGCGCCAACCCCGGCGGCTGGCTGCCCGAGCAGAAGATCAGCATGCTCCAGGCGCTGCACGCCTATACCGCGACCAACGCCTTTGCCGGTTTCAGCGATGACCGGATGGGCCTGCTGAAGCCCGGCATGCTGGCCGATTTCGCGGTGCTGGACGCCGATCTGTTCGCGATCGATCCGGCGAAGATCGGCGCGACCAAGGTGCTGCGCACGATCGTCGGCGGTCGCCAGCGCTTTGGCGAAGGGAGCGACATCTAACAACCGAGCAAGGGAGAAAGCCGGCCGGAACAAGGCCGGTTCTCACATTATAAGGGGAATGACAATGAACAGACTGACGCATCTCAAGACTGTGAGTTTCACCGCCATGGCGGCCGCGACCATCTTGTCCGGCACCGCCCTTGCCCAGGCCCCGGCCGCCAGCGACAGCGAGACGATCATCGTCACCGCCGGCAAGCGCGACGAGGATATCCGCCAGGTCGCCCTGCCGATCAGCGCCGTCACCGGCGAGCAGCTCAAGAAGATGAACGCCAACAGCCTGTCGGACTATATCGTCCGCCTGCCCGGCGTCGTGTTCAACGATTATCAGCCCGGCATTTCCGAAGTCGTGATCCGCGGCGTCGCCGCCACCACCTATCATGAGCAGGGCCAGACCACGGTCGGCTATTATCTCAACGAAGTGCCGGTGGTGGAGCCGGGCTTCCCGATCGGCATCCCCGACGTCGACACGTTCGACTTGCAGCGCGTGGAAGTGCTGCGTGGGCCGCAGGGCACGCTGTTCGGCTCCTCGACGCTGGGCGGCCTCGTCAACTATGTCGCCAATGTCGCCGATCCGTCCAAGGTCGACGCCGCCGCATCGGGCCTGGTCGGCACCACCAAGAATGCCTCGGGCGAACTCAACTATGCCGCCAAGGCGATGATCAACATCCCGCTGGTCGCCGATCAGCTGGCGCTGCGCCTGGTCGCGCTGCAGCGGTCGGACGCGGGCTATCTCGACAATCCCGGCATCGGCGTGAACGGCTCCAACGATTATCGCACCCGCGGCCTGCGCGGATCGATCGTCGCCAATCTGGGCGAGACGACCAAGGTCACCTATCTGTCGAGCTGGCAGGACAGCAAGCTGGACGACCAGACCTATCTCGACCTGCCAAACCCCTATGTCCGCAACCTGCCCCGCGCCGAAACCCAGAAGACGAAATTCTGGATGAACAGCCTGCGGCTGGACCAGGAAGTGAGCGACATCGCCAATCTGACGGTGCTGGGGTCGATCACCAAGAAGACCAACACCACCATCTTCTCCTACCCCTATGCCTATGTGACCGGCGTCACCACCGGCGACGGCGCCGCCTATTCGCTGGGCGAGGCCGATGCGCTCATCAAGACGGTGGAGGCCCGCCTCGCCTCGGCCGGCGACGGTCCGTTCAAATGGCTGGTCGGCGTCAGCTATTTGCAGGCCAAGAAGAACAGCTATGACCAGATCTTCCAGGCCGGTGCCGCCGACTATATCGACGCCAATCCCGACCTGTTCGGTGGCTATTCCGGTGCGCAGCTGACGCCGGGCGACCGCCTCTATGGCTATTTCACCAAGAGCACGAACGAGGATTTCGGCGTGTTCGGCGAACTGTCCTACAAGCCGGTGGAGCAGATCGAGATCACGCTGGGCGGTCGCTATTATGACACCACCGCCAAGGCCGACGTGCTGAACCAGGCCGGTGCGCTGGGCGGCTATGAAGGCGGCTACACGCCGACCGACAGCAGCGGCAGCGTCAACCAGAAGGAAGACGGCTTCTTGCCCAAGGCGACGATCGCCTGGCGCCCGTCGAAGGATGTCATGGTCTATGCCACCTATTCGCAGGGCTATCGCGTCGGCGGCATCAACCCCAATGCCGGCCTGCTGCCCAGCATTCCGGAGGCCTATGAGAGCGACAAGGTCAAGAATTACGAAATCGGCGTGAAGGCGCAGACGCCCGACGGCCGCTTCGCCATCGACCTGACCGGCTTCCATCTCGACTGGAACAATATCCAGGCGCGCCTCTTCGGCCCCGGCCCGTCCTATTATTCCTATGTCGTCAATGCCGGCGGCGCGCGCGTCAACGGCGTGGAATTTTCCGGCACGGTGAATGTCAACAAGATCGTCCACTTCACCACCAACGTCACCTGGCAGGATGCGGAGCTGACCGAGTTCCTGCCCTATCCGTTCGACGTCGCCGGCCTAGGCGGCTATGCCAAGGGCACGACGCTGCCGGGTTCGTCCAAATGGTCGATCGCCAATAATCTGACGCTCAGCTTCGCCGATGTGACCGGCGCGCCCAGCTTCGACATCGCGCATCGCTATCTGTCGTCGGCGCCAACCAGCTTCGACGATGTCTCGCGCCGTGGCGATTTCAACGTGTTCGACCTGCGCGCCTCGGTCGGCCTGGGCGAGAAGGTCCGGCTGATGGCCTTCGCCAACAATGTGTTCGACAAATATGGCGTGCTGAACGCGCCGTTCGCGAACGATGCGGCGACGCCGCAGGGCTCGATCATCCGGCCGCGCACCATCGGCCTGCGCGCCGACTGGAGCCTCTAACCGCCTTGAAGAACGGGGCCGCATCCGCAAGGCTGCGGCCCCGTTCCCTATCTGCCTTCCTAGCCCCTGACCGAAAGGCCGCAATGCGTTCTCTTGCCTCCCTGCTGCTGGGTGCGTCCCTGCTTTGTGCCCATCCCGCGCTGGCGCAGGACAGCAAGGGGCTGAGCCTGACGCCCACCCGGACGCTGCGCTATGACGCGCATGAGGCGACCTGGATGCAGCCGGACATGTCGCCCGATGGCCGGACGATCCTGTTCGACCTGCTGGGCGACATCTATGCGCTGGACGCAGGCGGGGGCGCGGCGCGGCCGCTGCTGACCGGCATGGCGTTCGAGCGCAATCCGGTCTTCTCGCCCGATGGCAAGCAGTTCGCTTTCCTCTCCGACCGGTCGGGCGTCACCAATCTCTGGATCGCCAATGTCGATGGCACTGGCCTCAAGCAGCTGTCGCAGGACCAGTCGCTCGCCATCTATTCCTCGCCGGCCTGGTCGCCCGATGGCCGCTCTGTCTATGTCTCGCGCACGGTCCATTCGATCCTGGCGTTCGAACTGTTCATGTATGACCGTGACGGCGGCAGCGGCATCCAGATCACCAAGGCCGGATCGCCCGACAATTGGGACGCGAAGATGAATGCCATGGGCGCGGTCGCGGCGCCCGATGGCCGCTATCTCTATTATGCGACCAAGCGCGGCCATACCTGGACCGAGAATGACCTGCCCAACTGGTCGATCGCGCGCCGCGACCTCAAGAACGGGCAGGACGAGACGATCATCCAGTCGGCCGGCGGGGCGATGCGCCCGGCGCTCTCGCATGACGGCAAGCTGCTCGCTTATGCCAGCCGGCAGGGCCAGAAGGACGGTCTCAGGCTCCGCAATCTGGAGACCGGCGAGGACAAATGGATCGCCTTCCCGATCGATCGGGACGGCCAGGATGGCGGCTATTATGCCGACCTGCTGCCGCGCTTCAGCTTCCTGCCGGGCGACAAGGCGATGCTGATGAGCGTCGGCGGCGGGATCCGGCGGCTCGACATTGCGTCGGGCAAGATCAGCGACATCCCCTTCACCGCGCCGGTGCAACTGGGCCTCGGCCCGCTGACCCGCGTGCGGCAGACGGAAGAGACCGGCCCGGTCCGCGTCCGGGTGGTACAGGCGCCGCGCCAGTCGCCCGATGGCGGCAGCGTCGCCTTCACCGCTTTGGGCGGCCTCTATGTCCAGAAGCTGACAGCGAACATGACACCCAGACGCCTTGTCGCGGCCGATGCCTTCCAGCCGAGCTGGTCGCCCGATGGCAAGAGCATCACCTATGTCAGCTGGACCGCCAAGGATGGCGGCCATGTCTGGACGATCCCGGCTACGGGCGGCACGCCGCGCCGGCTGACGCAGTTTCCGGCCTTTTACAGCCAGCCGGTCTTCACCCCCGACGGCAAGGGCGTGGTGGTGTTGCGCGCGAACCAATATGACCGGCTGCGCACCGCGTCGGAGATCGATCCCGCGCGCCCGACCGACATCATCCACATGCCCGTCGGCGGCGGCGCGGCGCGGCTGATCACCCATGCCATGGGCGCGCGCCAGCCGCAGTTCGGCAGCGAAAGTGACACCCTCTATTTCTATGGCGCCGGCGGCTTGTCGTCGGTGCCGCTGGCGGGGGGCGATCCGCAGCCGCTGCTGCGCGTGCTGGCCCATGGGCTGGGCCAATATTTCCCCGGCCCGGCGCCGGTCGAGGACGTGCGGATCAGCCCGGACGGCAGCCGCGCGCTCATCAAGTCGTTCAGCCAGGCCTATCTGGTCGATATCCCGCCGGCCAATGGCGGCGAGCCGGCGACCGTCAATCTCGACACGCCGGCGGTGGCGCGACGCAAGCTGACACGGGTTGGCGCCGACTTCATCGACTGGGCCGACAAGGGCGCGACCGTCACCTGGTCGGTCGGGTCGACCTTCCGCCGCTTGCCGACCGATCAGGCATTGAACGCGGCGCCGGGCGCGGCCGAGACGGCGGCGCAGAGCTTCGCCCTGCCGGTCGAGCTGCCGCGCGATGTGCCCCGCGGCAGCGTCGTGCTGCGCGGCGCGACCGTCATGCCGATGGCGGGCGGGCAGGATGTGATCCGCAATGCCGACATCGTCATCACCGACAATCGCATCGTCGCGGTCGGCGCCAGCGGATCGGTCGCCGTGCCGCAGGGCGCGACGATCCGCGATGTCGGCGGCAAATATATCGTCCCCGGCTTCGTCGACACCCATGCCCATTGGTTCGAGATACGGCGCGGCATTCAGGAACGCGGCCACTGGGACTTTGCCGCCAACCTTGCCTTCGGTGTCACGTCGGCGCTCGACCCGCAGCCCTTCACCACCGACATCTTCGCCTATCAGGACATGATCGACGCCGGGATGATGCGGGGGCCGCGCGCCTGGTCGACCGGGCCGGGTGTGTTCGTGAACGCGGAAATCCACAGCAAGCAGGATGCGGTCGACGTCCTCACCCGCTATCGCGACCATTATCGCACCCGGAACATCAAGAGCTACATGATCGGCGACCGCGCCCAGCGCCAGTTCATGGTCGAGGCAGCGGCGGAACTGGGCATGATGCCCACGACCGAAGGCGCGAGCGACATGGTGCTGAACCTGACCCACGCGATCGATGGCTTTTCCGGCAATGAACATGCCATCCCGGTATCGCCGCTGCGCGAGGACATCGTCCGCCTGTTCGCGCAGAGCCGCACCAGCTACACGCCGACCATCCTGGTCGCCTATGGCACCACCCCGGCGCTGTTCGACTTCATCATCAACAAGCGGCCGCAGGATGATGCGAAATGGACCCATTTCGTGCCGGCCGGCATCGTCAGCGACAAGCTGCGCAACCGCCACTGGATGCCGCCCGAAGCGCAGAGCTGGCAGCAGATCGCGGCCGACGCGGTGAAGATCCAGCGCGCCGGCGGCCTCGTCGGCCTTGGCAGCCATGGCGAGATCCAGGGGCTTGGCTATCAGTGGGAATTGCAGGCCTTTGCCGCTGGCGGCGCGACGCCGATGGAGGCGCTGAAGGCAGCGACGATCGGGTCGGCCGAGGTAATCGGCCATAGCGACGATGTCGGCAGCCTGGAGCCGGGCAAGTTTGCCGACCTGCTGATCCTGGACGCCGATCCGCTGGCCGACATCGCCAATGCGCAGAAGATCGGCGCGGTGATGAAGAATGGCCGGCTTTACGATCCCGCCACGCTGGATGAAATCTGGCCGACGCCCGCGAAGCTGGACGAACCCTGGTTCGCGCAGGACGGTGCCACCCCGACGCCCTGAGCCATGTCAGCGCGCCGGGCTGTCCTCCAGCACGGTCGCACGGAACGCCTCGGCCGGGGGCGACAGGGTGCGATGGTGGATCATCCATAGCGAACTGGTCACCGGCGAGGTGAAGCGGCGGTTGACGACATTGTCGACATGCAGCCGCGCCATCGACCGCGCGATCACGGTCGGGCCGAAGCCGGCGGAGACGAGGCCCAGCAAGGTCGCCAGGCTGCGCGCCTCATGCGCGATCCGCGGCACGAAGCCCGCCGCCTCGCACTGGGCGAAGAAATGCTCGGTAAAGCCCGCGCCATTAGGCGCGCCATAGAGGACCAGCGGCTCGCCGGCGAGATCGGTGATGCTGGGATCTTCTTTGCGCAATGCCAGCGGATGATCGTCGCGCAGCGCCAGCAACATATCCTCGGTCAACAGGCAGTGCGACACCATGTCCTCGGGCAGCACAGGCGGCAGGAAGTCGCGGACCAGCCCGATGTCGAGCTGATGGTTGCGCACATTCTCGATCTGCTCGTCGCGCCCCTGTTCGCGCAGGATCAGTTCGACCTGCGGATAGGTCTGGCGAAAGCGATAGAGGGCGCTGGCGATCTGCGGCACGAACGGGCCGGACGCGGTGAAGCCCAGCCCCAGATGGCCGATCTCGCCACGCTGCGCCCGGCGCGCGGTCTGGCTGGCGCGATCCGCCTGCACCAATGTCGCCCGCGCCTCCGGCTCGAACAACCGCCCCGCTTCGGTCAGGCGGACACGGCGGCTGGTGCGGTCGAACAGGCGCACGCCCAGTTCCTCCTCCAGCGCCCGGATCTGCTGGCTGAGTGGCGGTTGCGATATGCCCAGGCGCAGCGCGGCCCGGCCGAAATGCATTTCCTCGGCAACAGTCAGGAAATAGCGGAGATGGCGGAGATCCATTGATCCATTCGTCAGAAATATCGATTATGCCATATTATATATTAGACGCAGAATGTCCAAGGGCGCATGGCCCATCGCGGATGTGGCGGTGGTCCTCATCGTCCCATGGCATTGTGCGCGGATTCGCCCCCGATCCCGCTGCGCGTGTCATATCGCGGCCGACCAGCGGATTGCCGTCACATTCATGAATGCCGTTCATAGGCTCATGCCGCCATGCCGCTCTGGCAACCCGGCTGCAGAACCCGTAAAATAAGGGCATTCCTTCTGGAGAGGCGCCAAATTTTCGCACCCCGGCATCGTTCCGCCGGGAGATGCGCCGGGAGTCGTGAATGATCGGTATCGTCAAGGTTGCCCTGCATCGCCCGCTGACCTTCATTGTCATGGCGATCCTGATCGCAATCGTGGGCATCCTGTCCGCCGCGCGCACACCGGTCGACATGTTCCCCAATATCCGCATCCCGGTGATCGCGGTCGCTTTCCAATATGCCGGCCTGTCGCCCGAGGACATGTCGGGCCGCATCGTCGGCCCTTATGAGCGCGTGCTGACCACCACGGTCAACGACATCGAACATATTGAAAGCCAGTCGCTGCAGGGCATTGGCGTCATCAAGATCTATTTCCAGCCCGGCGCCGACATCCGCACCGCCACCGCGCAGGTGACGTCGATCTCGCAGACCGTGCTGCGCCAGATGCCGCCGGGCGTCACCCCGCCGCTGATCCTGAACTACAGCGCATCGACGGTGCCGATCCTGCAGCTCGCTTTGTCGGGCAAGGGCCTGTCGGAACAGCAATTGTTCGACCTTGGCCAGAACCAGATCCGGCCGCAGCTGGTGACCATTCCCGGCCTCGCCATGCCCTTCCCCTCGGGCGGCAAGCAGCGTCAGGTGCAGATCGATCTCAATCCGCTGGCGCTCCAGTCCAAGGGGCTTTCGGCGCAGGATGTCGGCAACGCCATCGCCGCGCAGAACCAGATCAATCCGGCCGGCTTCGTCAAGATCGGCGCGACCCAGTATAGCGTCCGCCTGAACAACGCGCCGGAATCGATCGCCGCGCTCAACGACCTGCCGGTCAAGGTGGTGAACGGCGCGACCATCTACATGCGCGACGTCGCCTATGTCCGCGACGGCGCCGGTCCGCAGCAGAATATCGTCCATGTGGAAGGCAGCCGTTCGGCCCTGCTGACCGTGCTGAAAAACGGCAGCACCTCCACCCTCGCCATCGTCGACGGCGTGAAGCAGGCGCTGCCGAAGATTTCGGCCACCCTGCCCGACACGCTCAAGATCCTGCCGATCGGCGACCAGTCGCTGTTCGTGAAGGCCGCAGTCGAGGGCGTCATCCATGAAGGCGCGATCGCCGCCGCGCTCACCTCGCTGATGATCCTGCTGTTCCTGGGCAGCTGGCGCTCGACCGTCATCATCGCGCTGTCGATCCCGCTCGCCATTCTGGCGGCGATCGCGGCGCTGGCGATGTTCGGCCAGACCCTCAATGTCATGACACTGGGCGGCCTCGCGCTGGCGGTCGGCATCCTGGTCGACGACGCGACCGTGACGATCGAGAATATCAACTGGCACCTGGAACAGGGCAAGGGCGTGATCGAGGCGATCCTGGACGGCGCGGCACAGATCGTGACGCCCGCCTTCGTCTCGCTGCTCTGCATCTGCATCGTGTTCGTGCCGATGTTCTTCCTGCCCGGCGTTGCCGGCTTCCTGTTCGTGCCGATGGCGCTGTCGGTGGTGTTCGCGATGATCGCGTCGTTCATCCTGTCGCGCACGCTGGTGCCGACCATGGCGATGTATCTGCTGAAACCGCACCATGTCGGTGACGAGGACGAGCATCTGGCCGGCACCGCGACGTCCAGGAACCCGCTCGTCCGTTTCCAGCGCGGCTTCGAATATCGGTTCGAGAAGGTTCGCACCTCCTATGTCGGGATGCTTCACCGCGCGCTGGGCGCCCGCAAGCCCTTCCTGATCGGCTTCATGGCCGTCGTCGTCCTGTCCTTCGGCCTGCTGCCGTTCCTAGGCAGCAACTTCTTCCCCTCGGTCGATTCCGGCCAGATCGCCATGCATATCCGCGTGCCGGTCGGCGCCCGGATCGAGGATACGGCCGCCCGCTTCGACCAGATCGGGCGCGAAGTGCGCAAGATCATTCCGGCCGACCAGCTGGGATCGATCACCGACAATATCGGCCTGCCGGTCAGCTCCATCAACACCGTCTACAACAATAGCGGCACCATCGGTCCGCAGGACGGCGACATGCTGATCGCGCTCAACAAGGGCCATCGCCCGACCGACGAGTTCGTCTCGCAGCTGCGCCGTGAACTGCCGCGCCGCTTCCCCGGCACGACCTTCGCCTTCCTGCCCGCCGACATCACCAGCCAGATCCTGAACTTCGGCGCGCCCGCGCCGATCGATATCCAGATCGCGGGCAAGGATGCGGAGGCAAACCGCGCCTATGCGCAGAAGCTGCTCGCGAAGATCACGACCATTCCAGGCCTGGCCGACGCCCGCATCCAGCAGCCCGGCCGTGCGCCGCAGTTGGACGTCGATGTCGATCGCTCCCGCGTCGGCCAATATGGCCTGACCGAACGCGACGTGACCACCAGCCTTGCCAGCTCGCTGGCCGGCACCTCGCAGACCGCCCCGGTCTTCTTCGTGAACCCGCAGAACGGCGTCCAATATCCGGTCGTCGCGCAGGCCCCTGAATATCTGGTCGGGTCGATGAGCGACCTGTCCAACGTCCCGGTGTCGGGTGCGGGCGCCAGTGCGGTGCAGCCGCTGGGCGGCCTCGCCACCATCGTCCGCTCCAACACCGTGCCGGTCGTGTCGCACTATAATATCGCGCCGGTGCTCGACATCTTCGCCACCACGCAGGGCCGTGACCTGGGCGCGGTGGCGGGCGACATCGATCGGGCGATCAAGTCGCTGAAGGCGGAGGAGCCCAAGGGTTCGACCATCACCATTCGCGGCCAATATGCGACGATGAACACCGCCTTCTCGGGCCTTGGCTTCGGCCTCGCCGGCGCGATCGTGCTCATCTACCTGCTGATCGTCGTCAACTTCCAGAGCTGGGTCGACCCGTTCGTCATCATCACCGCCCTGCCCGCGGCGCTGGCCGGCATCATTTGGATGCTGTTCATGACCGGCACCACCCTGTCGGTGCCGGCGCTGACCGGCGCGATCATGTGCATGGGTGTGGCGACGGCCAACTCCATCCTGGTCGTCAGCTTCGCCCGCGAACGGCTCGCCGAACTGGGCGACGCGACCAAAGCCGCTCTGGAAGCCGGCATGGTCCGCTTCCGCCCGGTGCTGATGACCGCGCTCGCCATGATCATCGGCATGGGTCCGATGGCGCTCGGCCTGGGCGAAGGCGGCGAACAAAATGCCCCGCTGGGCCGCGCCGTCGTCGGCGGCCTGATCTGCGCCACCATCGCCACCCTCTTCTTCGTCCCCACCGTCTTCGCCTTCGTCCATAGCCGCAAGGCTGCGAAGGCCAACAACATGGAAATGCAGCCGAGCCATGTCTGACCATAACAGCATCGAAAATCCCGAGCAGGCCGGCCCCGACAGCGGCACGCTGAAGAAGATCGGCATCGGCGCGGCCGTGGTCGCGCTCGCCGTGGTCGGCGTGGGCGTCGCCTCGCGCATCAGCGCCACCAACGAACTGCGCGAAACCGCCGCCGACGCATCGGTGCCGACCGTCGCGGTGGTCAAGCCGACGATGAATGGCGAAGGCAACGACCTGGTCCTGCCCGGCAATGTGCAGGCCTATAACAGCGCCGCCATCTATGCCCGCACCAATGGCTATGTCCGCCGCTGGCTGGCCGATATCGGCGACCGGGTGCGCGCAGGCCAGCCGCTCGCCATCCTCGACGCGCCCGACCTCGACCAGCAGGTCGCCGCCGCGCAGGCCGATTATCAGACCGCGCTGGCCAACCAGCGCCTCGCCGAAACCACCTCGAAGCGCTGGAGCGCGATGCTGGCGCAGGACGCCGTCTCGCGTCAGGAGGCCGATGAAAAGGCCGGCGACCTTGCCGCCCGCACCGCCGTCTCCAACGCCGCGCTCGCCAACGTCAAGCGGCTGAAGGCCCAGCAGGGCTTCACCCGCCTCGCCGCGCCGTTCGATGGCGTCGTCACCAGCCGTTCGGCCCAGATCGGCGCGCTGGTGGTGTCCGGCAATGCCGCCGCCCAGCCGCTCTTCACCGTGTCCGACATCCATCGCATGCGCATCTATGTCCGCGTGCCGCAGGGCTATTCCGCCTCCGTCCGTCCGGGCATGGGCGCGACCCTGACCCTGCCCGAATATCCCGGCCGCAGCTTCAACGCGACGCTGACCAGCAGTTCGGGCGCGGTCGATGCGCAGTCCGGCGCGGTGCTGGTCCAGTTGCAGGCGGAAAATCCCGACGGCGCGCTGAAGCCCGGCGCCTTCGCCCAGGTCAGCTTCAAGGTCGGCGCCGGTCAGGGCAATGGCATGACCCTTCCGGGCAGCGCGATCCTCTACAGCAACAACGGCCCCAGCGTCGCCGTGGTGGGCGCCGACAATCGCATCACCATGAAGCCGGTCGCCATCGCCCGTGACGAGGGCGCCACGGTGCAGATCGCCAGCGGCCTCAGCCCCAATGACCGGATCGTCGACACGCCGCCCGATGCGATCCGCACCGGCGACACGGTGAAGGTGCAGGCGTCGGCGCCCGCCGGCGGAAAGGGCGCGACGCATGCGCGCTGACCGCCGGATCGGCGGCGCGGGCGTGACATTGGCGGCGGTCTTGCTGGCCGGTTGCTCGATGGCGCCGGCCTATCAGCCGCCCCAGACCAGCGCCCCCGCCGAGTATAAGGAAGTGGCGGGCTGGACCGCCGCCCAGCCGGCCGACGCGACGCCGCGCGGCAATTGGTGGGAGGCGTTCAACGATCCCGTCCTCAATGACCTGGAAACCCGCGCCGAGCAGGCCAGCCCGACTTTGGCGGCTGCGCTCGCCCGCTATGACCAGGCGCGCGCCGCCGCGCGGGTGGAAAATGCTGATCTGTTCCCGCAGATCAGTGCCGGCGCCGATGCCGGCCGGCGCCGCGTGTCGGGCAACCGATTCCAGGGCAATGGCAGCGCCGTCACCTATAATGACTATGTGGTGGGCGGCAGCCTCGACTATGAACTCGACCTGTGGGGCCGCATCCGCAACAGCGTGAAGGCGGCGCGGGCCGACGCAGACGCCAGCAATGCCGATCTCGCCTCCGCCCGGCTCAGCCTGCAGGCCGCCGTGGCCGACGCCTATGCGCGGCTGCGCGGGCTGGATGCGCAGGCGGAATTGCTCAATCAGACGGTGGACGCCTTCGGCAAGGCCTATGACCTGACCGACCGGCGCCACAAGGGCGGCGTGTCGTCGGGCATCGACGTCAATCGCGCCAAGACGGTGCTGGACAATGCGAAGGCGGACATCTCCGCCATCGCCAATGAACGCGCCGCGACCGAGCATGAGATTGCCGCACTGGTCGGCGCGATCGCGTCGGACTTCAGCATCGCCGCCCGTACCCAGCCACTTGCCGCGCCGGACGTGCCGACCGGCGCCCCCTCGCAACTGCTGGAGCGTCGGCCCGACATCGCGGCGGCCGAACGGCGCATGTTCGCCGCCAATGCGCGGATCGGCGTGGCCAAGGCGGCCTTCTTCCCGACGCTGACGCTGGGCCTGACCGGCGGGTGGGAAACCACCCATGGCGACCTGTTTTCCACCCCCAACAGCTTCTGGGGCCTCGGCCCGGCATCGGCGCTGCTCAACCTGTTCGACGGCGGCAAGCGCCGCGCACAGGTGAAGATGTCGCGCGCCGAATATGAGGAACTGGCCGCCGGCTATCGCGACACGGTGCTGACCGCCTTCCGCCAGGTCGAGGATGCCGTCGCCGCCAACCATCATCTGTCCGACCAGATCGGCCATCAGCGCAGCGCCGCCGACGCCGCGCAGCGCACCAGCGATCTGGCGCTGACCCGCTATCGCGACGGTGCGTCGGATTATCTGGAGGTGGTGACGGCCCAGACCGACGCGCTTGACGCCCAGCGCGCGGTGCTGATCGCCCAGACCCAGCGTATGCGCGCCAGCGTCGCGCTGGTGAAGGCGCTGGGCGGGGCGGCCTGATCTCGCTATTGGGCTGACGACAAAAGACAGGAGCGCCCCATGACCAAAACCGTCCTCATCACCGGCGCGACCGCCGGCATTGGCGAAGCCGCCGTCCGCGCCTTTGCCGCCGATGGCTGGCAGGTGATCGGCACCGGCCGCCGCGCCGATCGGCTGGAAAAGCTGGCCGCCGAAATCGGTGACGCCTTCTGCCCACTGGTGTTCGACATGCGCGACGAGGCCGCGATCGATGCGGCGCTGGCCAGCCTGCCCGAAGCCTTCCGCGCGATCGACATGCTGGTCAACAATGCCGGCCTGGCGCTCGGCACCGCGCCGGCCCAGTCGGCCGACCTTGCCCAGTGGCAGCAGATGATCGAGACCAACATCACCGGCCTCGTCACCGTCACCCACAAGCTGCTGCCGGGCCTGGTCGCGCGCAAGGGCGGGATCATCAATCTGAGTTCGGTGGCGGCGACCTATCCCTATGCCGGCGGCAATGTCTATGGCGGCACCAAGGCGTTCGTGCGCCAATTCTCGCTCGGCCTGCGGTCGGACCTGCACGGCACCGGAGTGCGCGTGACCTCGATCGAGCCGGGCATGGTCGAAACCGAATTCACCCTGGTCCGCACCGGCAGCCAGCAGGCGTCCGACACCCTCTATGGCAATGCCAATCCGATGACGGCGGAGGATATCGCCGACACCCTGCTCTGGGTCGCGAACCAGCCGGCGCATCTCAACATCAACACGCTGGAACTGATGCCGGTCAGCCAGTCCTTCGCCGGCTTCCAGGTCGCGCGCGAGGGGTAAAGACTGCCGTTCGGGCTGGGCGAAACCGAAGCTCAGCCCGAACGGAATAGGCTAAGCCCGCACTTCCCCGGCCGGGGCCAGTTCGATCGCGTCATAGCCCTTCCAGCGATAGAAGAGCGCACTGGCGATCCAGCAGGCGATGAACAGGCCGATGATCGCAAAGCCCAGATCGTTGAAATGCTCGCCCAGCGTGGCGGCGACATCCCAGATGCCGCCGGAGAGCCCCAGCTTGTCACCGAGCAGCGCCAGCGTCTCGATCGTGCCGATGCCGATCGCCACCGCCGCCGACAAGGCGGTGATGACGATATTATAGTAGAGCTTGCGCAGCGGCTTCACGAACGCCCATTGATAGGCACCCATCATCAGCATGCCGTCGACCGTATCGACCAGCGCCATGCCCGCCGCGAACAGCAAGGGCAGCACCAGCACCGGGCCGAGCGCAAAGCCGTCGCTCGCCTGCGCAGCGGACAGACCGAGGATCGCCACTTCGGTCGCGGTGTCGAAGCCCAGACCAAAGAGGAAGCCGAGCGGCGCCATCTGCCAGGGGCGCGAGATCAGTCGGAAGACCGGTCGGAACAGGCGCGACAGCGGCCCGCGCCCACCGGTCAGCATGTCCAGGTCCGCCTCGACATAGCTGCCGCCCGCCTGCACCCGGCGGAAGGTCGCCCAGACCTGGCGCAGGATCACCAGATTCATGATCGCGATGGCGAACAGGAAGGTGGCGGAAATCAGGGTCGCGACGATCCCGCCCGTCGCCTTGAACCGTTCCAGCCCGGCCAGCGCACTGACCGCATAGGCGAGGCCCAGCGCGGCGATCAGCACGATCGCGCTATGGCCGATCGCGAACCACAGGCCCACGGTCAGCGGCCGTTGCCCATCCTGCATCAGCTTGCGCGTCACATTGTCGATCGCGGCAATATGATCGGCATCGACCGCATGGCGCAGGCCAAGGCCCCAGGCGAGCAGGGCCGTGCCCATCATCACCGGTCGGTCGCCGAACAGGGCGAAGGCCCAGCCCCAGACGGCCAGATTGGCAAGGACGAGCGCCGCGATCAGCGGCACGCTGCGTCGCCGAAGCGACGCCTGCAAAGGGGTGGCGGTCATGCGGTTTCTCCGATCAGGGGCCGCACGGCGCGGGCGCGCCGCCGGCGATTGCGGACACGGCGCAGGTCGCGCCGCAGCTTGGAAAGGCCCATCCATGTCCCCGTCCCGCAGACGAGCGTGACCATGGCGAGCAGCGGCAGGACGATCAGATCCCACCAGGGACGGGTGCGCAGCCAAGGGAAGTCGAGCCGGTGCAGCCCGTCCTGCAGCCAGCGGAAGGCGCGGCCATTGCGGTCGAAGGCGCGGATCAGGCGGCCCGACGCGGGATCGACATAGAGGCGTGTCGCCTGGTCATCGGCCAGGATGACGCGCCACACCGGCAGGGCGACGCTGGCCTTGTGACCATAATAATAAGCGTCTTCCTGGCGCAGCAGGTCGAGCGAGGCGATCGCCGGTCCATCCTGGAGCGCGGCGCGCAGGCCCGCTTCCGACAAAGTGGCAGGCCGGCCAGCAGCGTCGAAGCGTTGCGCCTTGCCAGCCCGATCGATCGCCACCAGATGGACGGCACCGGCAAAGGGCACCGCCTCCAGCCGGACGGTGTTTTGCGGCAGGGCGGGCAGCGCCGCGATCGCCCGGCGCGCATCGCCCCAGGCGAAGTCACCGTTCAGCCGCTGACGCTGGGTCATCATCGCCTCGCTGTCGAGCAGCCCCCAAGGGTTCATCGACAGCAGCCCGCTCGCCACCCAGGTCAGCGTCACTATGCCGAAGAACAGCCCGGCCATATGGTGCCACCACCACAGGCCGCGATAGGGCGATCCGATGCTGCCATCGCGACGGCGGCGCAGCCGGGCGATGCCGACCCACAGGCCGGTGATCGTCAGGAAGCAGCCGATCAGCGAGGTCCAGATGACGACCTGGCTCCACAACGCGCCATCCTGTCGCAGGATGGTGGGATAGAGCCAGTGCGGCACCGCGCCGAGCCAGCCCCAGAAGCGCTGGAAGCGGGTGGTCAGCTGCACCACCTCCCCGCTCTTGCCCGAGACATAGGCCTGCGTCCCGGCCGCATCGGCATAATCGACGCGGTAGAGCGGCGCATTGCGGCGGAAGGTCTGGACCGTCCACTGGTCCATCTCGGTCTGGGCAATATTCCCGACCGGGCCGGCAATGGCGCTGTTGCGGCCGAACTCGAGCGCCACCCTGTGGATATTTTGCGGATCGACCTGCTCGACCGGTTTCCCCGACGCCCAGTCATGGGTGCCGGCGGATACCCGCATCTGCGGGATGGTCCGCGTCGGATCGAGCGCCGGCGTCACCCGCAACAAAGGCCGCCCGGCCATCATCTCGATCCGGGCGGCGGACAGCGCCATGGTATCGGGCAGCGTGCCCGCTTGCCCGGCCGACAGGGTGAGAGGCGCAAGCCCCCCAAGCTGCGCGGCCGGTGTCAGGCGCGGATAGTCGACATAAAGCATCACGAAGCCGGACAGGCACCACAGCGTCATGACGGCGCCGATGATGATGCCCAGCCAGCGATGCAGCAGCAGGACCGGCCGCAACATGGTCAGAAGCTCAGGCCATAGCTGACCCGCAGCGTGCGCGGCACGCCCCGGTAGAAGTAGAGGAAGCGGCTGTTGCTGCCGTCCAATACCCCCGCATCGCTGACCGCCGAGCGATAGCCAGTGGAGGCGTAATCACGGTCGAACAGATTCTCGACATTGATGCCGAACCGGTTGCGCCGCGCCTGATCCAGCCACAGATGCGCGCCCGCATCGACCACGGCATAATTGCCATAGTTCATCCGGCCAAAACCCGATGCGGTCGACCAGACATCGCCCACCCAATTGGCCGACAGATTGGCGCCGAAGCGGCCCGTTTCCGGCGCATAGACGATCGCGGCGCGGCCATATTGTTCCGGATTGCGATCGCGCTGCACCGAACTGCCCTGATTTCGGACGCGCGAATAGGTGTAGCTGGCCGACAGGCCCCAGCCGCCGGTCAGGTCGGCGTTCAGCTCCAGCTCGGCACCCCTGGCCCGCACCTTGTCGCGAACGTTGATATAGGTGCCTTCCGGAAAGGCCGGATCATCATAGGTCGTGTCGATCAGGTCGGTGATGCGCCGGTTGAACCAGGTCGCTTTCCAGCGGATCGCTCCGCCGGCCAGCGCGCCGCCCAGCGCGGCGTTGAGGTTCAGGCTCTCCTCGGGCTTCAAATTCGGGTTGCCGACTTCGCAACAGGGATCATTGCCATAAAGCTGCGAGGCGTCGGGCAGCACGAAGGAGGTGCCGCCATTGGCCTCCACGAACAGCGCGTCGCTGACATCATAACGGCCCGACACGTTCCAGATCGTCTTTTCCGATCCCTTCGCCTTATTGTAGCGCAGACCCGCGGCGATCCGCGCCTTGCTCGACAATTCGTCATTGGTGCGCAGCTGGAAGATGCCGGCATGGACCTGTTCATCGGTCGGCGCGATCAGCAGGACGTCGTCGCGGCCGTTGAAGCTCTGGAAATCATAGCCGATCAGCGTGTCGATGCCGCGCAGCATGTTGAGCTGCACCACCGCGCTGCCGCCATAATCCTGATAGCCCCAGAAAGTGCCGGCCGGGTAGATGACCTGTGGCGGCCCCGCCGGAATGGGATTGCGGATCTGGACATAGGCGGTCTTCCAGTCGTGGAAATAGCCCTTGAGGAAGAATTGCACGCCATCCTCGCCGGTATAGTCGAGGCGCAGGCTGGCCACTTCCTCGTTCCGGTCGTTGCGGCTCTGCCTGGTCCGCGTCGCGCTGATATTGTCGAGATCAGCCTTGGTATGCTGGTAGAGCGCGTTGAGGCGCAGGTCCGGCGCGATATCATATTGATATTTGATGCCCGCCGACCAGAGATCATAGCCGCGCGCGCGATCGGTGGCGCTGGGCTGCATCACGTCATAGGGACGATAGCCGTCCGACTGGCTGCGATTGGCCCAGACGACGAAGCGATGCTGGCCGATCGCGCCGCGCAGATAGCCGTCCAGGCTGGTGCCGGCGAAGCTGTCGAGGCTGGCATTGACCTGGCCGCCCAGATCGTCGCTGAAATCGCGGGTGACGACATTGATGACGCCGGCCGCCGCCTGGGTGCCGTAGAACAGGCTTTCGCCGCCTTTCAGCACCTCGATCCGCTCGATCATGCTGGCGGCCATGGTGTCGTTGGGCGAGGTGCCGCCATAAAGGCGGTTGTTGAGGCGAATGCCGTCCATCGTCCACAGCACATCCTTGGTGCGCGAACCCTGCAGCGCGATGTCGACATAGCTGAACGGCCCGGACTGCGACCGGATGAACAGGCCCGGCACCGCTTCGAGCGCGCGGGCGGTGTCGATCGCGGCGGCATCGCGGATCTGCGTATCGGTGACGACCTCGATGGCATGGCCATAGCGCGACAGTTGCTGCGGCAGCGTCTCTTCCAGGCTGGTGCCGGTGACGACGATGCTGTCGCCCTCCGCCTCATCGGCCAGAGCCGGCGAGGCAAAGGCAAGCGAAAGGGCCAGAGCGGCCCGTGAAACGATATTGGACTTCATTTATTCCCCCATCCGGCGCCGCGTTCGACGGGCGGGGGCAACCTTCACGAGCGGCACGCACGCGAACGTCCGACACACGCGCCGGCCGGGCGCCCAAGGGCAACCGACGCGCGTTTGTCGCAGCGGCCCCAGCCGCTCGTTCGTCGCTCAGACGGAAGTTACCGTGCCGCGGCCATCCCCTGGACCAAGGCAAGAGCGACCAGACGCCGGCAGGTCTCCTGGCTCACGGGTCATCGCTTGATGCACGGCCTTCCCAGGCCTCGCAGGATTTAGCGTCCGGCCCAGTGGCTGGCGGATCGGTCATTCTGCCGTCCGCACATGTACATCGCGCTCACCGCTTACAGTTGCAGGGACAGCTGCGGATTTGGACAGTCACCCGTCCGCACCGCATTCCCTATTAAGCCCCTTTCGGGACACCGGCGCGATCATGATCCCATGCCGTGCGGCGCAGGATCGGCGGGATCGATAATCGAATATCAGGCGGGCTGCAAGCGCCTCTCAGAACCAGGCGCGCAGGCCGATCACCAGGCTGGTGGCCGACAACCTATCGCCGGCGGCACGGGCATAATCGGCCGTATCGCCCAGCTTGCGCTCCCAATTGATGCCGACATAGGGCGCGAATTCGCGGGCAATCTCGTAGCGCAGCCGCAGCCCAAGCTCGATATCGGACGGGCCGGCGCCGATCCCCAGTTCGGGCACATCCTGCGCCGCCAGATTGAACTCGGCAGCGGGCTGCAGGATCAGCCGCTGGGTGATGCGCTGGTCGTAGCTCGCCTCCAGCCGCAGATGGGCGTCGCCCCTGGTCGACAGAAAGGCTTCGGCCCCGACCTCGAACCAGTAAGGCGCCAGGCCGTCGATGCCGATCACCGCATAGCTGCGGTCCGGCCCTTCGCCGAAATCCTGCCGCACACCCGCCTGCAGGTTGAACCAGGGGTCGATCGCCCGGCTGTAGAGCGCCTGCACCTCGGCCCGTTCGAGCGATCCGCCGAACGCTCCCTCGCCCTCGCTCTTGACCGCGAAGCGGTTGATGTCGCCGCCGATCCAGCCTTCGCCCTCCCAGGCATAGCCATCCGCGCCCTTGCCGGCGCGATATTCCAGCCGATCGAGCATCCATTGCGAATAGGTCATGCCGCCCCCTTCCGCGATCATTGCCGCGCGGGCGCGGGCCATGGCGGTGGGGTCATAGAGCGCGTCGGCGGCATGATCGGTCGGCACCGGCGGGGCCGTGCCTTGTGGGATCGCAGCATCGGTGATGGGCATACTGTGGCCCATCGCGCCATGGTCCATCTGGCTATGGTCCATGGTCTGGGCCTGCACCGGCGCAGCGGCGGCGAGCAGCAGGAGCGCGATCAGCTTCATGCTGCATCCTCCCCATGGCGGACCGTCACGACCCGCATCATCCCGGCATGCATGTGCATCAGCATATGGCAGTGGAACGCCCAGTCGCCCAGCGCATCGGCGGTGAGGTCGAAGCTGACCTTGCCGCCGGGCAGCACATTCACCGTATGCTTGCGCGGATTATGCGCCGCCTCGCCGGTCACCAGTTCAAAGAAATGGCCGTGCAGATGGATGGGATGCGGCATCATCGTGTCGTTGATCAGGGTCACGCGCACCCGTTCCATATGACGGAAGGCGATCGGCTCGGCCCCTTCCGACAGCTTCACCCCATCGAACGACCACATATAGCGTTCCATGTTCGCGGTCAGGTGGATGTCGAGCGACCGGGTCGGCGTGCGCAGGTCCGTGTTCGGTGTCAGCGACCGCAGATCGGCATAGGTCAGCACCCGATGGTCGACATCCTCCAGCCCCGTCGGCCGGTCGGCGGTGCGATCGGCCGGCATCGGCGACAGGGTGGCGACGCCCGGCCCCATTTTCACGCCCGGCGCGACCGACTTGTCGCGCATCTTCATGCTATGCCCGCTCATGGCATCATTGGCCGGCTGGCTGAGGTCGATCACCCCGTCCTGGCCCATATCCATGCCGCCCATGTCCATGCCCATGTCCTTCATGCCCAGCAGCGGCCGGGCGCGCCGGGCCGGCACGGGCGCGACCATGCCGGCCTGCGGCGCCAAGGTGGCGCGAACCAGGCCCGACCGGTTGATCGCCTCGGCAATCAGCGCATAGGGTTTCGCCTCGCCGGGCTGGACGATCACGTCATAGGTTTCGGCAATGCCGATCTGGAACTCGTCGGTCTCGACCGGCTGCACATCCTGCCCGTCGCATTGGATCACGGTCATCGGCAGGCCGGGCAGGCGGATATTGAAATTGGTCATCGCCGACGCGTTGATGATGCGCAGCCGCACCCGCTCGCCCGGCGCGAACAGGCCGGTCCAGTTCTCGGCCGTGCCCATGCCGTTCACCAGATAGCTGTAGGTCGCGCCGGTGACGTCGGAAATATCGGTCGGGTCCATGCGCATCGCGCCCCAGTCGATGCGGTCCTTGAGGGCCTGGTCCTTCCCCGCCAGCAACCCGGCCAGCGTCTGGCGCTGCATGTTGTAATAGCCGCCCATCTGCTTGAGCCTTTGCAGCAGCCTGTGCGGATGAACCGGGCTCCAGTCGGCGAGCAGGATCACATGCTCCCGGTCATAGGCCACCGGATCGGCGCCGGCGGGATCGATGATGATCGGCCCATAGAGGCCCATCGCCTCCTGCATGCCCGAATGGCTGTGATACCAGTAGGTGCCCGCCTGCCGCACCGGGAAGCGATAGGTGAAGGTCTCGCCGGGCGCGATACCGGGGAAGCTGATGCCCGGCACGCCATCCATCTGGAAGGGCAGGATCAGCCCGTGCCAGTGGATCGAGCTATCCTCCTTCAACCGGTTGGTGACGGCGATGTTGATATCCTGCCCCTCGCGCAGGCGGATGAGTGGCGCGGGCGTGCCGCCATTGACGCTGATCGCATGGGCCGATCGGCCGCCGGTCGCAAAATGCCCGTCGCCGATGCTGAGCGCGATCGTCTCGCCCGACAGCGCGCCCTGCGCCGCGCCATGTGTGCCGGTGGCGGCCCAGCCGGGCAAGGCCTGCGCCAGTGCAAGCGCGGCGCCACCCCGGATCAAGCTGCGGCGGTCGAGAGGAAGGGAAGGCAGGTCGGTCATGCTGCTCTATACGCGGTTCGCGTCGCTTTCCCTCAACATCTCCTGCAATTGCCTGCGGGCGCGGTAAAGGCGGGTTTCCACCGCCTTTTCGGTCACGCCCAATATCTGCGCGACCTCGGCCTGGCTCATGCCCTCGATCCCGCGCAGCAAAACCACCTCGCGCAGCGCCACCGGCAGCGCCGCCACCGCCGCCTCGATCCGGGCGACGCCGGCGCGGGACTGGGCCGCCTGTTCGGGATCGGGCGCGGCGTCCGCGACATGGGCGGCATCCTCGATCGGCCGGGCGAAGCTGAAGAAGCGACGGACGGCACGGCGGCGCGCCCAGTCATGGCATTTGTTGATCGTTATCCGCGCGATCCAGCCGCGAAAGGGCCGGCGTCCATCATAGCGGGCGAGCGCGGCAAAGGCGGCGACGAAGCTTTCCTGCACGATGTCCATTGCCGCGTCCGCATCGCCGACATGGCCGCGGGCCAGCCGATAGACGGCGTCGCGGTGCCGCCGCATCAGCGCGCCATAGGCCGCCTGCCGCCCGGCCAGGGCCTGCGCCGCCAGCGTGGCATCATCGGGATCGTCGGCTATCACCCGACGGGCTGGGTCAGCGCCTTGACGACGGCCGCGTCGAACAGCGCGGCCTGATCGGGCCGCAGCACGCCGCGCATCGCGAAGATGTGCTTCAATGTTTCCTTCTGCAATTCGCCCATTGCCTGGTGCGACCGGTCGACCGCCTGGGCGACGCGCGGGCCATAGCCATGTTCGGCGGCGATCGCCGCAGCCAGCCGCTGATTGTCGGCGCGCATTTCCGCGTCGAGCGCCGCCTTGCGCTGCGCGAAGGCGGCTTCCAGATCGGCGATGCGCTGCTTCTGGCCGGCGTCCAGGGTCAGCCGATCATGGAGCAGGGCATGGACCTCATTCTCCACCGGCGGCGCGGGCGCCAGCCAGATACGCGCGACCAGCACGGCGGCCAGCGCCGCGGCAAAGGCGACCAGCGCCACCAGCCAATAGCGTTTGCCCATCCTTATCGCTCCAGCAGGCGGGAGGGCGCATAGTCGGACATGCCGATCAGCAGCGGGCCGGGCGCGGCCTGCGCCGGCTGCGCGGGCACGGCGCTGCCGATCCAGCCGATGCCGATCGCCATCACGCCGGCCAGCATCAGGCTGCGCCGCGCGACGCTGCGTTCGCGGCGGCGATCCAGCCCCTGCATCACCGCCGCCTCCAGCCCGTCGAAGCGCGCCGTCGCCGGCGCATCGCGCAGCCCGGCCAGCATGTCATCCAGATCGTCCATCGTCCCGTCCTTCATGTCCTGCCTGACGATACGCATCCGGCCGGCCCATCCCTCGAACAAAATAGCGCGGCGCGTGAGGGATGCGACAGGACAATGCGTATTCCCCTGCAAGACGCGCATTTTTCCGGAGACATCCATGCCTCGCCCGCCCCTGTTCAAAAAATCCCTGATCGCCGCAGCCTTTGCCCTCACCGTCCTGCCCGGCGCCGCCTTCGCCAGGCCGCAGCTCGTTGCGGCCAGTCCCGCCGCCAATGCCAGCGTTGCCAAGCCGACCCGGCTGACCCTGGGCTTTTCCGAGGCGCTGCAGGCCGATCATAGCAGCATCACGCTCACCATGACCGGCATGCCGGGCATGGCCGATCATCCGCCGATGCCGATCAAGGGCTTCACCACCGCGGCGGCCGCCGATGGCAAGGGCCTGGTCATCACCCTGCCCCGCGCCCTGCCGACCGGCAGCTATGATCTTCAATGGACGGTGATGGGCAATGATCATCAGCCGGTCAGCGGCACATATAGTTTCAAGGTGCGCTGAAGACAGCGCCGTGCCGGGCCTCGCTGGGGGCCTCGGTCCCGACGTCGAGGCCCTAAAAGCGCCGCCTGCTTGTACGCAAACTTGACCAGAGGGATGAAAATTGGCGCCCTTTGGCGATGATTCGATCGGATCACCGCCAGACTTTTCAAAGCCTTGGCTGCGAAACATTCGGAAGTTTGCGCATGTGCGCGATATGGAATTTGCGCCGGGCCGGAAAAACCGGCGGAAACAGAATGGGTTGACGATATCAAGGAACCGACCGGAAGTTTATATCGGCAAGCTGCTGTAGGACAGAGGGTGTTGAGTAGGGCACCGCCCTATCGCGCCATGCCGGCTAAACTCATTGAATGTCATGCGCCCCTCAATGACATCCCCTGCCGTTCGCAGAGATCACAAGAAGTGCGATCCCAGTCTTCGCTGGGGTGGCGGAATGGGGTGGGAACAAGACATTCCTTTCCGGCACGGTTCGGCAGAGGCACGTAACTCTGCCAAAGGGGACCGCTCGCGTAGCGAGTGGTGGAGGGGCACAGGCCCGATAGTACGGCGTTAATAGGCACTTGCCCCTCCGTCAGCGCTTCGCGCTGCCACCTCCCCGTTCCGGGGAGGAATGTCCGCTTCTGCTCGCTAGCCACTGCGGGCTATCAACGGCACCGCCGCCAGCCGGTCGGCCGATGTCAGGAACAATGTCTTGCCGCCCTCGCCGATGCAGCAATTGGCGATCGCCTTGCCGGTGCGGATCTTGCCGAGCAGCCTGCCGTCCGGCGCGCAAACATGGACGCCGCCGGGGCCGGTGGCAAAGACGGTGCCGTCGGGCGCGGTCTTGATCCCGTCGGGCAGGCCCGGCTCGCCCGCCGCCAGTTCCTTGCCCATGTCGCGGAACAGGCGCTGCCCCGTGGGCAGGCCGTCCGCGCCCAGGCTGTAGGCCAGAACCTGCGGCCGCTTCTCGTCCGACAGGGCCAGATACAGCGTGCGGCCACCGGGCGAGAGGGTGACGCCATTGGGCCGACGATGGCTGCCGTCGATCAGCGTCACCATGCCATCGGGCGTCAGCCGATAGAGGCCGTTGAAACCGATCTCGCGCAGCGAGGACGTGTCGCCATCGGTCAGACCATAGGGCGGGTCGCTGAAATAGATGCTGCCATCGCCCGCGATGGTCAGGTCGTTGGGGCTGTTGAAGCGCTTGCCCTGATAACGGTCGGCCAGGATGGTCCGCGCCCTGGTCTTGAGGTCCACCCGCACGATCGCGCGCGTGCCGCTGTCGGCGCCGACCAGATGACCGTCCCTGTCGATCGCGATGCCGTTGAGGCCGGCTTCGCGTATCTCCTTGGGGATCGCGGTCTGCAGGCCCGAGGGCGAGAGGAAGGGCGACACGCCATCCTTGCGGGTCCAGCGATAGACGATGTTGGAGGGCGGATCGCCGAACAGCAGCGCGTCGATCGGCGCGGCCCAGGTCGGCCCCTCGGCCCAGCGATAGCCCTGCGCCAATATTGCCACCTGCGCGCCGGGCGCGATGATGCGGTCCAGCGCCGGGTCGATCCGGTCGATCCGCGCGGCCGGCAGGTCGGCAGCATGTGCGAAGGCGTGGGTCAGCGGCAGGGCGGCCATCCCGGCCAGCAGGGTGCGACGATCGATCATGCAGACAGGCTAACCGAACGATGCTCCGCCGCCGAGCGATAGATCGCCTCGATCACGCGCAGGTCGGCCAGCCCCTCCTCGCCCGCGACGATCGGGGTGGTGCCATTGATGATGCATTCGGGCAGATGGTCGAGCTGGGCGGCAAACTGGCTCTTCGCCGGCGCCGGCAGGCTGCGCGGCGCGGTCACGCCATCCTTGCGGATCATCATCGTCTGGCCGCTATATTGGGTCGCGGGCTCCATATCGATCCAGCCCTGGGTGCCGATCACCCGATAGCCATTATGGGCCGAGCTGTAGCTCGACACGCAATTGGCGATGATGCCCGACGGAAAGCGCAGCATGAAGTTTATCCGGTCCTCGACGGTGGCAAAGCGCGGATCGCTGCGGTCGGTGCTTTCGATCGCGCTCACCTCCACCGGCTCCTCGCCGGTCAGGTAGCGCACGGCGTTGAGGCTGTAGATGCCGATGTCCATCATCGATCCGCCGCCCGACAGGGGCCTGTCGAGCCGCCATTGCCCGGCCTTGATCGGGAAGCCATGTTCGGCGGTGATGATCCGCGTCGGCCCGACATGGCCGCCCCGCGCCAGTTCGATCGCCAGTCTGTTATAAGGCTCGAAGCGCGAGCGATAGCCGATCATCAGCTTGCGCCCGGCCTTGGCGCAGGCAGCGATCATCGCCTGGCATTCGGCCACCGACACCGCCATCGGCTTCTCGCACATCACATGCTTGCCCGCCTGCGCGGCGCGGATGCTGTACTCGGCATGCAGGCTGTTGGGCAGGACGATATAGACGATGTCGATATCGGGATTGTCGCGGATGCGGTCGAACTCGGCATAGCTGTAGCGATGCGTTTTCGGGATGCCATATTGGTCGCCATATTGCGCCAGCTTGGCCGGCGTGCCGCTGACCAGCGCGACCAGCTTGGCATGGTCGCAGCCGGCGAAATTGGGCATGATCTGCTGCGTCGCATAATAGCCCAGGCCCACAATGGCATAGCCCAGCTTGCGCTGTGGCGCGGCGCAGGCGGCCGTGCTGCCCATGCCGGCCAGCACCAGCCCGGCGCCGATG
This sequence comes from Sphingobium sp. SG1, assembly GCF_057063145.1. NCBI lineage: Bacteria > Pseudomonadati > Pseudomonadota > Alphaproteobacteria > Sphingomonadales > Sphingobiaceae > Sphingobium > Sphingobium sp. SG1. The sequence continues at coordinate 177,746 of NZ_JBVVOJ010000004.1, read as the reverse complement.
CCCCCCATCAACTCCCGTCGCGATCGATCCATGCGGCGTCTCCCGCCAAGAGGGCAATTTTCAGTCCGCGGCGCGGCTCAGCGCCGGGCGCATCCAGCCGAAATGGCTGGCGGCGATGGCGACCTGGGTGCGGTTGCGGACGTTGAGCTTGCGCATCAGCGCGGTCATATGGACCTTCACCGTCGCCTCGGCCATGCCCAGCTCATAGGCGATCTGCTTGTTGAGCAGGCCCGAATGGACGCAGCGCATCACCTTCATCTGGGTCGGCGTGAGATGTGGAGCTTCGGGGACCATCTGGTCCTGGCGATCGAGAATATGCAGATCCTGCATCCTGCCTCTCCCTCTGATTGATCCGCGTTGGGGCCTGGACCGGCCCAAGGATTCGTTAGCGCTAACGATACTGGAATCAGTCAGACAGGTTCAAGCGAAAATTTGCAATATTCGGGAAATAACCTAGCGCATGGCCGAAATGCGGCTATAACCTGTCTAACAGATTTTCGGGATTCGCCCTGCGGATGACCGGCTACGCATAGGAAAGAGAGGGTGGGGATGGCGTTACCATATCGTCGATCGGTGCCATGTGGCCGGGCGTTCAGCCAGGGCGGACTACAGGGAGGCATGATCCGATGACCCCCGCCGACTATCGCCTGCTGATCGCCGCCGTCATCGGCATCGCCCTTTCCATCGCCCTCATCATCCGGGGCCGGCTCCATCCTTTTGTCGGCCTGCTGTGCGGCGCCTTCACCGTCGGCCTGATCGCCGGCCTGCCGATGGAGGAAACCGCCAAGGCGGTCGAAAAGGGCGCGGGCACCATATTGGGCGGCACCGGCCTGGTCGTGGCGCTGGGCCTGGGCCTCGGCGCGATGCTGCAATTGTCGGACGGCGCCGGCGGCCTTGCCCGCTCGGCGTTGCGCATCTCCGGCGTGAAGGGCGCGCCCTGGGCCAGCCTGTTCACCGCCATCGTCATCGGCCTGCCGCTCTTCTTCGAGACAGGCCTCGTCCTGCTGCTGCCGATCGTCGCGTCGGCCGCCGCCGCGCTGCCCGCCGGGCAGAATGGCGATACCGCCAAGCTCAAGCTGATGCTGCCCGCGCTGTCGGGCCTGTCGGTCGTCCATGCGCTGGTGCCGCCGCATCCCGGCCCGCTGCTCGCGGTCAATGCGCTCGGCGCCAATCTCGGCCTCACGCTTCTCTACGGCCTGATCGTCGGCATCCCGACCGCGATCATCGCCGGCCCCGTGCTGGCCCGCTTCACAGCCCCCGGTGTGAAACTGAACCCGCCGCTGCTTGATCCGGTCAAGGCCGATGTCGCTACCCCCTCGGTCGGTCGCGCGCTTGCCGCCGTGCTGCTGCCGGTGGTGCTGATCGCCGCGGGACAGGCGGTGGCACTGCTGCCGGCGTCGGTCGCGCCGCATTTCCACTGGCTCGGCTGGGTCAGCGATCCGGTCGTCGCGCTGCTGATCGCGGTGCTGGTGGCGCTGCCTTTGCTGTTCGGCCGCCGCATCACCGACGCGAAGATCCAGAACGCGATCTGGACCGAGGCGATGATCCCGGCCGGCGGCATCATTCTGGCGATCGGCGCGGGCGGGGCGCTCAAGCAGGTGCTGGTCACGGCGGGGCTTTCCGACCTGCTGGTCCGCTTTGCCGCCGGCGGCGCGATCTCGCCGATCCTGCTCGCCTGGGGTGTATCGGTCTGCATCCGCCTGGCCACCGGTTCGGCCACCGTAGCCACCATTACCACCGCCGGCGTGATGCAGGGGCTGGTCGCGGCATCGGGCGTGGAGCCCGAATGGATGGTGCTGGCGATCGGCGCGGGCTCGCTCTTCTTCTCCCACGTCAATGATCCCGGCTTCTGGCTGGTCAAATCCTATCTCGGCACCGACATGCCGGGCACGTTCAAGACCTGGTCGATCATGGAAACCGTGGTCGCGGTGGTCGGCCTGCTCCTGGTGCTCGTCGCCAGCAGCATCTTCTGACCAGGGCGCTGCTGACGCTTGTCGTCAGCAGCCTCTCATGACTAGGAGGCACAGGATGTTGCCCAGCGATCGACAGGTGCGCCGATGAACCAGGCCCGATTGTCCGACCATGCCTATGCCGGCATCGTCGAGATCATCAACGACCAGGATCTGGCGGTCGGGGACCGCCTGCCGTCGGAGGCTGCACTGGCGGAGCGGTTCGGCGTCTCCCGCGCGATCGTGCGCGAGGCGCTGGTACGCCTCGCCTCGGACGGCATCACCGAGGCGCGCCGGGGTGCCGGCTCCTTCGTGAAGAGCCGCCCGTCGCAGCGTCTCGCCGCCTTCATGCCGGCGACCGAACTGCCCGCGACGCTCGGCAGCTATGAGGTCCGCTTCGTGCTGGAGGCGGAGGCCGCGCGCCTCGCCGCCACCCGCCGCAGCCCGCTCGAAATGGCCCATGTCGAGGAAGGGATGGAGATGCTGCGCACCGCCCTGCTGTCGAGCGAACCCGCCCATGCCGAGGATATGGAACTGCACCGCCGCATTGCCGAGGCGACCGGCAACCCGGCCTTCCTGATCGCCTTCGACGCGCTCCATGCCGATGTCGACAAGGTGATGCGCGCCGGCGTCGACATCAGCCGATCGCGCCCGCCCGAGGTGATCGCGACCATGCTGCGCGAACATGAACAGATCGTCGCCGCCATCCGCGCCCAGGACGCCGAAGGCGCGGCCCTCGCGATGCGCTGGCATCTGTGGGAAGGGCGGCGACGGCTGATGCCGTGAGGGTGGGCGGATAGCGCAGCACTAATAGGCACTTGCCCCTCCGTCAGGCGCTACGCGCCTGCCACCTCCCCAAGACAAGCTTGGGGAGGAACTAGGAACGTCAGCTTCTGGTCGTTTCCAGACCATCCTCGCCAGCAAGGGGAGGTGGATGGCTCAAGGCCAGACGGAAGGGTGGTTCACCCTCGATAGGGCGTACCCCTCCAGCACTTCGCGTCGCCGCCCGCCCCCGCAGGGCCAGCAAAGCCGCTTGGCATCGGCCCGCCACTCCTGTAGCCATATACCCACATAGGGCGCCATAGCGCCACATAGTGGACATATTCTGGAGAGGGGGCCGATATGGCGACGGGACGGACCGCACGGATGCGCAGGATGATCGGGCGGAGTGCCGCCGGCATGGCGCTGGCGCTATTGATCGTCCTGCCCGCCCCCACCTTTGCCCAGCCGACCGGCGCGGAGAATTTCGATGCCGGCTGGCGCTTCCATCAGGGCGATGTCGCGACCGCGGAACAGCCCGGCTTTGCCGATGCAGACTGGCAGCCGGTCGACCTGCCGCATGACTGGGCGATCGCCGGGCCGTTCGACGAACATGCGCCCGCGACCGGATCGGGCGGATTCCTGCCCACCGGCGTCGCCTGGTATCGCAAGCATTTCACCCTGCCGCCCGCCAGCGCCGGCCAGCGCGTCTTCGTCGAGTTCGACGGCGTGATGGAGCGGTCGGGCGTGTGGATCAACGGCCAGCATGTCGGCCATCGGCCAAGCGGCTATGCCAGCTTCCATTACGAGATCACCCAGCATCTGAAACCCGCCGGGCAGGAAAATGTGCTGGCGGTGCGGGCCGACACCTCCGCCCAGCCGGCCTCGCGCTGGTATGCGGGCGGCGGCATCTATCGCCATGTCCGCATCATCACGATGGGCGATGTCCATGCCGAAACCTGGGGCAGCACGGTGCGGGTCGCAAAGCTGGACGCGAAGAGCGCGGACCTTTCCATCGGCAGCAGCATGATGAACCAGGGCAGTGCCCCGGTCGAGGCGCGGCTGGAGGCGGTGATCGAGGGGCCGGACGGCCGCAGCATCGCGACCTTTACCGGCCAGAGCATCAACCTGCCCGCCGGCCGCGCGACCCAGATGGATGTCAGCGGCACGATCGCCGATCCACGCCGCTGGGACATTGGCGATCCGGCGATGCACCAGGCGGTGCTGCGCGTCCGCGCGACCGACGGACGCCTGCTCTATGAGGAGCGTGTCCCCTTCGGCATTCGCGATGCCCGGTTCGAGGCGGCGAGCGGATTCTGGCTGAATGGCCGCAACATCAAGCTGAAGGGCGTGGCGATCCATGCCGATGGCGGTCCGTTCGGCATGGCGGTGCCGCTGGCCGTCTATGAACGGCGGCTCAAGGGACTGATGGCGCTGGGCGTCAATGCGGTGCGCACCGCCCATCATCCCTTCTCGCCCGAATTTCTCGACCTGTGCGACCGGCTTGGCCTGATCGTCATGAACGAGGGCTTCGACATGTGGACGGTGGCGAAGAATCCGCAGGATTATCATCTCTATTTCACCGACTGGTCGTCGATCGACGCACGCGATTTCGTGCGGCGCGATCGCAATCATCCCAGCATCGTCATCTGGTCGATCGGCAACGAGATTCACGACACGCCCTATCCGCTGGTGGCGCAGTCGATCATCACCCGCCTGCAGGACATCTTCCATGCCGAGGATCCGACCCGGCCGGTGACGATGGCACTGTTCCGCCCCAACACCACCCATGATTATGACAATGGCACCGCCGACCTGCTGGACGTGGTGGGCCAGAATTATCGCGAGACCGAACTGGCCAAGGCACATGCCGACAAGCCCAGCCGCAAGATCATCGGCACGGAAAACAGCAAGAACCGGTCAAGCTGGCTCGTGGTGCGGGACGACCCGGCCTATGCCGGCATGTTCCTGTGGACCGGCGTCGATTATCTGGGCGAGGCGGACCGGGCCGGCTGGCCGGCGATCAGCAACCCGTCGGGGCTGGTCGACCGGGTCGACGGGGTGAAGCCGATCGGCTGGGAACGGACGAGTTGGTGGTCGGAAAAACCGGTCGTGAAGCTGGCCCGGCGCGTGACCGAGGTGATCGACATCAGCGAGATGCCGACCATGGTCGGCATCGCCCTGCCCCAGCCCAAGGGGCCGGGCGCGCTGACCGACTGGTCGCCCGACAATCGCGCCGCGCACAAGGAAAAGGTCGAGGTCTACAGCAACAGCGACGAGGTCGAGCTGTTCCTCAACGGCAAGTCGCTGGGCCGCAAGCCGCGCAACGCGGACGACAGCGCGATCACATGGGACGTCGACTATGCGCCGGGCGAACTGCGCGCGGTCGGCTATCGCGGCGGCGCAAAGGTGGCGGAAGATATTCTGCGCAGCGCCGGCGCGCCCGCTGCAATTCGGCTGGTGCCGGAGGCCAAGGCAGTCGGCGGCGGCTTCGACGATGTCGTCGCGGTGCGGGCCGAAGTGGTGGATGCCAAGGGCGTGCTGGTGCCCGGCGCCACGCCGCTGCTCAGCGCGACGGTATCGGGGCCGGGCCGCGTCGTCGCCTTCGACAATGGCAGCGTCACCGACCATACCGCCTTTTCCTCGCCACAGCGCGCGGCGGTGGGCGGCAAGGCGGTCGCCTTCCTGCGCGGCACCGGCAAGCCGGGCGCAATCACGCTACAGGTCAGCGCGCCGGGGCTGAAAACCGGCCGTATCAGCCTGCAGGGCGAGAAGGATTAGGGTCAATCGACATTCAGCCCTGACGGCCTGCAAATGGCGGTTCTCCGCGCTTCCGGTGCTCACGTACTTTAAGTACGCTGCGCTCCGGGTCACGGAAAACCACCATTTTCGTCACGTCATCATCTGAATGTCGATCGCCCCTAGGCCGATCGTCGCCCGGTCGCGTCGATGCAGGGGACCGCGCCGCTGGACAGCGACAGGGCACGAACCTTGTAGCGCAGCGCCAGTTCATTGTGCGCAGCAATCACGCACACCGCATCGCCGCGCGCACGGGCTTCGTCGGCTTTGCGCGTCTCGTCGCGCGACCGGCGAAACAGATAGGCAGCATCCGTGATCACGTCCATCGAACCGACTCCGCTTGATTGCCATGCAACCTATCAGCCGCCGGAAGCGCCGTCCTAGACATGGATCAATTTTCGCGGTCGGCGGTGCCCGTTCATCCGCCGAAGCGGAAGCGCAGGCGCGCGCCGTACATTTGCGGCTCGCCCAGCGTCGCCGTCTCGAAATTCACGCTGGGCGAACCCAGCCCGGCGATGAAGCTGTAATATTTTTCCCTGGTCACATTGGTCATGAACAGGCTGAGGTCGATGGGCGCGCCGGCGATATTGTTCCAGCTGGCGTTGAGGTTGAGCAGATCGAGCGGGGCCAGTGTGCTGAGCGCGGCGATCGACGGATCGGGATTGGTGCGGTCGGTATAGTTGACCAGCATCGAGGACCGATGGGTGAAGGTCGCGCCGAAGGAGATACGGCCGATCTTCTCCTCGTCCAGCGGCAGGGTGTAGGTGCCGCTGACCGTGAATTTGTGGCGCGGCGACAGCACTTCGGGATCGCCCGGCTGGAACGGCGCGGCCAGGATATAATTGGGGTCGTTGAAGCTGGAGAAATCGGGCACCGATTTGATCTTGGTGCGCAGATAGCTGTAGCCGCCGGTCAGCACCAGTCCCTGGAACGGGGTGAGCGAGGCATCGGCCTCCAGCCCCCATATCTCCGACTTGCCGGCATTGACCGGCGCGGCGGTCGACGCCTGCCCCGACAGCGGCCGCGCATTGAAGCCGACCTGCAATTGCTGGTTGGAAAAATCATTATAGAAACCGGCCAGGTTGAAGGTGCCGCGCAGCGCGCCGCCAAAGCTGGTCTTGAGCCCCAGCTCATAGCTGTCCACCTTCTCGGGCTCGACGATGTTGAGCGGCGCAGTGATATTGGGCACGATCGTGCCGGCGCGGTAGCCGCGCGCATATTTGGCGTAGAGCAATATGTCCTGGGTCGGGTTATAATCGAGGTCGATCAGCCAGGTCGGCTTCTCCGACGACTGATAATAATGCGACACGCAATTGGTCGCCGCCGCCTGGGGATTGGTGCAGCGATAGGGCGCGGCCGGATTGAAGGCGCCATATTGCGGCGGGTAAGCGACGATATAGGTGCGCTGGTCGCTGACATTGCGCGAATGATCCCAGGTGTAGCGGAAACCACCGGTCAGTTTCAGCTGATCGGTCAGCGCATAGGTCGCCTGCGCATAGAGGCCGACATTGTGGAAATTGGTGCGCCCCGCCGTGTAATTGACGGTGCCGGCATGGATCGGCTTGGCGAGCGCCGGGATGGTCGGATCGAGATTGGACAGGAAGCCCATCGGATCGGTGCATTGCAGCGTGGCGGAATCGGTGCAGGACGCCAGGAAGGGCGACTGACTGCCGCTCATGCCCAGCGGTTCGCTGACCTCCAGATAGCCGCCCACCTGCCAGTTGAGCCGGCCATCGCCCGAGCGCCCCTGCAATTGCAGTTCCTCGGTAAAGGTCGACTGGTTGGCGGTATAGCCGCCCGGAATCGACGTCACCGTGGTGAAGGGCAGATGATAGCTGCCCAGCGCGGCGAGGAAGGGATTGATCGCGGCGAAATCGACGATGAAATCGGTGCCGAACAGCGGTGCGTTCATGCGCTGCTTCAACTGGGCGTAACTGACGATATTCTTGACCGTCAGCGTGTCGCTCGCCTGCCAGCTGGTGGTGTTGATCAGCTGCCACTGCTCGGTCCTGGAATAGGGGTCTTCCAGTGACTGCATGACGTCATAGAAACCGCTGCCCTGCCGCAGCAACTGGCCATAAGCGAGCTGGCCCAGCCCCTCCGGCGCGGCCGCGACCAGCTTCTGGATCGGGCCATTGTTGCTGGAATCGCTGTAGGAGAGGATGGTGTAATTTTCGAGATCGGGGGTCAGATCGACGACCAGGCTGGCGCGCAGCGCGATATAGTCGACATCGCCGAACCGATCGGGGCCTATGCCGCTGCCGTTGCGCATATAGCCGTCGCGCTTCTGCCGATCGACGCCGATGCGCATCCGCGCCCGGTCGCCGAGCGGCGCGTTGACCACCGCCTGGCCGCGCCACATGTCATAATTGCCGACCGATCCTTCGACATAGCCGGAAAATTCGTCGGTCGGCTTCTGCGGCACCAGCAGGATCGCGCCGCCGGTGGTGTTGCGGCCGAACAGGGTGCCCTGTGGCCCCTTCAATATCTGGACATTCTGCAGGTCGAAAAAGGCACCCGGCCCAGCGCCATCGCCCGAGGGCAGGCCGTTGGAGGCGCCGCGCGGCGCGACCACATCGGCGAAATAGACCCCGACCGAGGGCGCGGTGCCGATGTCCTGGGCAAAGCCGCGGATGGCGAAACTGCTATTTTCGCTGCCGAAATTGCCGTTGGCGGACAATGAGGGGGTATAGGCGGCCAGATCCTGCGCATTGACGACATTGCGGTTGGCCAGTTCTTCCTGATTGAACACGGTGATCGAGATCGGCACGTCCTGTAGCCGTTCCTCGGTCCGGCGGGCGGTGACGATGATGTCCTGGGTCACGCTGGCCCTGTCCTGCGCCTTATCCTGCGCCTGGGCCTCGATCGGCAGGGTGGGCAGAGTCGCGCAGGCGCAGAGAAGCAACGTCCGGAAACGGCGTGTCATGGCATCCTCCCATCCAGACCGCGCGGCCCTTATATGCTGGATCGACCGTCACGGCGTCGAGCGCCGCACAGACGGCGCCCATCCCTTTCATCATCGTCGCACCTGTTGCCCCGGACACAATGATTGCAGGCGCACAGCCTCTTGATCGACGAAGATGTGATACATGTTATTTCATAAATCCGGAGGAAGGGGCCTGTCAATCGGCGCCGATCGCGCCGCGCAACAGTCCGGAAATGCAACGGGACTGGACCCTGACCACCCCTGAAGTTAAGAATGGTCCGCATTATCCTTAAGGAACGGACCGGTCTCTCTTGCTTGGCGGCGTGCATTTCGATCTCAACAGCCTGGTGATACTGGGCCTGTTGCTGCGCACGAAAAGCGTCACCCGCACGGCGCAGCAACTGGGCGTCAGCCAGCCGTCGGTCAGCCGGTCGCTGGCGCAGTTGCGCAGCCTGCTTGGCGACCCGCTGCTGGTGCGGACCGCCGGTGGCATGGAACTGACCCGGCGGGCGGAGGAACTGGCGCCGTCCTTGCAGGACTGGCTGGCGACGACCGCCGGCCTGCTGGAACCGCCCCGTTTCGATCCAGCGACGCTCGATCGCCGATTCCGCGTCGCATCGACCGATTTCGGCGTCGCCGCCGTGGTCGCGCCGACCCTGCCGCATATCGGGCGCGCGGCGCCGCTGGCGGCGATCGACATCGTGCCTTTGACCGGCGACATGGTGGCGCGGCTGACCGCGGGCGAGATCGACCTCATCATCAGCGGACTCGATCCCGATCCGGCCCAGACCTATGAGCGCTTCCTGTTCACCGAAACGTTCAGCTGCGTCGTCGATCGCCATCACAAGCTGGCGGCGCATCCGACCGACCGGTCCCTGTCGGTCGAGGATTTCCTGTCCTGCCCGCATATCAGCTTCGTCGTCAGCGACAGCGGCTTCGACCGGATCGAACTGCGCCTGGGCGATCTGGCGTCGCGCCGGCGGGTGATCGCCCGCCTGCCCTATTTCCAGGCGGCACCGCACATGATCCGGGGGTCGGACGCGCTGATGACGCTGCCGACCCGCGCGGCCGAGGCAATCGCCCGGACCCATGACCTGGCCTGCCTGCCCGCGCCGGACCTCGTCGGCACCTTCGGCTATCGGCTGCTGTGGAACGAACGGTCGCATCGCGACCCGGCCATCGCCTGGCTGTGCGACATGTTCGCCGACCATTGCGGCAGCGACGCAGCCCTGCCCCATAGCAAGGCCGCATAAGCCTTATCCGATATCGATATTTGGCGCCGCCCCGCGCTTCTGGCAACGGCCACTTGCAATTGACAATCGATCGCAAATGAACCCGCCATGATATTCGTTCCACCGATCGGGCCCGGCCCGCACCACTGATTTCCGGCACCCGTCCGGCCGGGTGGCTGGCGGGTGCCCGTCTATCCAGAACAGGGGATTTCCATGCCATCCATCCATCTGCTGCGGGCGACCGCGGCCCTTGTCGCGCTGACCAGCGCACAGCAGGCGCTGGCCGCCGAGGCCGACCAGGATTCCAACCAGATCGTCGTCACCGCCGCCGGCCGTGAACAGGAGGTGCGCGACGCGCCCGCCTCGATCAGCGTCATCACCCGCGAGACGCTGGACGCCATGCCCTATCGCGAAGTGACCGATGCGCTGATGGAAATCCCCGGCGTCACCGTCACGCCGGGCGAAGGCAATAGCCGCGACATCTCGATCCGCGGCATGGCGCCGCAATATACGCTGATCCTGGTCGACGGTAAGCGGCTGTCGTCGCGCGAATCCCGCACCAATGGCGGCAATGTCAGCGAAGGTGGCCTGCTGCCGCCGCTCGAAGCGATCGAGCGGATCGAGGTGGTGCGTGGCCCCATGTCCTCGCTCTACGGATCGGACGCGATGGGCGGCGTCGTCAACATCATCACCCGCCGGATCAGCGATCATTGGCGCGGCAGCGCACGCGTCAACGGCACGATGCAGCTGGCGGACAATTTCGGCAATTATACCGACGGCAATTTCTATCTGTCCGGCCCCGTCACCAACGGCATCGGCCTGCAATTGCAGGGATCGATGAACCGCCGCGAGGGCGACACGGAAATCGGCGGCACGCCCGAGCGGCATGATGACAGCCTGGCCGGCAAGCTGGGCTTCAACCTCAGCGCCAACCACCAGATCCTGCTGGAGGGCGGCTATTATCGGCAGAAGGTGATCGAGGTTGCCGGCGAGACGACCGAGACATCGGCGACCGCGCCGCTCGGCACCGAAACCACCCAGACCCAGAAGCGCAAGGTCGCGTCGATCAGCCATAGCGGCCAATGGGGCTTCGCCAGTTCCGAATCCTATCTGCAATATGAGGATGCCGAACATGTCGAGGCGCAGAAGCGGATCAAGAACACGGTCGGCCAAAGCCTGTGGGTGATCCCGCTGCCGTCCAACACGCTGACCGTCGGCGGCTTTTATCGCTATGAGGATCTGTCGGACCTGACCGGCAACCTTTTGTCGGGATCGACCACCACCGGCACCACCCGCACCAGCTGGGCGCTGTTTGCCGAAAATGAGCTGAAGCTGCTCGACGGACTGGCGCTGACCGGCGGCATCCGCATGGACCATGACGAACAATATGGCGTCCACTGGACCCCGCGCGTCTATGCGGTGTGGAACATCACCCCGTCCCTGACGCTGAAGGGCGGTTATTCGCAGGGCTTCCGCGCGCCGAGCCTGCGCCAGACGATTCCCGACTGGGGCCAGACCAGCCGTGGCGGCACCATCTATGGCAATCCCGACCTAGAAGCCGAAACCTCCCGCACGATCGAGGCTGCCCTGCTCTTCTCGCGGAATGGCTTCAACGCCAGCGTCACTGCCTATGACACCCGCTTCAACGACAAGATCACCCGTGTGACCTGCGAAGTGGCGGGGGCCTGGTGCGTCGATGAACCGCTCAGCTCGATCGGCCGTCCTCCCACGACCTATGTCAATGTCGACAAGGCGCGGGTGCGCGGCGTCGAAGTCTCGGTCGACGTGCCGCTGACCCACACGCTCCGGCTCAACGCCACCGGCACGCTGACGGATTCGGAACAACTGAGCGGCGCCAATATCGGCGCGGCACTTAACGACACGCCCAAGCAGCAGGCAAGCGCCTCGCTCAACTGGCGCCCGGACAAGCGCTTCTCTGCCTTCGTGCGTGCCGTCTATCGCGGCGAGGAAGCCGTGACCGAGGCGCAGATCAGCGGCAATAATATCGTCTCGCCCGACTATACGGTGGTGGACATGGGCGCATCCTACAAGATCACGCCCGCCTTCACCTTCCATGCCGGGGTGCAGAACCTGCTCGACAAGCGGCTCAACTATGACACGGCCGGCTATCTGATCGATCCGGCCCGTGTCTGGATGGGCGTGGGCGTGCGCTTCTGATCCGATGTGCGGTCGCCGGCCCGGCGAAGGCAGGGCCGGCGATCAGACCGCGACGCTGAAGCGCGTTTCGGCCGGGCGCAAATAGGCGTCGAAACAGGCGGCGATGGACCGGGCATAGGGCGCCGCGCCGGGTTGCAGCAGCAACTCGTCCCCCTCCCGCCGGAGCAGGCCGATCCGCTCGAACCGGTCGAGCAGCGCCGGTTCGGCAAGGTCGCCACAGGCCGCCCGGCCATCACACAGCAGCCGTTCGATCAACGCGCCCCGCCGCTGGTCGTCGGCACTGCGCCGCACCCCACGGGCGGCGGGCAGCCGATGGTCCGACAAGGCCTCACGATAGGCGCCGGCATTCTTCTCATTCTGGACGATCAGGTCGGGAAACTGGCTGATCGCGCTCGCGCCCATGCCGATCAGCGCATCGCTGTCATCCTCGGTAAAGCCCTGGAAATTGCGGCGCAGCCTTCCGGTAGCGGCTGCCACCGCCAGCGGATCGTCGGGCAGCGCGAAATGATCAAAGCCGATCGCCTGATAACCGGCCGCCGTCAGCATCGCATGGCCAAGCTTCGCCATCGCAAAGCGCTGTTCGACGCCCGGTAGTTCGGTCGCGTCGATCCGCCGCTGTCGCGGCAGCAGGCGCGGCATATGGGCATAGCCGAACAGCGCGATGCGCGAGGGAGACAGGCGAATGCTGTCCTCCAGGGTCTGCGCCAGATCCGCCTCGCTCTGCCCCGGCAGGCCATACATCAGGTCGAAACCCACCTGGATGCGCGCACGGGCCAACGCACCGACGGCCATCGCCACCGTCTCGGCCGGCTGCACCCGGCCGATCCGCTGCTGCACATGGGTGGCAAAGGTCTGCACCCCCAGATTGACGCGCGTCACCCCGACCTTGGCCATGGCGTCGATCCAGGCCCGGTCGATCCGGCGTGGGTCCAGTTCCACCGCCATCGCCGCCGCGCTGGCGTCGAAGCAGAGCAACAACTGATGATTGAGCCGGACCCAGTCGATCAGCGGCAGAGAATTGGGACTGCCGCCGCCAAAGGCGACATGGGTGACGCGGCCACGCCCGCCCAGCCGCGCCGACACCAGCGCCATTTCCCGCTCCAGCGCATCGACATAGGCGGACAGGCGGCGGGGCCGGGTCGCCGCCCCGGTGTTGCACCCGCAATACCAGCAAATATCATGGCAATAGGGGATATGGACATAGAGCGACAGGCGCGCGTCCGCCGGCATCGCGTCCAGCCGCTGCGCCATGTCGGCCGCGCCGACATCCTCGCCGAACTGGGCGGCAGTCGGATAGCTGGTGTAGCGCGGCACCGGCGCGGCGAGCAGGTCGGGATGATAGCGGAACATGGCGCCCCGCTTGCCATGGCGCCCGACGCCGAACATTGCGCAGGATCAAATCGCCGATTGCGCCGCATCAAGGAAGGCCGCTCCGATCGGGAGCAGAGCGCCATCACTGACCCACGATCAGGGATGGAGAAAAGACATGCACTTGAAAAAGATGATGATTGTCGCCGCGATGGGCGCCATGGGCACGGCGCTGGCCGCCGCCCCGGCCCAGGCCAAGCAGGGCGACGTGCTGGTGCGCGTGCGCGGCATCATGGTCGCCCCCACCGAAAAGAGCGGCAGCATCCTGCCAGGCTTCCCCGGCGAGAAGGTGTCGGTGAACAACGGCATCGCGCCCGAAGTCGACGTCACCTACATGGCGACCGACCATATCGGTTTCGAACTGATCGCCGCGACCACCAAGCATAGCGCCAGCGGCCGCAGCGGCACCACCGGCGGGATCGGCAAGCTGGCCTCCACCTGGGTGCTGCCGCCGACGCTGACGATGCAATATCACCCGATCGTCGAGGGCCATGTCCGCCCCTATATCGGCGCCGGCGTCAATTATACGCTGTTCTACAACGAGGATGCGTCGGGCGGGCTGGAGGATGCGGTCGGCAAGACCAAGGTCCATATGTCCGACAGCTTCGGCTGGGCCGGCCAGGTCGGCGTCGACATCGACCTCAACGACAAGATCTTCCTCAACCTCGACGTCAAATATATCGACATTGACACCAAGGTGCGGCTGACCACGGCCGCGGCCGGCACCCAGAACGTCAAGGTATCGCTCGATCCCTTCGTGTTCGGCGTGGGCGTCGGCATGCGCTTCTGATCCTCCGGGGGGTGGACCAGAAGGAAGGGGCCGGAGCGGATCGCCGCTCCGGCCCCTTCATCATTTCACCAGCCATGCGATCAGAAACGCTTTTCCAGGATCAGCAGCGACGGCTCGTCATCGACGCTGCGGGCGACAAAGCCCTGTTCGCGCTCCAGCTCGATCGCGGCATGATTGGCGCGGCTCTCGATCGCCTGCAGCAGGCCCACGCCCATTTCCTGCGCCCGGTCAGTGGCGTGGCGCAGCATGCTCCAGCCCACGCCCTTGCCGCGATGGTCGGCGCGCACCGAAATCGCGACTTCGGCGCGGGTCCGGTCGGGATCGGCGGCCAGGGTCGCGGCGGCCAGGATGGCGCCCTTCTCGTCGGTCGCCAGGAAGGTCTCGCAATTGTCGGGGTCGCCATGGATCAGATCATGAATCTGCCCGGCGCTGACGCCCGGCGCGCTGCTGAGGAAGCGGAAGCGGCGATCATCATCGGATACGGCCGAAAAGAAATGGGCCAGCGCCTTGGCATCGCCATCCTGCGCCGGGCGCACCTGGACGCGAATGCCGGTGCGGGTTTCCAGAATATCCTTGTCGGTCATGAAGAAGGCATCCCTTGCTATGATCGTTGCCCCCCGAATGTGCCATTGGATCGGCGATCGAAATAGGGAAATTTGCGGATAGAGACGAGCCGAGCGGGCTACTAGTCAGGATGACGATCATGCGGCGCTGCATCGGCGCCCTCTTGTCGGGACATGTTCGATGAAGACCATCTTGCTGCACACCCGCGCGGACAACGGCATGGAAAGCCGCCTGCAGGCCGCGTTCGACCTGTCGCGCGCGACCGGCGCCCATATCAGTTGCCTGCAGATCGCGCCGCTGCCCGAACTGGTCGCCGCCGATCTTTATGGCAGCGGCTATCTGGTGCCCGAGGCGATCGATACGGTGCGCCGCCAGGACGAGGAGATGCGGCGCGCCCTGGAGGAGAGGCTGCGGCGCGAGGGCATGGCGTGGGACTGGCATTATCGCAGCGGCGACCTGGTCCAGGGCCTGCTGGAAACCGGTCGCCTGGCCGACGCGATGCTCGTTTCCCTGCCGCCGCCGGGCCGCCGGCAGGCCGATGATCCGGCGCCGATCGTCGCCGACCTGGCGGTCAACAGCCGCGCCCCGGTGCTGGCGATCCCGAGCATGGCCAAGGGCTTTCGCTGCACCGGCCGCGCGATGGTCGCCTGGGACGGATCGCATGAAGCGGCGTCGGCGCTGACCGCCAGCCGCACCCTGTTGCGGGTGGCGAGCGAAGTCCATGTCGTCACCGTGGACGAGCGGTCGAAGCGCGACTTCCCGCCGACCGACGCGGCCGAATATCTCTCGCGCCACGGCATTGCGGTCGAGATTCACGAATGGCCGCGCAAGGATCGCAGCGTGGAAGAAGCGCTGTCGCATGCCTGCCAGGAACTGTCGATCGACTGGATGGTGATGGGTGCCTTTGGCCACAGCCGGCTGCGGGAAACCATTTTTGGCGGCGTAACCCGCTATATTCTGGCCGAAACACGGGTTCCGCTCTTGCTGGCGCACTGATTTACGGTCAGTGATCGGACATGGCGTTCAACGATGGCGATCCGCAGGATAATGCGACCAGCCGGGAACAGGCTCTGCTGGGATCGATCCTGGCAACGGTGCCCGATGCGCTGATCGTGATCGACGCGACCGGGCATATCGTCTCGTTCAGCCCGGCCGCCCAGCGCATGTTCCAATATGCCGAAGCCGATGTGCTGGGCCGCAATGTTGCGATGCTGATGCCCTCGCCCGATCGCGAGCGCCACGATTCCTACCTGCAACATTATCATGACACCGGCGAAAAGCGGATCATCGGCATCGGCCGACTGACCACCGCGCGCCGGCGCGATGGCTCCACCTTTCCGATCGAGTTGGCGGTCGGCGAAGTGCAGGACCATGGCGAAAAGCTGTTCACCGGCTTCGTGCGCGACCTGACCGATCGGCAGAAGGCCGAGCGCCGCCTGCAGGATCTGCAGGCTGAACTCAGCCATGCCGCCCGCGTCACGGCGATGGGCACGCTGGCTGCGGCGCTGGCGCACGAACTGAACCAGCCGCTGACCGCGATCGCCAATTATATGGAGGCGGGCCGCGACCTGCTGCGCACCGATGCACCGGTCGACCGCGACTTGCTGGGCGAGGCGATGGACGAGGCCGCGCGCCAGGCGATGCGCGCGGGCCAGATCATCCGGTCGCTGCGGGAGTTCATCCGCCGGGGCGAGGCCGATCGCCAGGCCGAACCGGCCGCCACGCTGCTGGCCGAGGGGGTCGCGCTGGCCTTCATCGGCATCGACAGCCGGGGCATCGACATGGACATCGTCGTCGACCCGCGCGTCGGCCGGGTGATCGCCAATCGCGTGCAGGTGCAGCAGGTCATCATCAACCTGGTGCGCAACGCGGTCGAGGCGATGGACGGCCGCAATCGCCGCATCCTGCGCCTGTCGGCAGTGCCGGCCGAGGACGGACAGGTCGAACTCATCATCGCCGACAGTGGCCCCGGCCTCGATCCGGCGGTCGCGCGATCGCTCTTCACCCCGTTCAGCACGACCAAACCCGCCGGCATGGGCGTGGGCCTGTCGATCAGCCGCACCATCGTCGAGGGGCATGGCGGACGGATCTGGGCCGACGCCTCGCACTGGGGCGGCGTCGCCTTCCACTTCACTCTCGATTCTGCGGACCGCCTGCCATGAGCCTGCCCACCGACCAGCCCATCCATGTCGTCGATGATGACGAGGCGATCCGCCGGTCGCTCTCTTTCATGCTCAAGACCAGCGGCTTTTCGGTGCGGCTTTTCTCGGGCGGCACCGAATTCCTCAAGGAAGTCGGGACGCTGGAGGGCGGCTGCGTGCTGCTGGACGTGCGCATGCCCGGCATTGACGGGCTGGAAGTGCAGCGCGAACTGCGCGCGCGCGGCATGATGCTGCCGGTCATCATCATGACCGGCCATGGCGATGTCGGCATGGCGGTCGCCGCGATGAAGGCCGGGGCCACCGATTTCATCGAAAAGCCGTTCGAGAAGGCGGCATTGCTCGCCGCGATCGAAGCCGCCAGCGCGCAGGCAAGCGCCGACCAGGGCCGCAACAGCCAGCGCGAGACCGCCCGCGCCCGGCTCAACATCCTGACCGATCGGGAACGCGAAGTGCTCAAGGGCCTGGTCGACGGCCTGCCCAACAAGACGATCGCCTATGACCTGGGCATCAGCCCGCGCACCGTGGAGATTCATCGCGCCAACCTGATGCAGAAGCTGCAGGTCCATAGCCTGTCGGAAACACTGCGCATCGCCTTCCAGGCTGGGCTCGAATAGGACAGAAAGTCCCATAGGGGATTTACGGATAGTGCCCGCCCCGCCGCCGCGCCAAGCAGCGGTCATGAACATGCATTTTGATCTCGCGCAAACCCTGCCCGGCGGCATGCCCGTTCCTGCCCCCTGCTCCGACGCCAGCTTCTGCCAGCGCTGCGAGGTGCGCGACCGCGCCATCTGTGCCACGCTGGAAGAGGATGAGCGCGGCGCGCTCAATCGCCTGGGCCGGCGCGTCACGATCGCGGCGGGGCAGACGGTGATGTGGGAAGGCGACGACGCCACCATCGTCGCCAATGTGATTGACGGAACGCTCAAATTGTCGGCCTCGACCGGCGACGGGCGCGAGCAGATTGTCGGCGTGGTCTATCCGTCCGACTTCATCGGCCGCCCCTTCGGCCGCAGCACGCCGCACAGCGTCACGGCGCTCACCGACGCGCGCCTGTGCCTCTTCACCCGCGGCGCCTTTGACGGCTTTGCCCGCGAGCATCCCGAGCTGGAGCATCGGCTGCTGCAACGCACGCTCGACGATCTCGATCGGGCGCGCAGCTGGATGCTGCTGCTTGGCCGCAAGAATGCACGCGAGAAGATCGCGACCTTCCTGCTCGACATGTCGCGCCGGCTGGCCCGCGAAGGCCAGCCCCCGCTCGACCGGTTCGACCTGCCACTGTCGCGCCAGCAGATCGCCGACGTGCTGGGCCTGACGATCGAGACGGTCAGCCGGCAACTGACCGACCTCAAGCGCATCGGCATCATCGCCCTGCCCGGCCGCCGCATGGTGGAAATCCGGGATCGCGCAGCGCTGCTGGACTGTAGCGAAGCGGCCTGAGCCCGCCGCGCCGGGCATGCCCGGCCTATTTGCCCCGATCGTCCTGCAATCGGGATCGCCCCTCTTCATCTTGCCGGCCGCTTGTTCTATGGCCGCAGGCCTGATTGCCGAGGGAATGCCATTTTGATCCTGGACCTTGTCGCCGCCGCTTCGAGCGCCATCCGCTTCGACCAGCTGGGGCTCAGCCCCGTCGCCCTGGACCTGGGCTTCTTCACGCTCAAATGGTATAGCCTGGCCTATCTGGCCGGCATCCTGATCGGCTACTGGTATCTGTTGAAGCTCATTGCCCAGCCCGGTTCGCCAATGGCGCGGCGCCATGCCGACGACATGATCTTCTATGCGACGCTGGGCATCATCATCGGCGGCCGGCTCGCCTATGTCTTCTTCTACCAGCCCGAAATCCTCCAGCATCCGCTGGACATCTTCAAGCTGTGGAATGGCGGCATGTCCTTCCATGGCGGCGCGGCGGGCGTGTCGCTCGGCATCCTCTACATGGCGCGCAAGGAGAAGCTGAGCTGGCTGCGCATCCATGACTATGTCGCCTGCGTCGTGCCCTTCGGCCTGTTCTTCGGCCGCCTCGCCAATTTCGTGAATGGCGAACTGTGGGGCAAGGAAACCGACGTGCCCTGGGCGATGATCTTCCCGACCGGCGGCCCCTTCGCCCGTCATCCGAGCCAGCTTTACGAAGCCTTTTTCGAAGGCATCATCCTGTTCTGCATACTCGCCTTCGCCTTCTGGAAGACCAAGGCGCGCTACAAGCCGGGCATGCTGGTCGGCCTGTTCGTCTTCTTCTATGGCGTGTTCCGTTTCGGCGTCGAATATTTCCGCGAGGCAGATGCCCAACTGATGGAATTCGCCGCCCGCACCGGCCTGCACATGGGCCAGTGGCTGTGCGTGCCGATGATCCTGGGCGGCCTCTACCTGATCGTCACCGCCAAGGGCCGGCGCGTGCGCGTCGAACCGATCGCAGGCAGCGCCAGTGTCAGCTGACGCCCTGCCCGGCGCGATGGGCCTGCCCGAGCGCCTGGCCCGCCAGATCGATGCCGGCGGGCCGATCTCCGTCGCCCATTATATGGGCGAGGCGAACCAGCATTATTATGGCACGCGCGATCCGCTGGGGCTGGAGGGGGACTTCACCACCGCCCCGGAAATCAGCCAGATGTTCGGCGAACTGATCGGCCTGTGCCTGGCCGATGTCTGGCTGCGATCGGGCCGGCGCGCCGATCCGCTCTATGTCGAGCTGGGGCCGGGGCGCGGCACGCTGGCAGGCGATGCGCTGCGCGCGATGGAGGGCGCCGACGTCACCTCGCGCATCCATTTCGTCGAGACCAGCCCGACCCTGCGCGAGCGGCAGCGCGCCCAGATTCCCCATGTCGTCCATCATGACAGCGTCGAAAGCCTGCCCGACCAGTCGCCGCTGCTGGTGGTCGCCAATGAATTTTTCGATGCCCTGCCCGTGCGGCAGATGATCCGCGTCGGCGACGAATGGCGTGAACGGGTGGTGATCCGTCGCGAGGAAGAGGGCCGCTTCATGGCGGTGCCGGGCTATCGCCGGATCGAATCGGGCCTGCCGCCGATCGCCGCGCAGGCACCCGAAGGCGCGATCATCGAAGTGGCGCAGGCCGGCGCCACCGCGGGCTATGCCCTTGCCAGCCGGATCGCGCGCCAGGGCGGCGTCGCGATCATCATCGACTATGGCTATGAAGGCCCGGCGCTGGGCGACACGCTGCAGGCGGTGAAGAACCACCAGTTCACCGATCCCTTCACCGATCCGGGCGAGAGCGACCTCACCACCCATGTCGATTTCACGATGCTGGCCAATGTCGCGCGCCAGGCCGGGCTGCGCGTCCATGGCGCGGTGACGCAGGGTCATTTCCTCCAGCATCTGGGCATCGACGTGCGCGCATCCGTGCTGGCCAAGGGCAGCCCGCAGCGCGCCGCCGAACTGGAGGCGCAGCGCCACCGCCTCACCGACGAAGCGGAGATGGGGACATTGTTCAAGGTGATGGCCTGGGTCCACCCCGACTGGGCCGACCCGGCAGGATTCGAAAAATAGCGGCCCCGTTGGCCGCTAGTGGTCCGATTCTGACATTCGATACCGCTTGAGGCGATGTCGCACACGAATGTCAAAATCTGTTCGGACCACTAGAAATATTTGTTTCTAGTGGATTTTACGATTTTGACATTTGCAAATCCAGCCCATCGACAAGGGATGCAAATGTCAAAATCAATCCACTAGACCTCAATCTTCCTGATGATAGCGGCTGAGGCGACGGATGAAGCCAATGAGGCCGGTCTGGCGGCTGCGCTTCATCCGTTCGGCGTGCAGGATGGTGCGCACGCGCTCGAAACATTCCTCGACGTCGACATTGCACAACACATAGTCATAGCCGTCCCAATGGGCGATCTCGCCCGCGGCGCGCGCCATGCGGCCCTCGATTACTTCGTTGCTGTCGGTCGCGCGACCACGCAGACGCTTTTCCAGTTCCTCCATCGAGGGCGGCAGGATGAAGATGCGGACCACGTCGCCGCCGGCAATCTGATGCAGTTGCTGCGCGCCCTGCCAGTCGATGTCGAACAGCACATCCTTGCCGCTCTTGAGCATCGCCTCGACCGGCGCACGCGGCGTGCCATAGCGCTGGCCGAAGACATGCGCCCATTCCAGGAACTCATGGTCGTTCGCCATGCGGCGAAACTCTTCCAGGTCGACGAAATGATAATCCTTGCCATCGACTTCGCCCGGCCGGATCGTCCGCGTCGTCGCCGACACCGACATCGACAGGTCCGGTTCGCAGGCCAGCAATTTGCGTGCAATCGTCGACTTGCCGGCGCCCGAGGGCGAGGACAGGACAAAGAGAACGCCGCGGCGCTTGAAATCGGGGGTGTCGGTGGGAATGTTGTCGGCCATGGCCGCTAGTGGCGTCGTGGACGGCATTTTGCAAGAGCTTGGGGGAGAAGAGGCTTGGCGCGATCGCGTAAAGGAATGAAACAGCGGGGCTTTATCCTCGCTCTGCTGATCGCGCTGGGGGCTGCGGCGATCCTCTATCTGATGGGGCGCCCGCCGATCTGCACCTGCGGCACGATCGCGCTATGGCATGGGCCGATCGACAGCGGCAACAGCCAGCATCTGTCCGACTGGTACAGTCTCAGCCACATCATCCACGGCTTCCTCTTCTATGGCGCGACCCATTTGCTGATGCGCCGCAGGCCGCTCGGCATCCGCCTGTCGGTGGCGGTGGCGATCGAGGCGGCGTGGGAGATCCTTGAAAATTCGCCGATCATCATCGACCGTTACCGCACGGCGACGATCGCGCTCGGCTATTCGGGCGATTCCATCCTCAATTCGATGAGCGACATCGGCATGATGGCCCTGGGATTCCTGTTCGCGTCGCGCGCGCCCGTCTGGCTGACAATTATCGTCGCGATCGGCTTTGAATTGCTGGCACTGGCGGTGATCCGCGACAATCTGACGCTCAATGTCCTGATGCTCGCCTGGCCGATCGACGCGATCAAGGCCTGGCAGGGCGCGCTTTAGCCGGCCTTCTTGCGGGCGGCACGCGCCTCGTCGATCAGGATCGGCTTGGCGCTGGCGTCGGTCAGCAGCTTGGTCGCCATCTTGCGGTCCGCCTCGCGCTTCGCCTCATAGAGCTTGCCCGCGAGATATGCGCCGGTGAGGACCATGGCGCCGATCGGATAGCGCATGATGAGGCGCTTGGCCCCAGCGCCGGCGACCAGTCCGATCAGCCCCTTCTTGCCGGTGTCTGCCGCGACCCGCGTGGCGACCACCGTCGCGCCCAGACGCGCGGCTTTCCGAAGAAGGCCGGCCTTGCGTCGCTTGACCTCTGCGGCGCTGAGAGGTGCCTTGGGCGGGGTCGGGGCGGGCGTTTTCTTCATAGGGGATTAATGTATCGCACCCGCCCCGGTTCCGCCAGTTGATCTGGATCAGACCATATTTTCCGGCCGCACCAGCCGGTCGAAGGTCGGCTCATCGACCAGCCCCAGTTCGAGGCCGGCCTGCTTGAGTGTCAGCCCCTTCTTGTGCGCATGCTTGGCGATGGTCGCGGCATTGTCATAGCCGATCTCCGGCGCCAGCGCGGTCACCAGCATCAGCGAGCGCTCGACCAGTTCGGCGATCCGGCCCTCATTGGCCTGCATCCCTTCGACGCAGCGTTCGGCGAAGCTTTCCATGCCGACGCTGAGCAGATGGATCGAGCGCAGCACATTGGCGCCGATCAGCGGCATGAAGACATTGAGTTCGAAATGGCCCTGCATGCCGCCGACGGTCACCGCCTGATGATTGCCGATCACCTGCGCCGCCGCCATAGTCAGCGATTCGCACTGGGTCGGGTTGACCTTGCCCGGCATGATCGAGCTGCCCGGCTCATTGGCGGGCAGGTCCAGCTCGCCCAGGCCCGAGCGCGGGCCGGAGCCCAGGAAGCGGATGTCGTTGGCGATCTTGGTCAGCGCCACCGCCAGCGTGTTGAGCGCGCCGGAGAAGAAGACGAGGCCATCCTTGGCGGCCAGCTGCTCGAATTTGTTGGGTGCGCTTTCGAACGGCGTGCCGGCAATGTCGCTGATCGCCGCCGTCATGTCGTCCGCCCAGCCATCGGGCGCGTTGAGACCGGTGCCGACCGCCGTGCCGCCGATCGCCAGCTTTCGGATATTGCCGTTCAATGCGCCTTCGATCCGCGCCTTGCTGCTGACCAGCTGCGCGGCATAGCCGGAAAATTCCTGGCCCAGCGTCAGCGGCGTCGCATCCTGCGTATGGGTGCGGCCGATCTTGACGATATGACCCCAGCCTTCCGCCTTGGCGGTCAGCGCGCCGGTCAGCTTCTCCAGCGCCGGGATCAGCTTGTCGCGGGTCGCCAGCACGGTCGCGACATGCAGCGCGGTCGGGAAGCTGTCGTTGGACGACTGGCTCATGTTCACATGGTCGTTGGGATGGACCGGGCTCTTGCCGCCGCGCGTGCCGGCCAGCTGCTCATTGGCATAGCCGGCGATCACCTCATTGACGTTCATGTTGGTCTGGGTGCCGCTGCCGGTCTGCCAGATGACGAGCGGAAACTGGTCGTCGAGCGCGCCGGAGACGATCTGCTGCGCGGCATTCTCGATGCCCGCGACGATCGTCGCGTCCAGGCCATGTTTCGCATTCACCCGCGCCGCCGCCTGCTTCACGATTGCCTGCGCATGGACGATGCCGATCGGCATCCGCTCGGTCGCGCCGAAGGGGAAATTCTCGATGCTGCGCTGGGTCTGGGCGCCCCAATAGGCGTCGGCGGGCACCTCGATGGCGCCAATGCTGTCGGTTTCGGTGCGGGTAGCGGACATTCAGAACTCCCAGTTAAGAATCAATCGCAAAACTGGTTCCGATGTAGGGCGAAGGCGGGAAATTCCAAGGCGAAACTTGCGAATATCGCATAGCCCCGCGGTCCATCCCCATGACCGGCCGCAGGCCGCCCTGCAGCGGCAGGATCTGCGCCTTTACCGGGGTTTACCGCAATTGATCGGCGCACGCGCCCCGATATCCTGCCCGGCATCCAGGAGGAAAACCGCATGTCCGATCGTCCCGTCCTTGCCCTCCTCCTCTGCCTTGCCGCCACGACCGCTCCGGTCCACGCAGCAGAAGAAGAAAAATCATCCGACGATCCCACCAAGATCGCGACCAAGGTCGGCATCACCCGCGCCTCCGACGAATTTTCGCTGTCCGGATCGGTCGCGGTCGGCCCCAAGCTGAAATTCAATGCGCGCGTGTCGGAATCGGGCCTCTGGTCGGTCGGCGCATCCTATCTGTTCCCGGTTGCGATCCTGACCTTCTCGGCGGGCAAGAGTCATTTCGATTCGGGCGTGGAACAGACGCGCTATTCGCTCGGTGGCTTCGTGCCCCTGTCGCAAATCGGGCTGAAGACCGGAAAATTGCAGATGTTCGTGCCGTTCGGCTACAGCTACACCAAGGGGCATGGCCCGGTCAGCGATATCGACCAGAGCGATGGCCTGCCGATCGCGCTCAGCAGCAACAGCGGCTATGCCGGGCTGTTCCTGTTGCGGCCGCTGGGACCAAAGCTGACCGCGATGGCGGGCGGCAATGTGACCAGGGGCACCCATGATTTTTCAGGCGTGGCGCTGGGTGGTGGCCTGTCCTACCATCTTACGCGTCGCGACACGGTCGGCGCCAATATCAGCTATGTCGACAATAGTTTCGGGACGAGCCAGAAGCTGCGCTTCTCCTATCGCCACGAATTCTGAGCCTGCGGCCGATCCCGGCCGCCGGGCTCACTTCTTCTTGCCGAAATCCACCGTGACGACGTTGGAGCCATCCTCGGTCGTGACCAGCGGCGCGTCATTTTCGGCCATGTCATGGGGCTCGGGCTCTTCGTCGGCCTGAACCTGGAACTGCAGCGCGAAATTAACGGCGGGATCGACGAAGGCGGTGATCGCGCTGAAGGGAATGACCAGATGGGCCGCGACCTGGTTGAAGGTCAGGCTGACCTCGAAATGGCGGTCGCTGACCTTGAGATCCCAGAACTTGTTCTGGAGGACGATCGTCATTTCGTCCGGGAAACGTTCCGACAGATGCTTGGGGATATCCACCCCGGCGGCATGGGTCTTGAACGTGATGTAGAAATGATGCGCGCCCGGCAGGCCGCCGGTCTGCTGCACTTCGCCCAGCACGCGGCCGACGACCGCGCGCAGGGCCTCCTGCACGATTTCGTCATAGGGAATCAGGCTGTCGGGCAGGTCTTCACTCATGGGGCATATGTCCTAACGACGCGAAAGCGGCGGTCAACCCCCGCCCGAGAGGTACATCATCAGATTGCATGGCGCGCGCGACGCGCTATAGGGCGCGCATGCGCACGGCCGAGATTCACCGCAACACTGCGGAAACGCAGATCGACGTGACCGTCAACCTCGACGGCACCGGTCTTTACACCGTCTCCACCGGGATCGGTTTCCTCGACCATATGATCGAGCAGCTGTCGCGCCATTCGCTGATCGACATGACCGTCAAGACCGTCGGCGACCTGCATGTCGACCAGCATCACACCACCGAGGATACGGCGATCGCGATCGGCGAGGCGCTGGCCAAGGCGCTGGGCGACAAGCGCGGCATCAGCCGTTACGGCAGCGTCTATTCGCCGATGGACGAAACGCTGAGCCGCGTCGCGCTCGACATTTCGGGCCGCCCCTGGCTGGTGTGCAAGCTGCCCTTCACCGTCACCAAGATCGGCGAATGGGACACGGAAATGGTGGAGCATTTCTTCCACAGCCTGGCCCAGGCCGCCGGCATCACGCTGCACATCGAACTGCTCTATGGCAGCAACAACCATCATATCGTCGAAAGCGCGTTCAAGGGCCTGGCCCGTGCGCTACGCCAGGCGGTGGAGATCGACCCGCGCAAGGCCGACGCCATCCCCTCGACCAAGGGCATGCTCTAAGCATCACTTCCATAGAAAGGCCGACCCCATGTTCATCATTTCGCTGACCTATACGGCGCCGATCGATGTGCTGGACGGCCATCTGGCCGATCATCGGGCCTGGCTGGACCAGGGCATTGCCGATGGCTGGCTGCTGCTCGCCGGCCGGCGCGAACCGCGCACCGGCGGCATTTTGCTGGCGCGCGGCGAACGCGACGAGATCGCGGCGAAGGCAGCGACCGATCCCTTCGTCGTCAACGGCGCGGCATCCTTCGACCTGATCGAGTTCCTCCCGGCGCGCGCCGCCAGCGTCAATCTGGACACGCTGCTGCCATGACCATTGCCCTGATCGACTATGGCGCGGGCAATCTCCACTCGGTCCACAATGCCCTGCGCAAGGCGGGCGCCGATGATGTGACCATCACCGCCGATGCCGATGTCGTGGCCAGGGCCGACCGCATCGTGCTGCCCGGCGTCGGCGCCTTCCGCGCCTGCCGCGATGCCCTGGTGGCGATCCCCGGCATGGTCAACGCGATGAACGAGGCGGTGAACAGCCGCGGCATTCCCTTTCTGGGCGTATGCGTCGGCATGCAGTTGCTCGCCGACGCTGGCGAGGAGTTCGGCCGGCATGAGGGGCTGGGCTGGATTCCCGGCACGGTGCGCCTGATCGAACCGACCGATGCCTCGATCAAGGTGCCGCATATGGGCTGGAACGATGTGGTACTGAACGGCCAGCCGCCCCTGATCGAGGCCGGCGAGGCCTATTTCCTGCATAGCTATCATTATGAGGCCGCCGACCCGGCCCATGTCGCCGCCGTCACCGACCATGGCGGGCCGCTGGTCGCCGCCGTCGCGCGCGACACCATCATCGGCTGCCAGTTCCACCCGGAAAAGAGTCAGCGCTACGGCCTGTCCTTCCTCGCGCGCTTTCTGGACTGGAAGCCGTGATACCGCCCCTACCCCCGTTCGGTTCGAGCCTGTCGAGAACCGTTGCGCGTGGGTTCTCGACAAGCTCGAACCGAACGGAAATCGGATAATGTCCCTGATCGTCTTCCCCGCCATCGACCTCAAAGGTGGCCAGGTCGTCCGCCTGGCCGAGGGCGACATGGACCGCGCCACCGTCTATGGCGACGATCCCGCCGCGCAGGCGCTGATCTTTGCCGCAGCCGGCGCCCAGCATATCCATGTCGTCGATCTGGATGGCAGCTTTGCTGGCCATGCGGTCAATGCCGAAGCGGTCGAACGCATCGTCGAGGCCTTTCCCGGCCATGTCCAGCTCGGCGGCGGCATCCGCAACCGGGAATCGGTCGAGCGCTGGTTTGACCTGGGCGTATCGCGCATCGTGATCGGCACCGCTGCGCTGAAAGACCCCGCCTTCGTCAAGGCGGCGGCGCGCGATTTCCCCGGCGGCATCGTCGTCGCGGTCGACGCGCGCGACGGCTTCGTCGCCACCGACGGCTGGGCGGAAAAGAGCGACATGCCGGTGATCGACCTCGCCCGCCGGTTCGAGGATGCCGGCGTCGCCAGCCTGCTCTTCACCGATGTCGGCCGCGACGGCCTGCTCAAGGGCGTGAATATCGATGCGACCGTCGATCTCGCCCGCGCCACCGACATGCCGGTGATCGCCAGCGGCGGCGTGGCGGGGATCGCGGATATCCGCGTCCTCAGCCTCCATGCCGATGACGGGATCGAAGGCGTCATCACCGGCCGCGCCATCTATGACGGCCGCCTCGACCTCAAGACCGCGCTCGCGGTCGCGCAGGCGGCGGCTTGAACATATTACCGTTCGGGCTGAGCGAAGTCGAAGCCCAGGCCTGAGCGGAGCGAAGGCCCTCACTATGTTCGGGCGAGCCCTTCGACTTCGCTCAGGGCGAACGGAAAAAGGAAAATTGTCATGACCGTCCGCACCCGCGTCATTCCCTGCCTCGACGTTGCCAATGGCCGCGTGGTGAAGGGCGTCAATTTCGTCGACCTCAAGGATGCCGGCGATCCGGTCGAGCAGGCCAAGCTCTATGACGCGGCCGGCGCCGACGAGCTCTGCTTCCTCGACATCACCGCGACTCATGAGGCACGCGGCACCATATTGGACGTGGTGCGCCGCACCGCGGAAGTCTGCTTCATGCCCGTCACCGTCGGCGGCGGCGTGCGCAGCGCGGAGGACGCCCGCGCGCTGCTGCTGGCGGGCGCGGACAAGGTGGCGGTCAACAGCGCCGCCGTCGCCCGGCCTGAACTGGTGGCCGACATCGCCGACCGCTTCGGCGCGCAGTGCATCGTCGGTTCGGTCGATGCCCGCAAGGTGGGCGAGGGGCGCTGGGAAATCTTCACCCATGGCGGCCGCAAGCCGACCGGCATCGACGCGCTGGAGCATGCGCTGCGTCTGGCTGAACTCGGTGCAGGCGAACTGCTCGTCACCTCGATGGATGGCGATGGCACCAAGCAGGGCTATGACCTGGCGCTGACCCGCATGATCGCCGATGCCGTGTCGATCCCCGTGATCGCCAGCGGCGGCGTCGGCACCCTCGACCATCTGGTCGCGGGCGTGGTCGAAGGCCATGCCAGCGCGGTGCTGGCCGCTTCGATATTTCACTTCGGTCAACATACTATTGCTGAAGCGCATCAGGCGCTGGCCCGCGCCGGCATCCCCGTTCGGGGCCATTAAAGCGCGGAAAAGCGCCAAAATGTCGGGTTAATTGACATTAACCATATGGGGCCTTTGGCGGTCATCGGTCGCCAACCGCAGAAAAACGTCACTTGGCAAAATTGGCACGGTTACTGCGTAGACAGGGCGCAGGGTCGTTTCGAAGCGATTTGTCCATTTTGAAACAGGGTGACTTTTATGCAGATCAGCAAACTTCTCCTCGTAGCGGGTTCGGCCAGCCTGATGGGCCTCGCCATCCCTTCCCCCGCCAACGCCACCTTCTGCTGGTTCAAGTGCGGCGGCTCCAGCGGCGGCGGCACCTCGTCGGGTGGCAGCAGCGGTGGCACGCCGACCCCGGTGCCTGAACCCGAACAGATGGCGCTGTTCGGCATGGGCGCCGCCGTCCTGGCCGGCCGCGTCTTCTTCGCGCGCCGCAAGCAGAAGTAAAATTCATTTGACGGGTCGCGCGCGGGACGCTTGATGCAGCCCATGCGCGCGACCCTTCAAACCCTCGAACAGACCATCGCCGAGCGACGGAAGGCCGATCCATCGGCATCCTATGTGGCGAAGCTGACCGCCCGCGGCCGGGGCAAGATCGCCCAGAAGGTCGGCGAGGAAGCGGTCGAGGCGGTGATCGCCGCCATGGCCGACAATCGGGCCGAACTGGTCGGCGAAAGCGCGGACCTCCTCTTCCACCTGCTGGTGCTGCTGGCCGATTGCGGCATTCCCTTCGACGATGTGCTCGACGAACTGGACCGGCGCGAAGGCCTGTCGGGCCTGGTCGAAAAGGCCGCCCGTCCAAAGGATTGATCCGCTCCACGGAAAGACATTGCCTTCCCGGCGTTTGTAGATCAGCCTCCATTGTCGGAGCGCGTTTGAACGGGGAGTGAAGGCTATGATGCTGCGGACCATCCTGGGCGGACTGCTTGGCGGTTTCGCCATGTTCATCATCGGCTTCCTCTTCTGGGGCACGCCCCTGAGCGCGCTGGCGCTCAGTCGTGCCGATCCGCAGGCGAGCGCCAATCTCCAGGCCGCGATGGCGCAGGCGCTGGCCCGCAGCGGCACCGGCGTCTATGTCATCCCCGATCCCGCCACGGCGCAGGGCACCATCCTCTATGGCAAGGGGCCGGTGGCGATGCTTTTCTACAATAATGGCGGCTTCCCGGTGATGGACGGCTCCAGCCTGATCGGCGGGCTGCTGCTGGCGCTGGCCACCGGCGTGCTGATCGCGCTGGCGCTGCGCTTCGCCACCGGCGATTTCAACAGCCGGGCGCGTGTGTCGATCCTGTTCGCGCTCGCCACGGTGCTGTGGCTGCATATCGGCCAGGCCGTGTTCAACCATGCGCCCTGGGGCTACAGCCTCTATCTGGCGCTGAGCGATCTGGTCGCGCTGAGCGTGGCCGGACTGATCGCCGCGAAGCTGATGGAAGGGCGCGCCACGAAGCCGAGCGCATCAGACAGCACGCTCCACTGACGCCATCCGCAGCATGCAGGCGGCATGGCGCCGCGCGACCGCCATCCGGTCCGGGCCATAGCCGCCACCCATGCAACTGGCGACCGGAATGGCGCGCGCCAGCGCCTGACGCATCACCAGTCCGTCGCGCGCAGCCAGCCCCTCGTCGCTGAGCGCCAGCCGGCCCAGCCGATCATCCACATGACCGTCCACCCCGGCCTGATAGAGGATCAGGTCCGGCGTAAAATCATCCAGCACCCGCGGCAGCAACTCGCCCAGCGCCGCCAGATAGTCCGCGTCGCCGGTATCGTCGGCCAGGCCCAGATCCAGTGTCGAGCGCGCCTTGCGCACGGGGAAATTCTTCTCCGCATGGATCGACATGGTGAAGACATCGCCCCGCCCCGCCATCAGCGACGCCGTGCCATCGCCCTGATGCACGTCGAGGTCCAGGATCAGGATGCGGCTCGCATCTTCCTCCGCGATCAGCCGGTTGGCCGCGATCGCCAGATCGTTGAACACGCAATAGCCCGCGCCGCTGTCGGCCAGCGCATGATGGCTACCCCCGGCGGCATTGGCGGCATAGCCATGGACCAGCGCCAGCTTCGCCGCCAGCCAGGTGCCGCCGGGCGACAGCAGCGCGCGGCGCATCACCCGCTCGGTTACCGGAAAGCCGATCCGCCGTTCCTTTTCGGGCGGCACGGCGAGCGCCAGCACCTCTTCGACATAGGCAGGATCATGCACCGCCGCGATCCAGGACGCGGGCATCGGATCGGGCGCATGAACGGTCATCGGCGCGCGACTGTCGGCCAGCACGCCCATCACCAGGCCATATTTGTCGAAGCGCGCCTGCTGCCCGTCTGTGGCCGGGGAGACATAGGCGGGATGGTGAACGACGTGCAGCATGATCTTTTCCCGCTATCGCGATTTGATAGATGGCCGCTTTGCGCTATCTGGTCCAGCATGAACCGTCCCGATTTGATCCGTTTCCTCGCCCTGCCCCTGCTGGCCGCCGCCGCCATCCCGGCCGTAGCCCAGCCCCCGGCCATGACACCGACCCAGAGCGCGCCGCCGGCCGGCCAGGTCGTGCTGCCACCGCCGATGGCGGTGATGCCCCCGCCCGTGCCGTTGCCCGCCCTGTCGCAGGCGCAGGATGACTGGGCGAATGAATGGCTCAAGAGCGGCATGGCCGAAGGGCTGATGGCGCGCAGCAAACCGACCGCGCCGATGCACGGCCAGCAATTGCTGAACGCATTGCTGGATCGCGGCCGCGCGCTCAGCACCGGCCGGGTCGATACCGCCGACTTCCTGGAGGTCTGGGCACTGCGCCCCGCTGCCTTCGATCCGCGCCCCTCGCTCGCCAAGGCGATTGCCGAGGATCGGCTGCCGCAATGGGCCGCCAGCCTGACCCCGCCCTATTCGGGCTATGACGGGCTGCGCAAGGGCCTCGCCACTTATGAGAAGATCCGCGATACCGGCGGCTGGCCCAGCCTGTCAGCCGGCGCCTCGGCCGATGTCGTGCGCGCCCGCCTGGCGCTGGAGGACAAGAGCGTCACCGGCACCGAGCCGCTGACCGCCGCGCTGCAGCGCGCGCAGCGCCGCTATGGCCTCAACCCCACCGGCCTGCTCGACGCGCGCACCCTGACCGCGCTCAACGTGTCGGTGGATGATCGCATCGCCGCGATCATGGCCAATATGGAACGCTGGCGCTGGATGCCGCGCGAATTGCCGGTCAATCGCGTCCAGGTGAACATTGCCGCCGCCGTGCTGACCGTGTTCCAGGGCGACGAACCCGTCACATCGATGCGCGCCGTCACCGGCAGCCCGACTAACCAGACACCGATGCTGTCGTCGAACATCCATTCCATTGTGGTCAATCCGCCCTGGAACGTGCCGATGTCGATCGCCAGGAAGGAATTGTTCCCCAAGGGCCGCGCAACCCTGGCCAAGCAGGGCTACAAGATCGTGAAGACGCCCGAGGGCGGCGAGCGCATCGTCCAGCCCGCCGGTCCCAACAGCGCGCTCGGCCGGCTGAAATTCGATTTCAACAATCCCTTTGCCGTCTATCTGCACGACACGCCTTCGCGCGGAAAATTCTCCAGCTATGACCGGCTCGCCAGCCATGGCTGCATCCGCCTGGAAAAGCCGGTATCGCTGGCCGAACTGATGGTGGCGAGCGATCCCAGCCTGTCGGGCCAGATCCAGAGCCTGATCGACACCAACAAGACCCAGCGCGTGTCGCTGCCCTCGCAGGTCGCGGTCTATCTGCTTTACTGGACCGCCTTTGCCAGCAGCAACGGCACCATGAACTTCCGCGCCGATCCCTATGATTGGGACAAGCTGCTGGCCCAGAAGATCGAGGCCTCCAGCCGCCGCGTCGACCCCACTGCGGTCAATTCGACCGCCCCCGCAGCCAAGGACTGATCCCCATGCGCCATTTTGCCCGCCCCCTGACCTTCGCCGCCCTGTCGGGCGCGCTGCTGCTTGCCGCCTGCGGCAAGAAGGAAGAGGAAGCCCCGGCGACCAATAATCTGGTCGAACCGCCGGTCGAGAATGTCATCGTGAACGAGCCGGAAGCGCTGCCGCCCGAGCCGGAAAATGTCGTCACCCCGACTCCGGCACCGCCGCCGTCCGTGTCGGAACAGCAGCAGATTCTGGATGATGCCGAAGCCAGCGGCATGACCTCGCGCCTGCGCGAAAACGGCGAGGGGAGCCAGGGAGCGGACGAAGCGGGCAATAGCAGCCTGTGACGAAGGGCGCCCCCGTCTTGGAGCGGGGGCGTTGATTTGTTATAGACGGCACATGGATCGCCGCAAATTCACGAAGTTCGCTTTAAGCGGACTCGCCCTTTCGTTTTTGACCGATAGTGTTGGCAAGGCCGCACTTCCGGTAGCGCCTGAACCCGCGAACCGTCCTCCGGTTCCCGCGGCTCCATCTGCCGCACCGATTTTTTCGCGCAAGCCCTATGCGCTGCTGCTGGAGGAGGCCAAGGCCGCACTCGACCAGCATGCACGCGACTTTACCCTGCGCGACCGCATCGCCATCGCCGACTTCAACGCGCCGTCGAAGGAATTTCGGTTCCATATCGTCGACCTGATCGGTGGCCAGGCCAATAGCTATCTGGTGTCGCACGGCCGCGGGTCCGATCCGGGCCATTCGGGCTGGCTGCAGAGCTTTTCCAACGAGCCCAATTCGCTCGCAAGTTCGTCGGGCGCCTACAAGACGCTGACCGTCTATGATGGCCAGCATGGCCGGTCGATGCGGCTGGCGGGGCTCGATCCGCAGAACAACAATGCCGAAATGCGCGCCATCGTCATCCATGGCGCCGATTATGTCAGCGAGGACCATGTCGCTGCCTGGGGCAAGTGCGGCCGCAGCGAGGGCTGTTTCGCGCTCGCCCGCCACATGGTGCCGCAGGTATTGGGCATGCTCGGGCCGGGCCGCATGGTCTATGCCAACAAGATTACCGGCATGGTCGAAGCCTGACCGGCAAAGGCCCCGCCCGGATCACCGGGCGAGGCCCCTTCATGCTCAGCCGGCCTTGACGCCGCTCAGCGCCTGGGCGGCAGGCTTGTTCGACGCATCGACCGAACCGTCGGCCAGCATCGCCTTGCTCATCGTTGCCGCTTCGGTCTTGAGCGCGGCATCGTCGGTCGCCTGGCTGGCGCCGATCAGCGCCGACAGCAGGATATTCTTCGTCACCGGATCGGCCGCATTGGCCGCCGCCGACTTGCGGGCCAGGCCCAGCGCTTCCTGATAAAGCGGCGCGGAGCCGGCCTTGTCCTGCGCACCCAGCTTCTGGTTGCCCAGCTGGATCAGGATACCGGCCAGGATGTTGCGGCTGGTGGCATCGGCAGGCTTGGCCTCCACCACCTTGCGCCAGTGCGGCAGGGATTCGCCATAAAGCGCGATCACCTTGTCCATCTTGCCGAGCGCGCCCTGGGCAGCGGCATCGGCATAAAGCGCGTTGGCGAGGAAATTGACATTGTCGATCTTGGTCGGGTCGACCTCCACCGCGGTGCGGATGGCGGGCATCGCCGCCTCATATTTGGTCGCGGCGGTGGCATTGTCGCCCGCCTGCAGCGCGGTCTGGCCGGCGGTGAAATCGGTCACCGCCTGGTTGAAGGCGTTGATCTGTTCGGGAGTCATCTGGCCGGCGGCGGGGGCAGCGCTGGCTGCCGGGGCATCCTGTGCCAGGGCCGGTGCGGCGAGGGTGGAAAGGGCAAGAAAGGCAGGAACCAAAAGGCGGGACTGCAAGGTCAGGGTCTCCCTGGTCGTTGATCCAATGTGGCGGATGCAGTCAGGGCATCCGCCAACACAAGAATGAACGAACGAGCGGTCCCGTTCCCAGCCCCCTAGGCTCGTGCCATCCCGCAAAAGGCTCGACCCACGGCAAACTCGCCCGCACGGCGCGCCGAACGGGCCAGCGCTTCGGCGTCCTCGCCCCATTGTTCGGCCTGCCAGCGCTCGTCGATCTCGGCCGCTTCCCATACGGAATCTGCATCGAACGCCTCTTCCAGCACCGCCAGGCCGCAGACCAGCGAGCCGCTCAAGGTCACCAGCCGCGACAGGCCGGCCAGGGTGAAGGGATCCAGTCCGTCCACCGCCGCCGCCAGCCGTTCCAGCGTAGCGTCGGGCTGGGCAACATGGATGATACCCTGGGTGGTGACGAAAGCGACGTCGTAGCGAGCGCGCGCCCAGTCGAGCAGCGGATCCCAGGCGGCGGCCTGACGCGCGACGAACGCCTCCGGCCCCTCGGCCCGATAGCAGAGCATGTCGGTGCCGCCATATTCGGCGATGTCGGCCGCGAATTTCGCGCGATTGCCGGCGATATGGTCGATCGCCGCATTGGCAAGGCCAGTGAAGGCCATGGTCGCCGGATCGACCGTCTCGCCCTGGTCGCGCCATTCCTGCGCCACCGCCTCGGCCAGCACCGCATTGGGCAGCGCCAGTTCAGCGCGGGCCGGCGTGCGCACCGGGCGGCCATCCAGCCGGATCGCGAAACCGGCTTCGACCGGCTCGACCGTCACATCCTTGTAAAAACGCTTCACGGGCGGCTCCGCTTGAACAGGGCCAGCATCAGGCGCGGCACGATGATGAACTGAAACAGGCCGGCGACGACCATGATCAGGCCGAACGCCTTGGCCTTGTCACCCTGCACCCAGGAAAAGCGCTGCATGATGGCGAGGAAGCCGAACATGACGAGAAAGGCGCCCGACAGGCGGAACAGGCCAAGCGCGAAATGGCGCTGGCGCGCGATCTTCTCCGGGTCGACCGGCGGGATGGGGGGCATGTCGTTCATGGCGCGTCGATATGGCGGCGCAACTCGTCGCTGTCCATCGCCACCGCATGGGCGCCGGCCTGCACCAGTTCGGCCGGCGCATGATAGCCCCAGCCGACGCCGATCGCGCCGGTGCCGGCGGCCAGCCCCATGTCGATGTCGAAATGGGTGTCACCGATCATCACCGTGGTTTCGGGCACCGCACCTGCCTCCGCCATCGCCTGCAACAGCATCGAAGGGTGCGGCTTGGACGGGTGGCGATCGGCGGTCTGCAGGGTCACAAAATGATGGGCCAGATCATGATGGGCCAGACACAGGTTGAGGCCGCGATCGGACTTGCCGGTGGCGACGCCCAGCAGCCAGCCATCGCCGTCCAGCGCCCGCACCAGGTCGGCCATGCCGGGATAGAGCGGTTCGGACACGGCATTGGCGCTGCGCAGGGCGTGGAAGGCCGCCTTGTAGCGATCGGTCAGCAACTGGTGATAGTCCGGCTCCGCATCGGGCAGCAGCCGGGCCATCGCATGGGGCAGCGACAGGCCGACGATCGACAGGATCGCCAGCCGGTCGGGCGGTGCCAGCTTCTCGCCCTCGAAGGCATGGGCCATCGCGGTGCAGATGCTGTGCTGGCTATCGACCAGCGTGCCGTCGCAATCGAAGACGGCAAGGCGGTTGCTCATGCCCCCGCCCCTTATTTCTCGCCGCGACCGCGCCGCTCGCCGCGCCTGCCCTTGCGGATCTGCTTGGCATGGGCGCGGGCCGCCTTCTTCTCGTCCTCGCGGGTCGGCGTCCGGTCGATCTCGTCATCCAGCGGCATATCGCCGAGCGACAGGTCGAAGCCGAGCGCGACCAGGCTGTTGAGGAAATGTTCAGGCAGTTCCGCCTTCATGTCGATGCGGCCGCCATCGGGATGGTCGACGCGGATCCGGCGGGCGTGCAGGTGCATCTTGCGGCTGATCGATCCGGACAGGAAACTGTCCTTGCCGCCATATTTGCCGTCGCCGACCAGCGGATGGCCGATCGCCGCCATATGGACGCGCAACTGGTGGGTGCGGCCGGTATAGGGCTGCAACTCGACCCAGGCGGCGCGATTGCCGGCGCGCTCGATCACGCGATAGCGGGTGCGAGCGGGCAGGCCCTCTTCCTCGTCCACATGCATCTTCTCGCCACCGGTGCCCGGCTGCTTGGTGATCGGCAGTTCGATCATGCCATCGTCGATGCTGGGCACGCCGATGACGATCGCCCAATAGACTTTCCGCGCGGTGCGGCTGGAAAAGGCCTTGGCGAAATGTGCGGCCGAACGGCTGGAGCGGGCGAGCAGCAGCGCGCCCGACGTATCCTTGTCGAGGCGATGGACCAGCTTGGGCCGGGATTCCGCGTCGAAGATCAGCCCGTCGAGCAGCCGGTCGACATGCTCGTCGGTCTTGGTCCCGCCCTGGGTGGCGAGGCCCGGCGGCTTGTTGATGACGATCGCCTGCTTGTCGCGGTGGATCACCATGTCCTGGACATAGGCGATCTCGTCCTCGGTCAGGTCGATGACGCGGACGCGCTTGGGCTTGTCGGCCGCCGCCACCTTGGGCTCGGCCGGCGGCACGCGGATCATCTGGCCTTCGGCGATACGGTCGCCGGGCGCGGCGCGGGCGCCATCGACACGCAACTGGCCGGTACGCGACCAGCGCGACACGATGTTGAAGCCGACATCGGGCAAATGCCGCTGGAACCAGCGATCGAGACGGATGCCATCGTCATCGGCCTGCACGCGATATTGCCGCACGTCCAGGCTGACGCCCTTGACCGGATTGGGCTTGGCCGCAACCGCCGGTGCAGGAGCCGCCGCCTTGGCAACGGGCGCCTTGGTGCGGGGCTTGGCCATTGACTTGGCGGCGGGCTTGCCGATTGACTTGGTGCCGGGCTTGAACGGCCGGTCGCCATCCTGCTTGCGCGCGCTCGCCGCCTTGGCGCCACCACGGGCGCGACCGGGCGCGCCGCTGCGGCCGCCGGGTTTTGCACTGCTACCGCCGGGCTTGCCGCCCCGTGCCGGACCGCCGGATTTGCCGGGAGGACGCCCCTTCATGCCGCAACACTCCGCATAACCGTAAGACCCAGCGCCAGCGCGGCCACCGCGCCGACCAGCGAGAAGAGCGCATAGCCAAGCGCCAGGCCGATCTGGCCGCGCTCGATCATCAGCATCGTCTCCAGGCTGAAGGAGGAAAAGGTGGTGAAGCCGCCCAGCACGCCGACGCCTAGCAGCAGCCGCATCGGTTCGCCCGACGCCGTGCTGCCACGCGCCAGCCATCCGGCAAGCAGCCCCATGGCGAAACCGCCGATCAGATTGGCGGCAAAAGTGCCCCAGGGCCAGGCCGCGCCGGGCGCCATCTGCCCGGCGAACCGCCCCAGCAGATAGCGCAGCGCCGCGCCAACCGCGCCGCCGCCCATAACAAGGAAGATATTGGTCATGATTGTCGCCCTATCGCGATTCCGCCAAAGGGGAAAGGACGCATTCAGGCGGCGATGCTGGCCTCCGCCGGGACGGGACGGCGATGGGCGGCGATGCAACTCAGCACCGAGAGGATCACCAGCACGAATGCCGTGCCCTCCAAGGGCGTCGGCAGCCGCGCTTCCCAGATGAAACCATAGAGCAGGGCAAAGCCGGTTTCGAACAGGATCATCTGCCCCACCATGGTCAGCGGCAGCAGCCGGGTCATGCGATTCCACAGCGCATTGCCGACGATCGAGGCAAACAGAGCGACAGCGATCACGACAGCCGCAAAGCGGGTCCAGTCGGCCGCATCATGCGTGCCACTGCCCAGCCACGGCACCAACGGCAGGAACAGCAGCGCCTGCGCGCCGGTGGCAAGGCCGATCAGGAAATTCCACTCCTGCGACGTGATACCGTCCATCCGCCGCAGCCAATGGGCATTGCCGATCGCAAAGGCGGTCCAAGAAATCAGCGCGCCGACCGCGCAGGCAAAGCCGATGATCCGCGTCGCCACCGCGCCCCCGCCCGGCATGACGATCGCCTGCCAGCCGATGCACAGCGCACCCGCGACACAGAGCAGCAGCGACGGCGCCAGATGCCGCAGCCGCACCGCGCCCGCCTGTCGGCTGCCGACGATGGTCACCGCGACCGGCAGGAAGCCGACCACCAGCGAGGTCATGGCGATGCCCCCCATCTGCACCGCGCTCACCAGCAGCACATAATAAAAGAGGTTGCCGGCCAGCGCGAGCCAGGCCAGCGCCCACAATATGCGCGGCGTCAGCAGCGGCCGGATCGCCCGCCAACGCGGCGCAACCAGCAGCACGGACATCAGCCCATAGGCCAGATAGCGACCGATCGCCTGTTCGAGCGGGCTGAAGCCCGGCACGATCTCCGGCGCCAGGAAGACCAGGCCCCAGAGCGCCCCCGCCCCCATGCCGCAAAAGATGCCGGCCAGGATCGCGCCGGATGCTCGTGACTGGTTCATGCTCGCATTCCGCCTGTCGAAAATTCAGGTGACGGGAAATATCATCATCGACATGAGAAAGGCGCTCTTGATTGGTCGGTCAAATGCAACAATTACTCATTTCATGAGCCAAACCACCAAGATCGACGATTTCGACAGGGCGATTCTGCGCCTGATCCAGCGCGACACCCGCATGCCCCAGCGCGCAATTGCCGAGGCGGTCAACCTGTCGACCGCCGCCGTGCAGCGCCGCATCGCCGCGATGGAGCGCAGCGGCGTGATCATGCGCAATGTCGCGATCGTCGATCCCGATCACGTGGGCCTGGGCGTCACATCGATCGTCGAGGTCAATCTGGTCGATGAAAAGGCGGCGCGCGTCGACAAGGCCAAGCAATTGTTCCGCGACGCGCCCGAAGTGCAGCAATGCTATTATGTCACCGGCGGCCGCAGTTTCATCATGCTGATCGTCGCGCCCGACATGCGCAGTTACGAAGCGATCACCCGCCGCCTGTTCGCGGAAAATGAATCGGTCGCCAGCTATCACAGCTATCTGGCGCTCAACCGGGTGAAGGCGGGCATGGAACTGGTCATTCCCTGATCCGTGCGCCCCTTCGGGTTACGGCTTCGCCTCGACCGGAACCTGCTGCCGATCGGGACCACTGACCGCGGGCGGCGGCATCAGTTCGCGGATCACCCCCCAATAGCCCTGCGTGACATGCGCATCGCGCGCATAGCGCGGATCGGACGCCATCAGATGCCGGTGCAAGCGGCGCAGATTATGCCAGGGCACCGACGGGAACAGATGATGTTCCAGATGATAGCTGACATTGAGCGGCCCGATCAGGATCCGGTCGATCAGGGTCGGGATAACGGTGCGCGTGCCGCGTATTTCCGTCTCGTCCGTGACGCCATTATGCTCCGCCATCGCCCGCAACCGGTTGAACACATTGGCCCAGATGAACTGGGGAATCATGAACAGCCCCAATATCTGCCAGCGCCAGGGCGACCAAAGGATCGCGCCATAGACCAGCACCGCCCAGACGATGTAGCGAACGCGCAGCGCCAGCCGGAAATCGAAGCCGAAGCGCATCGGATTGTGGAAATTGGACAAGGGCGACCAGATTCGCGCCGCCCGCGCCGCCCGATAATAGTTGAGGCCGGACAGGCTGCGCAGCAGCAGCACGACCATGGCGCGCCCGCTTTTCGGAAAATGCTGGTCGACATCCTTGCGCTGCACCCGATAATCATAGTCGCGCATCGTGTTGGTATGGCGATGATGCACCATATGGGCGACACGGTAGAGATCGATGCTCAGCGCCAGCGGATAGGCCACGAACAGGTCGCCGATCAGGTCATTGACGCGCCGGTTGCTGAACAGCATCCCGTGACAGGCCTCATGCATCATCACCGCCAGAACCTGAATCCGCGTGCCGATGACGATGCCGGCGATCAGATAGGCCGGCCAGCGATCGACCCGGATAGCGATCACGCAGGCGGCGATCATCACCGCCCATTGCAGCGCCAGCAGCAGCGCGTTGCGCCAGTTGGGCACCACCGACAATTGCCGGATCAGCGGCAGGGTGGCACGCCGCGAATAACGATAGCCGGGGCCACGTTCCTGGGCGATATCCTCCATGGAAACATGCCTCCCAACACCATGCCTGCGCGGGACGGAATGCTATGGTCGGCGCAGAACAGCGTCAAGCACGCCCCCACTTTCCCATCAGCATTAACGGCTTGTTAGGCGCATGGCCGCAGAAGGATCGCTTCCAATCGGTGGGGATCGATTATGGTTGATATTGTTTTCGAATTTTCGGCGCACATGCTGGCGCTCGGGCTGATCGTCGGCGGGCTGTACAGCCTGACCAAGGAAGCCGGCTTGCGCTGAAGGCCATTCAGGCCAGCGTGCTTCCCGTCAGCGACGGAAAGCTTTCCGCGACATAGTCGATGAACGCGCGCAGGGTCGGCGACATGCCGGTGCGCGCGGTGAAGAGGACATGGACAATACCCTCGCTGGTCCGCCAGTCGGGCAGGACATGCACCAGCCGCCCCTGTTGCAGTTCGACCGAACAGGCCGCTGACGACAGCAGCGCCACGCCCAGTCCGGCCACCGCCGCATCGCGCACCGTCGCTGAATCATTGCTGCAGAATCGGGGATGATGGGCGACGACATGCTGTCGCCCCTGCCCGTTCATCAACAGCCATTCATCATGTTCGACATGCTCGCCCACGCTCAGCGTCGGCAGGTCGGCAAGGCTGGCGATGGTCGTTGCCGCGACCTGCGCCGCCACTCCCGGCGCGGCCACCAGGATGCGGTCCAGCCGCCCAAGCTGATGCATCGTCAGCGCCTGATCATGCACGGTGTCGATATCCACGCGAAAGGCGGCATCGAACCGTTCCTGGATCAGGTCGATCCGCTGGCTGCTGATATGCATTTCCAGATGCACGTCGGGATAGAGCATCAGGAACCGGGCGAAGACATCGGTGCGCAGATAGCGGGCCAGCCCCGGCGGGCAAGCGATGCGCAGATTGCCGCTGATCTGTGACCGGGCGCGCGCGGCAATCGCCTGGGTGGCGTCGATCCCCTCGGCGATCGTCTCGCACTGGCGATAGATTTCGCGGCCGACATCGGTCACGCGCAGATTGCGGGTCGATCGCTCGATCAGGCGGACGCCCAACACCTGCTCCAGCCGCGCAACCCGGCGACTGAGCTTCGCCTTGCGTTCGCCGGTGGCACGCTCCGCCGCGCTGAAGCCGCCATGGCGCACGACCTGGGCAAAGCTGCGCAAATCATCCAGATCCATGGCGCCGTCCCGTCCGCTCTCCTGCCGCGTCGGACCGGTGCTACACGCTCCGCCCGGCTGGCGCCAGCCGGGCGCGGCATCCGCGATCACCGCGCCTGGCCGCTGACCATCATCGGCAGGAACAGCAGCGACGCCGCGACCGTCGCCACGAAGGAGACCAGCAGATCATCGACCATGCCGTTGATGCCGCTAAACAGGACGATTTCCACGAACAGGATCAGGAAGAACAGCGCCAGCCGCGTGACGACACGCGGGTGCGCCAGATGGAATGCGCGTAGCATCTCCAGCGCCTGCATCGGCTGCTGGCGCAACGCGCTACCGGAAGGATCAGGCCGCACGGACCACCGCCCGCCGGGCGTCCCCGGTCATGTAGAGCACGCGCAGCAGGTCGAGCTGCTCGCGCGAGAAACCCGCCGCATCGAACGCCTCCAGCTCCTCGCCGGTCAGCGACCGGCCAGTGCGCAGGATGATCGCGCTCTGGCGCAGCGTTTCCAGCCGCGGATTGGCCAGGGTGTAGGTCGGCTCCGGGCCGCGCAGGAAGCTGCGCAACCGGCCGAGCGGCGCGCGGACCGAAGGCACGGAACTGGCCGGATCGCTATCGGCCAGCCAGAGCACCTGGCGCTCCTGCGCGTCAAAGGGTTCGCCGACATTGTCATTGGCCGTATCGGCCCGGTTGAAGACGGAGTGTTGCATCGCCTTGATCCCACCTGTTGTTGCAGGGGATGTAGCGATGCACGGGTCGGGCTTGTAGCCGGCAAAAGGACGACAGATCGTTTCCGTTTTGGAAACAAAGCGACCCAGTTCAGCAAAAGGGGGCGATGCCCTCTCGCCCTTATGACCCCCTTTTATCG
Source organism: Sphingobium sp. SG1 (assembly GCF_057063145.1). NCBI lineage: Bacteria > Pseudomonadati > Pseudomonadota > Alphaproteobacteria > Sphingomonadales > Sphingobiaceae > Sphingobium > Sphingobium sp. SG1. The sequence goes on along the minus strand of NZ_JBVVOJ010000004.1, from coordinate 135,706 downwards.
ACCGTGATCGGCGATGATGTCGACGCCCGTCCTGCCACCCGGCGCATTGGTGAAGACGATGAAATAGGCGCTGCCATCGGCCTTGCGGGTGCCGCCCAGCACATTGTCGCCCTCGACGATGCGATGTTCCGCATCGAAGCCGGCGCGACGGGCCTGGGTATAATAATAATCGATCACGCCCTGCTTGGGCACCGCCGTCACGAAGCTCGCCGCGCGCAGGGTGCAGCCATCCTTTTCCGCACCCGCCGCCTCGGTCAGTTGCGCGCCGGGATAGAGGGTGAAGGGATCGGGCATGCGGCTGGCCCATTGCATGCCATAGACCAGCTTCTTGGCGCAGCCGGCATTGCCGCCGCCGCCCAGTTGTGCCTGTTCGCGCGCCAGCCCGCCCAGCGTCATCGGACTATTCTTGATCGGACCGCTGACCGGTGCCGGTGCGGACAGCAGCTTGCCGCCGACCAGCTTGGCCGCTTCCGCCTGCGCCTTGCCGGCGTCGCCGCCCAGCACCGGCAATGCGCCATTGGCGGCACGATCGGCGCTGCGCACGGCATTGCGGTTCGACTGGCCGACCAGATTGGGATCGACGACGATATCATCGGCCAGCGCGCCCTTGACCGCCGGGTCCGCGGCATTGTTGGTCAACTGGTCGTCCAGCGCGGCAAGATTGCCGTCCTTGCCGCCCTTGCCACAGGCCGCGAGCGCCAGCAGCAACGCCATCACACCAACTTGTCGGGAAATCGCCATCCGCCTCGCTCCTTCATAACCCGGCACATAGAACGGATAGCGGGACTTTCCGTTCGCATTCAGGGTGCATAGACGCCCCTACCCCATCGCAGGGCCAGTTTCTGCCGGGTGGCATGGTCGCTTGTCTTGTTCCGGGACAGCAAAGCCGCCATCAGTCGGACTATGCTCAACCTTCTGTCAGCCCTGATCGGTCTTGTCACCCTCGTCCTGATGATCCCGGCGGTGTTTCCGCTGCTCGGCGCGCTCAACTGGCTGCTGGTGCCGATGGCCCTGTTCGGTGCCTTCATCGGCCTGATGTCGTCGAAAAAGGGCGGGCAGAATTTCTGCCTGATCGTCGCCGCCTTCGGCGCGCTGCGGCTGTTCCTGGGCGGCGGCATCCTGTGACCATAGCGGAAAGCGAAACCCGCAAGGGCGTCATCGCCGCGATCGGCACTTACAGCATCTGGGGGATGCTGCCGCTCTTCTTCCGCCTGCTGCATCATGTCGACCCGATCGAGATCGTGACCCAGCGGGTGATCTGGTCGGTCATCCTGATCCTGGTGCTGCTGGCGGCGCGCAAGGGACTGGCCGCCTTCGTCGCGGCATTGCGCACGCCCCGGCTGGTCCTGCCGCTGATGGCATCGGCGGTGATGATCGCGATCAACTGGCTGGTCTATGTCTGGGCGGTCAATGACGGCCATGTCGTCGCCTGCAGCCTGGGCTATTTCCTCAACCCGCTGGTCAGCGTGGGCCTCGGCGTCGTCATACTCAAGGAAAGGCTGCGGCGCGGACAGATGCTGGCGATCGCGATCGCCGCGATCGGCGTCGCCATCCTGGCTGCGGCTGCGCTCACCACCTTGTGGATCAGCCTGGCGCTGGCGATCAGCTTCGCCCTCTATGGCCTGATCCGCAAGCTCACCCCGGTTGCGCCGATGACCGGCCTCGGCGTCGAAACGCTGCTGCTGGTCGCGCCCGCGATCGGCTACCTGATCTGGCTGTCGGGCCATGGCGGCATCAGCTTTGGCCAGGACGTGCCGACCACCGGCCTGTTGATCCTGGCCGGCGGCGTCACCACCGTGCCGCTGGTGCTGTTCGCCACCGCCGCCCAGCGCCTGCCGCTGGCGACGCTGGGGCTGCTGCAATATCTGGCGCCGACGCTGCAATTCCTGTGCGGCGTGGTGCTGCTGGGCGAGACGCTGAGCCAGGGGCAGATGCTGAGCTTCGGCCTGATCTGGCTCGGCCTCATCCTCTTCGCCAGCGACAGCTATGCCGCCGCCCGCCGCAACCGGCTGGCGACGGCCTGATCCCGGTCAGTTGAACTCGGTCGCCTCGAACCGGACCGGCTCGCCGACCGCCTGATTGGCCAGGCTGTCTTCCCACATCACGCGGTTGCCGCGGATGATGGTGCCGATCGCCTTGCCGGTGAGGTCCATGCCGTCGAACGGCGACCAGTCGCAGCGCGAGGCGAGCCATGCCTTGCCGACGGTCCATTTCTTCTTGAGGTCGACCACGGTGAAGTCGGCATCATAGCCAAGCGCGATCCGGCCCTTGCAGGTGAGGCCGAACACGCGCTGCGGCCCCGAAGACGTCAGTTCGATGAAGCGGCGCAGCGTCAGCCGCCCTTCGGCCACATGATTGAGCAGCAGCGGTACCAGCGTCTGCACGCCCGGCATGCCACTGGGCGACGCCGGATAAACCTTCGCCTTTTCCTCGATCGTGTGCGGCGCATGGTCGCTGCCCAGCACATCGGGCACGCCCTGATTGAGCCAGAACCACAGGCCGTCGCGATGCGCCGCACTGCGGATCGGCGGGTTCATCTGGGCATAGGTGCCCAGGCGCGGATAGGCGTCCTCGCCCGCCAGGGTCAGATGCTGCGGCGTGACTTCGCAGGTCGCGACATCCTTGTTCTGGCCGATATATTCCAGTTCCGCCGGGGTGGTGACGTGCAGGATATGGATGCGGCGGCGCGCCTTGCGGGCGAGCGCAATGATCCGCTTCGTCGCGATCATCGCGCTTTCATCGTCGCGCCAGACGGGGTGGGAGGATGGGTCACCTTCCACCCGATAATCCTTGCGCGCGTTCATCCGCGTCTCATCCTCGGCATGGATGGCGACGCGGCGGGTGCCCGACGCCAGCACGCGGGCAAGCGCCTTGTCATCATCCACCAGCAGGCTGCCGGTCGATGCGCCCATGAAGATCTTGACACCCGAGGTGCCGGGAATGCGCTCCAGCTCCTTCAACTGCTCGGCATTTTCCGCCGTGGCGCCGACATAGAAGGCATGGTCGCACCACATGCGGTGATGCGCGCGCTTCAGCTTGTCATGCACCCGATCGGCAGTATCGGTATTGGGATTGGTGTTGGGCATTTCGAACACGGCGGTGACACCGCCCAGCACCGCAGCGCGGCTGCCCGATTCCAGATCCTCCTTATATTCCAGCCCCGGTTCGCGGAAATGGACCTGGCTGTCGATGCAGCCCGGCAGCACGTCGAGGCCGGTGCAGTCGACCACTTCGCCGGCATCGCCCAGGCTGGTACCGATGGCGACGATCTTGCCGCCGCGCACGCCCACATCCACCTGCTCCGCGCCGCCCGGCGTATGGACGGTGCCATTCTTGAGGATCATGTCGAAGGTCTGGGTCATGGCGATATTCCTGTCTGCTGTTCGCGTGAACCGCTTGGCGAAGTCGTGCCGCCGTCCTACCTAAAGCCGATGACCGATACCACCCTTACCGACCGCACGATCCTGCGCATTTCCGGCGAAGAGGCGCGTCCCTTCCTGCAGGGGCTGCTGACCCGCGACGTGCTGACGCTGAAAGACGGCGAAGCGCGCTGGACCGCGCTGCTGACACCGCAGGGCAAGGCGCTGTTCGACTTCATCCTGTGGGGCGACGATGGCGATATATTGATCGACTGCGAGGCGGCGCAGGCCGATGCGCTCGCGAAGCGGCTGACCATCTATCGGTTGCGGCGCAAGGTGGTGATTGCTCGCGACGAATCGCTGGCGGTGCATTGGGCGATCGATGCGGACGACAAACCCCGCGACCCGCGCCTGCCCGAGCTTGGCGCGCGCTGGCTGGCCCCCGCCACCGATGGCGACGCCTCTGCCGCCTTCCGCACCCATCGGCTGTCGCTCGGCATCTTCGAAGGCGCGGCGGAACTGGGGCAGGATCAGACACTGTGGCTCGAAACCAATGCTGAGGAACTGCACGGCGTCGATTATGACAAGGGCTGCTATGTCGGCCAGGAAAACACCGCCCGCATGCATTATCGCAACAAGGTGAACCGGCGGCTGGTCGCGGTGCCGCTGGAACGGGCCGACGAGAAGCGCCAGCGCGCCGCCCTGCCCGACCTTGGTCTGTCGATCGAGCTGCAGCGGGTGGAGGCGATCGATCCCGCCACCCTGCCCGCCTGGCTCGCCACCGCGATCGCCGCGCAGGCCGCCGAATGAGGCAATGGCTGCTGGCGCTCGCCTGCGCCCTCACCCTGACCATGCCGGCCCGGGCGGAAACGCCCTGGACTTTGGTCAAAGCCTATCCGCACGACCCGGCGGCCTTTACCGAGGGCCTCTTCTACCTCGACGGCGCACTTTATGAGAGCACCGGCCTCGAAGGCCAGTCGGAGATTCGTAAGGTCGCGCTCAAGACCGGCAAGGTCGAGCAGCGCCGCGTGGTCGAGCAGCCCTATTTCGGCGAAGGCATCGTCAACTGGGGCGGCAAGCTGGTCAGCCTGACCTGGCGCCACCGCCAGGGCTTCGTCTGGAAACTGGACGATTTCTCGCCCCTCTCCACCTTCCGCTATGAAGGCGAAGGCTGGGGCCTGACCCAGGATGCCCGGTCGATCATCATGAGCGACGGCAGCGCGCAACTGCGCTTCCTCGATCCCGAGACGCTGACCGAACAGCGCCGCATCACCGTCACCTGGAACGGCCGTGCGGTCGATCGGCTCAATGAGCTGGAATGGGTCAGGGGCGAGATCTGGGCCAATATCTGGTACGACACGAAGATCGCCCGGATCGACCCGCGCAGCGGCGGCGTGATCGACTGGATCGACGTCGCCCCGTTACGCAAGCAGGCCGGCGTCACCGACAGCGAAGCCGTCGCCAACGGCATCGCCTATGACGCCAGGACCGACCGCGTCTTCATCACCGGCAAGAACTGGCCCAAGCTGTTCGAAATCAGGGTCGGGAAGTAAGGCGACGCGCGTAATAGCCCTCTCCCGCAGGCGGGAGAGGGTTGGGTGAGGGTCTTCTTGCTTACGTCTCTCGAACGGCAAGCAGCTCCAGCCTGATCCGCTCCACCACGCCGTCGAAATTCTCGACCACATCATGATTCCAGAACCGGTGGATCACATAGCCCGCCGATTGCAGCTGCGTCGTGCGCGACGCATCCGTCCGTTCATCATGCTGCCCGCCATCGATCTCGACGATGAAGCGATATTCGGCACAGAGGAAATCGACCACGAATGGCCCGATCGTCGCCTGTCGCCGGAACTTGAAGCCTTCAAGCTGGCGATTGCGCAAGACGGCCCATAGCCGTTGCTCACATTCGGTTGCGTTGCGCCGCAGACGTGCGGCGTTGCGACTGGTCGGGCCGATGCTGGGCATCGGCAGAGTCTATCATGAGGGTCGTCTTAGAAAAGCCCTCACCCAACCCTCTCCCGCAGGCGGGAGAGGGCTTATAGCCGTCGCCCTTCTGTTTACCGCTTCCAGCGCGCCCAGATGGCGGTGGGGAGGAGCAGGCCGCGGGCTTCCTCGCGCACGGTCAGTTCGCCGGCCTCGACCTCGCCGGGCAGGTCGGCAAAGGCCTGGCGCAGCAATTCGCCGATCGCCAGCGCCGACATGCGCACTGCATAGACGGTGAGGAACAGGAAGCGACTGTCGGCATCGAGCAACTGGCGGCAATTGGCGATGAGGCCGGGCAGATCCTCCTCCAGCCGCCAGACTTCGCCGTCGGGGCCGCGGCCATATTTGGGCGGGTCGAGCAATATGCCGTCATAGCGGCGGCCGCGCCGCACTTCGCGCGCGACGAACTTGGCCGCATCCTCGACGATCCAGCGGATCGGCCGATCACCCATGCCCGACAGGTCAGCGTTCGCCCGCGCCTGCGCCACCGATTTCTTCGACGCATCGACATGGACCATGCGCGCGCCGGCCGCCGACATGCCCAGCGTGCCGACGCCGGTATAGCCGAACAGGTTCATCACCTCCGCCTCGGGCTTGTCGGCGGTGCTGGCGCGCATGAAATCCCACACCGGCGCCATGTCGGGGAAGAAGCCGAGATGGCGGAAGGGGGTGCAGCTCGACTGGAAGGTCACTTCCTTCCAGTGCAGCGGCCAGCCTTCGGCCGGGACCGGCTTGTCATAATACCAGCGGCCGCCACCATCCTCGTCAGAGCCGGGGATGAATTCGCCGTCGGCGCGCCAATCTTCGGTCGCCGGCGCCCACATCGCCTGCGGTTCGGGGCGGATGAAGCGGAAACGGCCATAGCGTTCGAGCTTGCGGCCGTTGCCCGAGTCGATCAGGCCATAGTCGGACCAGGGTTCGCCGATGAGAGTCTTGAGTTCCATGGGGGCCTCATCGTCTCTTGCGCCGCTCCTGTCGAGAGGGGATCAACCCGCGATCAGTCGCGCGGCGTCGCCCGCTCCGCGACATAGGCGGTCACCGCCTCGAACGTGCCGGGCAGCTTGGCGTAGCTTTCCTCGCGCGCGAACAGGTCGCCGACCCGCGCGGGCAGCGGCGGCCGCGTGCCAGTCGCCCGCTCCACAGCGTCGCGGAACTTGGCGGCATGGGCGGTCGCCAGCGTCACCACCGGGATCGACGGGTCGATGTCCGCTTCGCGCGCGGCGGCGAGGCCAATGGCGCTGTGCGGGTCGATCACCTGGCCGGCGGCGTCGAACGCCCAGCGCATCGCCATGGTCATGCCGTCGGCATCGATCCGGGCGGAGGTGAACAGGTTCGCCGCGCCCTCGCGCTGGGCATTGGTGAGGCGCATCGCCTTGCTTGCCTCGAAACCCTGCATCTGCTGGGCGAGCGCGATGCCATCCCGACCGCCGGCATCGAACAGCAGCCGCTCGAAATTGGAGCTGACCTGAATGTCCATGCTGGGCGTCGCGGTCGGCACGACCTGGCCCTGGCTATAGTCGCCCTCCGACAGGGCGCGATGCAATATGTCGTTGACGTTGGTGGCGACCACCAGCTTGGCAACCGGCAGGCCCATTTTCGACGCAACATAGCCGGCGAAGACATCGCCGAAATTGCCGGTCGGCACCGAGAAGGCGATCGGGCGATCGGGCGCGCCCAGCCGCACGGCGGCGTAGAAATAATAGACGACCTGCGCCATCAGCCGCGCCCAGTTGATGCTGTTCACCGCCGACAGGTTGAAACGCTTCTTGAAGTCCGCGTCGTTGAACATGCGCTTCACCAGCGCCTGCGCATCGTCGAAGCTGCCATCGATCGCGATGTTGTAGACATTGGGCGCCAGCACCGTGGTCATCTGGCGCCGCTGCACGTCGGACACGCGGCCCTCGGGATGCAGCATGAAGATGTCGACCTTCTCGCGGCCGGCGACCGCGTCGATCGCGGCCGAACCGGTGTCGCCCGATGTGGCGCCGACGATGGTCAGATGGTCGTCGCGGCGCGACAGGAACCGTTCGAACAGCTGGCCGAGCAACTGGAGCGCGACATCCTTGAACGCCAGGGTCGGACCATGGAACAGCTCCAGCATCCAGTGGCGATTGTCGAGCTGGACCAGCGGCGTCACCGCGTCATGGCTGAACCGGCCATAGGCGGCGGTGCAGAGGTCACGCAGTTCCTCTTCGCTCAGCGATCCGGCGACGAACGGTGCCATGACGCGCACGGCGGTTTCGACATAGGAAAGACCAGCGAGGGCGCGAAAGTCGGCAGCGGAAAATTGCGGCCAGCTTTCGGGCACATAAAGTCCACCGTCGGACGCCAGGCCCGCCAGCGTGACATCTTCAAAACCGAGCGCCGGTGCGCTTCCCCTGGTGCTGACATATTGCATAATGGGAAAGCGCGGTAGCGACGCGCGCGCGCCGGGGCAAGCCTTTACGACGGCCTTGGCGGCTCCGCATTGCGTCGGCGCAGGACAAGCAGATAGATTATTGCCGCCAGCGCGGCAAAAATGAACCATTGCACCGCATAGGCGAGATGATTGTTGGGCACGTCGGCGGTGCTGGGCGGCGCCATGGGTTTCAGGCCCGGCGGCGCGGCGCGCGCAATCAGCATCGGCCGCAGCGGCATGGTCCTGCCGCTGGCGCGCGACAGGAGCGAGCGATGATCGGGCTCCTGCGAAATCCAGCCTTCGACCTGTCCGCCGGTCCAGGCCGGTTTGTCATCCGGCTTCTGGCCGACGCCGACAGCGACCAGCGCGCCCGGTCCTTCGGCGCCGGTCGTGCATTGGGCGATATGGCGATAGCCGGTCGATCCATCGGCGGCGCGCCCGGCCTCCACCTGCCAGCCGACGACGCGCAGGCAATGGACCGAGGATGGGCGGAACAGAAGTTCATCGGGCACCGGCGGCATTTTGGGGAAGGCGACGGCCGGGCGCGACACATTGCTGGCGGCCAGCGCCAGCATCGATTCCTTCTCGCCCCGGCGCTGCAACTGCCAGATGCCGAGCGCGATCATGACGGCGATCGCGACACAGACCAGCAGGGTCGGGACAATCGGGATGCGCCGTCCGCTCATGCGTCCTTCTTCTCCACCACCCGCCCCTCGCGGGCATTTTTGCGATATTCGACCGTCAGCAGCGCGCCCTTGGCGACGCGCAGGCTGCCGACCACGGCGCCGGCGGTCAGCGGCGCCCACAGCAGCAGGTGCAGCCAGAGCGGCGGATGGACCGTCAGTTCCAGGGTCAGCGCCAGCGCGACCATAACCGCGCCGATGATCAGCGTCAGGAAAGCCGCCGGCCCGTCGCCGACATTATATTGGCCATAATCCAGCCCACACTGGCGGCAGCGCGACGCAAAACGCACCGGCCCTTCGAACAGGGTCGGTGCGCTGCAACGGGGGCAAAGGCCGCGGGCGGAGGCCGCAAGCAGGTCCATGCCTGTCGCCTTCGCCGTCATGCCTGAATCATCAGCCGCCGTGGATCGGCGCGCCCCAGCCGCCCCAGACATAGATGGCGGCGAACAGGAACAGCCACACCACGTCGACGAAATGCCAGTACCAGGCAGCCGCTTCAAAACCGAAATGCTGGCGCGGGGTGAAGTCGCCCTTATAGGCGCGGATCAGGTTCACCACCAGGAAGATGGTGCCGACCAGCACGTGGAAGCCATGGAAGCCGGTCGCCATGTAGAAGGCCGAGCTATAGGGCGAACCGCCGAACGGGAACGGCGCGTGCATATATTCATAGGCCTGGATGCAGCTGAACAGCGCGCCCAGGATCACCGTACACCACAGGCCCTTCTTCAGCCCTTCGCGATCGCCGTGGATCAGCGCATGATGCGCCCAGGTGACGGTGGTGCCCGAGCAGAGCAGGATCAGCGTGTTGAGCAAGGGCAGCTCGAACGCGTTCATCACCTCGATGCCCTTGGAGGGGAACAGGCCCTCGATCGGCGCCAGTTCGCTGGGGAAGAGGGAGAAGTCGAAAAAGGCCCAGAACCAGCCGACGAAGAACATCACTTCGGAGGCAATGAACAGGATCATGCCGTAGCGCAGATGCAGCTGGACCACCGGCGTATGATCGCCGGCATGCGCCTCCGCAATCACATTGCTCCACCAGCTGAACATGGTGAAGAGGACACCGGCCACACCGATCAGGAAGATCCAGCCACCGCCGGCGGGCATCGCGTCGGGATGCATCCACATGATCGCGCCCATCGCCATCACCAGCGCCGACATCGAGCCGAACAGCGGCCAGATGCTGGGCGGAAGGATATGATAATCGTGGTTCTTGGCGCCTGCCATGACGGTTTCTACCTCTTCCCTGTTTTTCGGTTATTCTCGTCAGCTTAGCTTGGCTGCTTCCCCTGCTCAACAGGATAGAAGGTGTAGCTGAGCGTTATCTGCTGCGTGTCCTTGTTGTCGGGATCCTGCAATATCTTGGGATCGACATAATAGATCACCGGCATGCGCACTTCCTCACCGGGCTGCAGCGTCTGCTGGGTGAAGCAGAAGCACTGGATCTTGGTGAAATAGGCGCCGGCCTGGGTCGGCGTGACGTTGAAGCTGGCGGTGCCGGTCACCGGCTTGTCGGACAGGTTCTTCGCAATGAAAATCGCCATGTCGCGGGCACCGACGGTCACCGTGTCGGTGCGATGTTCGGGCCGGAACTCCCAGGGCATGCCGGGCTGGACATTGGAATCGAAGCGGATCGACATGGTCCGCCCGGCCACCGGGGTCAGCTTCACATCGGCCGCCGCGCGCTGGGTCGTGCCGCCGAAACCGGTCGTCTGGCAGAAGATGCGATAGAGCGGGACCGAGGCGAAGCCGAGGGCAAGCATCGCCAGGCCGATGCCCGCCATCGCCACCAGCGTCCGCCGGTTGCGGCGGTCGCGGTCAAAGGGCGAGGGCGGGAGCGAGGCCATCAGATATTATGGCTCGCGCCGATCTTCGCCAAAGTGATGGCGAAGAAGAGGATGGCGAGGAAGCCGAGCAGCAGCCCGGTCACCAGCGCACGGGACTTTTGCCGTGCGCGCACCTGATCCTGATCTGGCCCCTTTTCTTCCGGGGTCATGCCAGCAGCCAGCGGTCGACGACCACTGCCCCGAACAGCAGGAAGAGATAGAGGATCGAATATTTGAACAGCCGCTTTTCCGGCGCCATGCGCGCGGGGTCGGTTTCGCGGCGCAGATAGACCTGGAAGGCCATGGCCGCGAAGATCGCGGTGCCGACCAGCGCCGCCGTGCCATAGATCGCGCCGGTCAGGTGCAGCGCGACCGGGGCGAGCGCGGCAACCGCCATGATGAAGGTGTAGAAGAGGATCTGGCGCCGGGTCACCACCTCGCCCGACACGACCGGCAGCATCGGGATGCCGGCGGCGGCATAATCGGTCTTCACGAACAGCGCGAGCGCCCAGAAATGGGGCGGCGTCCAGAAGAAGATCAGCATGAACAGGGCGATCGGCAGCGCGGTGATGTCACCCGTCACCGCCGCCCAGCCGATCACCGGCGGGAAGGCGCCGGCCGCGCCGCCGATGACGATATTCTGCGCCGTCCGGGGCTTCAGCCAGATGGTATAGATGAAGACATAGAAGAGGATCGAGACGGTCAGCACCGCGGCGGCGAGCCAGTTGGTCGCCATCCCCATCAGGATCACCGAGAAGAAGGACAGGCCGACGCCGAAATGCAGCGCCGTCTGCCGCTCCATCCGGCCGGCGGGCAGCGGCCGGCTGGCGGTGCGCTTCATCTTGGCGTCGATGTCGGCTTCCCACCACTGGTTGAGCGCAGCGGCCGCGCCAGCGCCCAGCGCGATGCACAATATCGCGGTAAAGCCCAGCACCGGATGGATATGACCGGGCGCGGCGAGCAGCCCGCACAGGCCCGTGAACACCACAAGCGTCATCACGCGCGGCTTGGTCAGCGCGACGAAATCGCGCCAATGAGCGGGCAGGACGGGGGCATTAGCCCCGGACGAAAGCGGCGAACTGGCCATAAACTCCTCTTCGATCAGCCGGCGCCCCATACAGGCCCTGACCGATTCCGGCAAATGGACAGACGGTCCTACCCTTCTGTCCTGCCGCAGGGGGACGGAGTGCCCGGTCCAGGCCGGGCACCCGCATGGCGATCAGTCGATGACCGGCAGGGTCTCGAACTGGTGATAGGGCGGCGGGCTGGTCAGCGTCCATTCCAGCGTCGTCGCACCTTCGCCCCAGGGATTGCCCTCAGCCTTTTTGCCGGCGAACAGCGACCAGAAGACGTTGACCAGGAAGATCAGCACGCCGACCGCCATGATCTCATAGCCGTGGGTCGCGATCTTGTTCCAATAGGCGAACGCCTCGGGATAGTCGGGATAACGGCGCGGCATGCCGCTCAGGCCCAGGAAGTGCATCGGGAAGAACAGCAGGTTCACGCCGATGAAGAAGACCCAGAAATGGAGCTGGCCCAGCACTTCATTATACATGCGCCCCGTCATTTTCGGGAACCAGTAATAGAAGCCCGCGAACAGCGAGAAGACCGCGCCCAGCGAGAGCACATAGTGGAAGTGCGCGACCACATAATAGGTGTCGTGCAGCACGTCGTCGACGCCGCCATTGGCCAGCACCACGCCGGTCACGCCGCCCACGGTGAACAGGAAGATGAAGCCCAGCGCCCATACCATCGGCGTCTTGAAGCTGATCGACCCGCCCCAGATGGTCGCGATCCACGAGAAGATCTTGATGCCGGTCGGCACCGCGATGACCATGGTGGCGGCGGTGAAATACATCTTCACATTCACCGACATGCCGGTGGTGAACATGTGGTGCGCCCAGACGACGAAGCCGACCACGCCGATCGCGACCATGGCATAGGCCATGCCGAGATAGCCGAACACCGGCTTGCGGCTGAAGGTCGAGACGATCTGGCTGACGATGCCGAAGCCCGGCAGGATCATGATGTAGACTTCGGGATGGCCGAAGAACCAGAAGAGATGCTGGTAGAGTTCGGGATCGCCGCCACCGGCAGCATCATAGAAGGTGGTGCCGAAATTGCGATCGGTCAGCAGCATGGTGATCGCCGCAGCCAGCACCGGCAGCGCCAGCAACAGCAGGAAGGCGGTGACCAGCACCGACCAGACGAACAGCGGCATCTTGTGCAGGGTCATGCCCGGCGCACGCATGTTGAGAATGGTGGTGATGAAGTTGATCGCGCCCAGGATCGAGCTGGCGCCGGCGATGTGCAGCGACAGGATCGCCATGTCGACGGCCGGGCCGGCCGACCCGCTGGTCGACAGCGGCGCATAGACGGTCCAGCCGGTGCCCGCGCCATTGCCGGTGCCGCCGGGTACGAAGGTGGAGCCGAGCAGCAGCAGGAAGGCGGGGATGAGCAGCCAGAAGCTGATATTGTTCATCCGCGGGAAGGCCATGTCCGGCGCGCCGATCATGATCGGCACGAACCAGTTGCCAAAGCCGCCGATGATCGCGGGCATCACCATGAAGAAGACCATGATGAGGCCATGGGCGGTGATCAGCACGTTCCAGAGGTGATAGGCCTGGTCCAGCGTCGCGGCGGGACCGTCGCTCCACTGCGCCCAGATATGCAGGAACTGGATGCCCGGCTCGCGCAATTCCATGCGCATCAGGCCGGAAATGGCGCCGCCGATCAGGCCGGCCATGATCGCGAAGATCAGATAGAGGGTGCCGATGTCCTTGTGGTTGGTGGACATGAACCAGCGCTGGAAGAAGGCCGGCTTGTGGTCGGCATCATGATGATCATGGGCATGATCGCCATGATGATCGCCATGATGGTCGGCGGTGATGGTGGTCATGACGTTCCTACCCCTCAGATCTTCTTTTCAGCAGTAGCGGCAGCGGCTTCAGCCGTCTTCTCCGCCGCTGCGCCCTTCAGCGTGCCGCCCTGCGACTGGACCCACTGGTCGAACTGGGCCGGGGGCAGCGCCTCGATCGCGATCGGCATGAAGCCGTGGCGCGCGCCGCACAGTTCCGAACATTGGCCGTAATAGACGCCCGGCTTCTCGATGGTGAAGCTCTTCTCGTTCAGGCGTCCGGGCACGGCGTCCATCTTCACCCACAGCGAAGGCACGGCAAAGCTGTGGATCACGTCGGCGCCGGTGATGATCAGCTTGACCGGGCGGCCGACCGGCAGGACCAGGCGATTGTCGGGCGCGAGCAGATAGGGCTCGCCATTTTCCTTCGCCTTGTCCTCGGGCAGCATGTTCGACACGAATTCGGGGATGCCGTTGTCGGGATATTCATAGCCCCAATACCATTGATAGCCGGTGACCTTCACGGTCAGCGCATCCTTGGGCGCGGGCTTGTACTGGTCGGCCAGCAGGCCGATCGAGGGAATCGCGATCACCAGCAGGATGAGGACCGGGACCAGCGTCCACACCACTTCGATGACGGTGTTGTGGGAGGTCTTGGACGGCACCGGGTTGGCGGAGCGGCGATAGCGCACCATCACATAGAGCATCAGCAGCAGCACGAAGACCGAGATGATGGTGATGAGCGGCAGCAGCATCTTGTCGTGCAGCCAGCGCGCGGTGTGGCCGGTGGAGGTGAACTGCTCCTGCAGCGTGATCTCGCCGGGCTTTGGCATGCCGATGCCTTCGGTCGGCTTCATCCGCGGCGGCGCGGCGACCTTGGCGGCGGGCGCGGCTTCGGCCGCAGGGGCCGTCGCATTGTCGGGTGATTCGGTCGATATAGCTGCATTGTCAGCAGCGGGGGCGGCAGCGGCGGCATTCTCCTGCGCCAATGCCATCGGGCTCATCACCGTTGCCGGCGCCAGTGCCAGCAAGCCGGCCAGAATGAGCGATCTCACCTTTTTCATAGCCTCATCTACCCCTAACCCCTTGTTGCCGCTGCAACGGGAACGTCCACTTTCGCGTCGTGCCCGCCCGTTCGGTCTATGTGGCGGCTTATAGGCAACGAATTTTTCTGCCTCAAGTCAGTGTGGACCAGATTTTCTTCGCTGTTGCAACGCCTCCCGCTCCCGCCTATCTCGCACCTCGCGCACAGGTGCGCGATCATGGGCATGTCATGCCCGTGCGATATGGGCGGGCCGGGCGCCGTTTTTGCGCGACCTCCCGCAACGGAATAGTGGAACAGGGCGGAATGACCGACGAAGAAGTATTGGCAGAATTCCGGGCAGCAGGTGCGCTGCTCGAAGGACATTTCATCCTGTCGTCGGGCCGCCGCAGCGCCAATTACCTGCAGTGCGCCCGCGTGCTGATGAATGCCGAACGCGCCGGCAAGCTGGCCCGCGCCACCGTGCAGCAGCTGCCGCGCGAGCTGCGCCAGGAGATCGACCTGGTCGTGTCGCCCGCCATGGGCGGCCTGATCATCGGCCATGAAGTCGGCCGCGCGCTCGACAAGGATGCGGTGTTCCTGGAACGGCCCGAGGGCGTGTTCGAACTGCGCCGCGGCTTTGCCATATCGCCGGGGCAGAAAGTGCTGATGGTGGAAGACGTCGTCACCACCGGCCTGTCCTCGCGCCAGGCGATCGAGGCGGTCGAGCGCGAAGGCGGCATCGTCGTCGCCGAAGTGGCGCTGGTCGATCGTTCGGCCGGCGAAGTGGACCTGGGCGTCCCCTTCTACCCGCTCGTGAGCATCAATTTCCCGGTCTATGACGCCGATCAGCTGCCGCCCGAACTGGAAGCGGTGCCGGCGATCAAGCCCGGCAGCCGGAAGCAGTAAGATGGCCGCCGTTCCGCTGCGCCTGGGGGTCAATATCGACCATGTGGCGACGATCCGCAACGCGCGGGGCGGCGAACATCCCGATCCGGTCAAGGCCGCGCTGCTGGCGGTGAAGGCCGGCGCCAACGGCATCACCGCGCATCTGCGCGAGGATCGCCGCCATATCCGCGACGAGGATATCGCGATGCTGATGGCGGCGCTCGACGTGCCGCTGAACCTGGAAATGGCGGCGACGCAGGAAATGCTGGGCATCGCCCTCAAGCACAAGCCGCATGCCGCCTGCATCGTGCCCGAAAAGCGCGAGGAGCGCACGACCGAGGGCGGCCTGGACGCCGCCGGCCAGATCGCGGTGCTGCGCCCGATCGTCGCCGCACTCACCGACGCCGGCATCCGCGTCAGCCTGTTCATCGAGGCCGACGCCGCCCAGATCGACGCCGCAATCCAGCTTGGCGCGCCCGTGGTCGAATTTCACACCGGCGCCTATGCCCATCTGACCGGCGAGGCCCGCGCGGTCGAGCTGCGCCGCATTGCCGACGCCGCCGCGCTCGCCGCCAAGAACGGCATCGAGCCACATGCCGGCCATGGCCTGACCTTCGACAATGTCGCGCCGATCGCCGCCATCCCCCAGATCGCCGAACTCAATATCGGCCATTTCCTGATCGGCGAGGCGATCTTCGGCGGGCTGGAAGCCAGCATCCGCGAAATGCGGCGCCAGATGGACCTGGCCCGATGAAAGCAGCCAAAGCGTGATCATCGGCCTCGGCTCCGATCTCTGCAATATCGAGCGGATCCAGAATTCGCTCGACCGCTTCGGGGACCGGTTCGTCCAGCGCGTCTTCACCGATGTCGAGCAGGCCAAGGCGGAACGCCGGCCGTTCACCAAAGCCGGCACGCTGGCCAAGCGCTTCGCCGCCAAGGAGGCCTTTTCCAAGGCGGTCGGCACCGGTTTCAAGGCCGGCGTCTTCATGAAGGATATCGGCGTCGTCAACGCGCCCAGCGGCGCCCCCACGCTGGCGCTGACCGGCGGCGCGGCACAGCGGCTGGCATCGATGGTGCCGGCGGGCTACAAGCCGGTCATTCACCTGACGCTCACGGACGATCATCCATGGGCCCAGGCCTTCGTCATCATCGAGGCGCTGCCGCTTTGAGCGGGCCGCCCTCCCCATCCGAGCATAGCCCTTCCATGACGGCAGTCGACATGACCCAAACCGACCCCCTGCCCCCCGCCGCGCCCGAAACGGCAGCCGACGACAAGGAGGCAGGCAATAGCGGGGCCGGCGGCAGCGGGGTGAATTGGTGGCATGAGGTGAAGAGCATCGTGCTGCTCATCCTCGCCGTGCTGGCCTTTCACAGCTTCGTCGCCAAGCCCTTCTACATCCCGTCGGAATCGATGATGCCGGTGCTGCTGAAGGGCGACCGGCTGGTGGTCAGCAAATTCCCCTATGGCTGGTCCTATGTCAGCCCCAGCTTCCATCCGCTGCCCTTCCTGAAGGGGCGCATCCTGGGCCATCTGCCCGAGCGTGGCGACATCGTCATCGTCTCGCCCCAGAACCGGCGCGAGGATTATATCAAGCGGGTCATCGGCCTGCCCGGCGACATTGTCGAGGTGCGCGGCGGTCAGGTGATCCTGAACGGCGTGCCGGTGCCGCAGAAGGTGCTCAAGCCCCTGCGCATAGCGGTCGACGGCAACGCCCCCTGCCCGCCGATGCAGTTCCCCGGCGCGCTGGTGACCGACAAGGCGGGCAAGAGCTGGTGCGAACTGCCGGTGCGGCAGGAAGTGCTGCCCAACGGCAAGACCTATGTCACGATCGACATGGGGCCGAGCGCGCTCGACTGGTATGGCCCGGTCCGCGTGCCCGCCGACCATGTCTTCCTGATGGGCGACAATCGCGACAACAGCGCCGACAGCCGCGCGCCGCTGGAGGAAAATGGGCTGGGCGGCCCGGTGCCATGGGAAGCGATCGGCGGCCGCGCCGAATTCATCACCTTCAGCCTGGACGGCGATTCGAGCTGGAATCCGATCAGCTGGTTCCATGCTTTCCGTGGTGGCCGCGCTGGGAACAGCCTGCGTCCGCAAAGCGTTACCGGAGCGAAATAGTTCACGACAGCTAATTGGGGGTTCCGGGTTTGAGCGACGCGCAGCAGCATATCGAGCAACCCGGCCCCAGCGAATTGCGCAGCCCGCTGGTCCAGCATGAGATCAAGCGGGCGGGCGTCTGGTTCGCGATGGCGATCGGCATCGCCCTGATCGTGCTGCTGGCCCAGCCGATCATGCTGATCCTGGGCGCGCTCGTCTTCACCACCATGATGGATGGCGGCACCCGCCTGCTTGGCCGAGTGCTGCCGATCGGCCGGGGCTGGCGCCTGACGATCGTGCTGCTCGCCGTCGTCGCCTTCCTCGCCTATACCTTCTACCTCACTGGCTCCAGCCTGGCCGCCCAGGCGCAGGCGATGCGCACCATCGTCGAAGCGCAGGTGGAGCGGGTCGGCGGCTGGATGCAGCAGCTTGGCATCACCACCACGCCCGAAGACCTCAAGAGCCTGGCCCAGCAGGCGATGAGTTCCATGGGCCGGGTCACCGCCGCCGTCGGCACCGCCGTCGGCGCGATCACCAGCGGTGTCATGATGCTGGTGCTGGCCATCTTCATCGCGGTCGAACCCAAGCTGTACGAACGCGGCGTCGCCTGGATGCTGCCGATGGACAAGCGCGCCCATTTCTACACCGTCGCCGACAAGATGGCCTTCACCCTGCGCCGGCTGATGTTCGGCCGGCTGATCGGCATGACGGTGGAGGGCGTGGGCGTGTGGCTGCTGCTATGGGCGGGCGGCGTGCCGATGGCGGGCCTGCTCGGCATCCTCACCGGCCTGCTCGCCTTCCTGCCCAATATCGGCGCGATCATCTCGGGCGTGCTGATCGTCCTCGTCGGCTTTTCCGGCGGCACCCATACCGGCCTCTATGCCTTTGGCGTCTACATGGCGGTGCAGATCATCGACGGTTATCTGATCGTGCCGATGGTAGCCAAGCGCGCGACCGACCTGGCCCCCGCGCTGGTGCTGGCGGCGCAGATATTGCTCGGCGCGCTGTTCGGTATCCTCGGCCTGTTCCTGGCCGATCCGATCGTCGCCATGATCAAGGTCTATCTGGAGGAACGGTCCAAGGCTCTGGCAGGGCAGACCATCCTGAAAAGCGACGATAAAAACGGCGATTGACGAATGCGTCCCGGAACGTAACGATTGCTCCTGCGCTTCTATCCTAAAGCGAAAGGAGAGAATGGCATGACCGTGGCAATGGAGCAGCAGAAGAAGCTGCATTTCGAACTGACCAATGTCGGCATGCGGGCCCAGGCGACCGCCGCCGGAATGGTCCAGCTCTGCCGGGAACTGCATCGGGCCGGCATCCTCGACAATGACGCACTGGAACGGATCAAGTCGGCGATCGCCGACGATATCGACATTGGCGCGCCGCGTTCGGTGTCCTGCGTCGAATATCGGCGCGACGTGAAGGCGCGACTCGACCGCCTGTTCACCGGCGAGGAAAAGATTGGCAGCGCCGAAGGCCTCGCCTTCCCACCATCAGCCCCCGGCGACCAGGCGAGCCTCTGAGCATTTGTCCGGACTGCGCCTCTGGCGCATCCGCACCGGCCCACACCCCCACCCGACCACCCAGATATGGTACCCTGATGGGCGGTCGGGTGGGGGTGTGGGCCGGTACCGTATAAAAAATGCGCCCTTTCGCGCATTTTCCAGACAGACTCTAACCACCAAAGAAAAAGGGCCCGGAAACCGGGCCCTTCTCTACTCTCGGATCGATCGGATCAGTTGCCCGGCACGCCCTGCGGAACGGCGCCCTGCGGCATGCCACCCTGCATCTGCTGCATCCGCTGCTGCATCTGCATGATTTCCGCGCGCGACTTGAAGTCGTGCAGCTGGACATCGAACACCAGCACCGAATTGGCCGGGATCGGGCCGGCGGCCTGCTCGCCATAGCCAAGCTGCGGCGGGATCCACAGGCGATACTTGCCGCCCTTCTTCATCTTCTGCAGGCCTTCGGAGAAGCCCGGCACCACGCCATCGACCGGCATCGGCGTCTGCGGATTCTCGTCGAACACGGTGCCGTCGAGCAGCGTGCCCTTATAGCCCACCAGCGCAACGTCGGCGGTCGTCGGGCTCGGCCCGCTGCCTTCCTCCAGCACCTGGTACTGCAGGCCCGACTCGGTCGTCACCACGCCCTTGGCATGGGCGTTCTGCGTCAGGAAGGCGGCCGGCGATGCTTCCACGCCCTGCTGCCCTGCCCAGGCCAGACCACCGGCCGCCAGCGCGATCGCGGCGACACCGATCCAGAGTCGCGTCAGCGACCCCTTGGCGATAGGACGAAGGGGGACAGCCGTCGTGGACATGGGCGAACGCCTCGCAATGAAGAACGGGAAATCAGCAAAGAGTCAGGACGACCGCGAACCGGCCGTCCTGATATCGGCAGTCCTTAACGGACGCCGTCGCGCTCGGCGCGCTTGCGCTCCAGCTTGCGGGCGCGGCGGACAGCAGCCGCCTTTTCGCGCGCACGCTTTTCCGAGGGCTTCTCGTAGTGACGACGCAGCTTCATTTCGCGATACACGCCTTCACGCTGCAGCTTCTTCTTGAGCGCGCGGAGGGCCTGGTCGACATTGTTGTCGCGAACGATGATCTGCATAAGTCCGTCAATCTCCAATCGAAAACGGGCGGATCGCCAGGAATGAAACCCTCCCGACGGGCCGACCGAATATAAAAATCCGTGAGTCGCCACAGGTCACCCTGAGGCATGTGGGGCGCGCCCTACCAGCAGAGTCGGGCAAATTCAACCCCTGCAGGGCTTTCACGCCCTTTCCCTCGACAGAATGCGTCGAGCGGAGGATAGTGGCGTCCATAATATAAAGGAGGATGGCCATGGCAAGTGCCGCCAGACAGCCCGACATGTCGCCTGCCGAATGGGAGGCGCGCCAGCAGCTCGCCGCCTGCTACCGCATCTTCGACCATTTCGGCTGGTCGGAACTGATCTACAATCATATCACCCTGCGCGTGCCCGATGAGGAAAACGCCTTCCTCATCAACCCGTTCGGCCTGCTCTACAGCGAGGTGACGGCGTCCAACCTGGTCAAGATCGACATTGACGGCCATGTGCTGGACGGCAGTCCCTATCCGGTCAATCGCGCCGGCTTCACCCAGCATAGCGTGTTCCACCGCCACCTGGCCGACGCCCATTGCATCATCCACACCCATACGACCGCAGGCATGGCCGTCAGCGCCACGCAGGAAGGATTGCGGCCGATCAATTTCTACGCCGCCGCCTTTGCCGGGCGGATCGCCTATCATGAATTTGAAGGCGTCACGATCCGGCCGGAGGAAGGGGAAAGGCTGATCGCCAACCTTGGCGCGCGGCGAATCATGATGCTGCGCAACCATGGCACGCTGGTGATGGCCAAGACCCTGCCCGAAGCCTTCCTGATGCAATGGATGCTCCAGCGCGCCTGCGAGATTCAGGTCGCCGCCTGCGCCGCCGGCACGCCAGTGGATATCCCGGCCGACGTCATCGCCGTGCATCAGCGCGACCTCGCCGGCGTGCAATTGCCGGTCGGCGTCGGCGTGCCGGATTTCCAGGCGATGGTCCGCCTGATCGACCGCACCGACAGGAGCTGGCGGGACTAGCGCCCCGCCTTCCCCGCCTCTGTCCGCTTGCCGCGGACGGAGGCGGATTAGCCCTTGCCGAATCCGCCGCCGCCCGGCGTCTCGATCACGAAGACGTCGCCCGGTGCCATCTGCGCCGATCCGGTCGCGCCCAGCATCTCGATCCGGCCATCGCCACGCTCGACCCAGTTGCGCCCCAGGCCGCCGGGTGCGCCGCCCTCCAGCCCGAACGGCGGCACGCTGCGCCGGTTGGCCAGGATGCCGGCGGTCATATCCTCCAGGAAGCGGATGCGGCGCAGCCCGCCATTGCCGCCATGATGCGCGCCCGCGCCGCCCGATCCGGGCCGAATCGAAAATTCCTCCAGCAGCACCGGGAATCGGCTTTCCAATATTTCGGGGTCGGTAAGGCGGCTGTTGGTCATGTGGGTCTGCACCACATCGGCGCCGTCGAAATCCGGCCCGGCGCCCGATCCGCCCGAGATCGTCTCATAATATTGGTGGCGCGCATTGCCGAAGGTGAAATTGTTCATCGTCCCTTGCGCGCCCGCCATCACGCCCAGCGCACCGAACAAAGCGTCGGTGACGACCTGGCTGGTCTCGACATTGCCGGCGACCACCGCCGCGGGATAAAGCGGCCGCAGCAGCGATCCTTCCGGCACCACCAGAGTCATGGGCTTGAGGCAGCCGTCATTCATCGGCACGGCTTCGTCCACCAGGGTTCGCACGACATAGAGCAGGGCCGCACGCGCGACCGACAGGGGCGCGTTAAAATTGCCCGGCAACTGGTCCGACGTGCCGGTAAAATCCACCGTCGCGCCGCGCGCCGCCCGGTCGATCGTCACGCTGACGACCACCGCCGCGTCATTGTCCATCGCATAGCGATAGTGCCCGTCGGACAGGCGATCGATCAGCCGGCGCACCGCCGCCTCGGCCTGATCCTGCACATGGCCCATATAGGCGGCCACGACATCGGCGCCATAATCGCCGCTGATCCGCTGCAGCTCGGCCGCGCCCTTGGCACAGGCGGCGATCTGGGCGGACAGGTCAGCGATATTCTGGTCGACATTGCGCGAGGGCCAGCGGCCGACGCCCAGCAGCGTCCTCAGATCGCCCTCCAAAAAGCGGCCCTGATCGACCACCAGCACATTGTCGAGGACGATGCCCTCTTCCTCAATGCTGCGGCTGTCGGGCGGCATGGAGCCGGGCGAGATACCGCCAATATCGGCATGATGGCCGCGCGCCGCGACATAGAAAGCGGGCGCGGGCGCCGTCTCATCCACGAACACCGGCATCACCACCGTCACATCGGGCAGGTGGGTGCCGCCATCATAGGGCGCGTTGAGCGCATAGACGTCGCCCGGCAGCATTCCGCGCCCGTCGATCGCCCGGCCATCGGCGCCGATCCCGCGCCGGCGCATCACCGCGCGGATGCTTTCGCCCATGCTGCCCAAGTGAACCGGCATGTGCGGCGCATTGGCGACCAGATTGCCGGCCGCGTCGAACAGGGCGCAGGAGAAATCGAGCCGCTCGCGGATATTGACCGAGGAGGCGCTGTGCTGGAGCGCGGCGCCCATTTCCTCGGCGATCGCCATGAACAGGCCGCCCATCACCTCCAGCCGGACCGGATCGACGGCGGTGCCGTCATCGGCGGCGGGCGCCGGGCGCGGCGCATGACGGGTCAGCACCAGATTGCCGATCGCGTCGAGCCGCGCGCGCCAGCCCGGCTCGACCACCGTGGTCGACACCGGGTCGCTGATCAGTGCCGGGCCATCGACGATGCTGTCCAGCGTCAGTCCTGCCCGGTCGAACACCGGCGCCGGCGCGCCCGCCAGCATCACCTGCGCCAGCGGCGCGGCCGGCTGCGTCGCGATGGTCGCCACCTTGCCCATATCCTCGGCGGTCGGCGCGATCGCCTCGACCCGCACCATGTCGACCAGTATGGTGCCGGTGCCGCCATAGCCGAAGCGCGCCTGATATTGCGCCTCGAAATCGGCCAGCATCGCCGCCCGATCGCCCAGCATCACGTCGAACAAGCTGTCGGTGCCATCATAGCGCAGCCGCAACACCGTCTCGCTCCGCTCCGCCTCCGGCAGGTCGGCGCGCGCCTGCTCCGCCAGCTCTGCGATCGCCGCCGTCAGCGCGTCGGCACCCGCATCGTCCAGCGGCAGCGCCAGCGTCCGCTCGCGCACCGCGCGCCGGTCGGCCAGACCCATGCCATAGGCGGACAGGACGCCGCCCAGCGGATGAATCATCACCCGGTCCATGCCCAGCGCGTCGGCGACCAGACAGGCATGCTGCCCGCCCGCCCCGCCAAAGCTGGCCAGCGTATAGCGCGCCACATCATGACCGCGCGCGACCGAGATGCGCTTGATCGCATTGGCCATGCTGGCGACGGCGACGGCGATGAAGCCCTGCGCCGCGTCCTGCGCGCTCATCACCCGGCCGGTCTGCGCCTCCACCTGCGCACAAATGTCGGCAAAGCGCGCCTCGACCGCGTCCCGGTCGAGCGGCTGGTCGCCATTGGGGCCGAACAGGCTGGGGAAGAAATCGGGCTGCACCTTGCCCAGCATGACATTGCAGTCGGTGATGGTCAGCGGTCCGCCGCGCCGGTAGCAGGCCGGCCCCGGCACCGCGCCGGCCGATTCAGGCCCGACGCGAAAACGCCCGTCGACCACCGAACAGATGGAACCGCCGCCCGCCGCGATGGTGTGGATGCGCATCATCGGCGCGCGCAGCCGCACGCCCGCCACCCGCGCCTCATTGTCGCGTTCATAGTTGCCGGCATAATGGGACACGTCGGTCGACGTGCCGCCCATGTCGAAACCGATCACCTCGCCGAACCCCGCCTGCTCGGCGGTGCGGGCTAGGCCGACGATGCCGCCGGCCGGGCCGGACAATACCGCATCCTTGCCGCGGAACAGGTCGCCCCGCGTCAGCCCGCCATTGGACTGCATGAACAGCATGTCGGCGTCCTCGCCCAGCGCATCGCCCAGCCCGTCGACATAGGCGCGCAGCACCGGCGAGAGATAGGCGTCGGCCAGCACCGTATCGCCCCGCCCGACCAGCTTGATGAGCGGCGCGACCTCATGACTGACCGAAATCTGGGTGAAGCCGATCTGCCGGGCGATCCGCGCCAGCGCCTGCTCATGGGCAGGATAGCGATAGCCGTGCATCAGCACGATCGCGACCGCGCGCAGCCCGGCATCATAGCCGCGCTGCAACGCCGCCTGCGCCGCGACCTCGTCCAGCGGCGTCAGGATGGTGCCATCCTGCATCAGCCGCTCGTCCATCTCCACGACATCGGCATGGAGCGGCGGCGGCAGGTCGATCCGCCGCGCGAACAGGTCCGGCCGGTCCTGATAACCGATGCGGATCGCGTCGCGGAAACCCTTCGTAATCGCCAGCAGCACCGGCTCGCCCTTGCGCTCCAGCAGCGCATTGGTGGCGATGGTCGTGCCGATCCGCAGCGTGCAGGGCGGGATCGGCCCGTCGCCCGCGCCGGTCAGCCGCCGGATCGCCTCGACCGCCGCGTCGGCATAGCGCTCGGGGTCGCTCGACAGCAGCTTGGCGGTGTGAAGAAGCCCTTGCGGGTCGCGTGCCACCACGTCGGTAAAGGTGCCGCCGCGGTCGATCCAGAATTGCCATTGCATGCCCCGCCTGATGGCCGCGCCACAGGCGGTTGGCAAGCCGCTTGGATCAATGGCCGGTCAGCGGTTCGATCGCCCCGGTCGCCAGCAGCGCGGCATAGCGCTGGTCGAAATCCGCCGCGATCTGCGCCAGCGTCACCTGCCCCAGCCGGGCAATCAGCATCGCCTCCGCTTCCTGCATCGCGGCCGCCATGGAGGCGTTGACCGCCTGTTCGACCAGGCATTGCGGATCGGGGTCGGCCGGCCCGATCGAGAAGATCCGCGGCTCGCCCACCGCGCGATAAATGTCGAGGATACGGATCGCATCAAGCGGACGGGCCAGGGTCCAGCCGCCGCCATGCCCCTTTTCCGATCGCACATAGCCCGCGTCGCGCAGGCCCGCCATGGTCCGCCGCACCACCACCGGATTGGTGCGCAGCATCTGCGCCGCCAGCTCCGACGTCATCGGACCGTCCAGCCGATCCATATGGATCAGGATATGCAGCATTCTCGACAGGCGCGCATCCAGCTGCATCGCAGGCGTCTCCTTTTCCGTTCGCCTATCACGCAACATCAATTGTTGCAAATGTGCGAGGCACGATTATGTAACTTATCAAGTATCGTGATTCGGCGCAGCCATTGAAAGGAAGACCCATGCATGACGTGATCGTGATCGGCGGCAGCTTTGCCGGCCAGTCGGCGGCGATGCAGCTCGCCCGCGCGCGGCAGGATGTGCTGCTGATCGATGCCGGCCTGCCGCGGAACCGCTTTGCCGACGCCGCCCATGGTTTCCTGGGTCAGGATGGCCGCACACCCCGCGCCATCATCCGCGATGCCGCGCGCCAGTTGCTTGCCTATCCCACCGCCCGGATGCTGGCCGGCGAAGTGCGCCATGCCACGCAGGCCAGCGACGGCTTCGCCCTGACCCTGGCCAGTGGCGAAACCCGGCTGGCCCGGCGGCTGATATTGGCAACCGGCGTGAGCGACGAGCTGCCGCCGATCCCCGGCATGGCCGAACGCTGGGGTGAGACGGTGCTCCACTGTCCCTATTGCCATGGCTATGAAGTGCGCGACCATCCGCTCGGCATCATCGCCAACCACCCGATGTCCGCGCATCAGGCCGCACTGATCCCCGACTGGGGGCCATCCACCTATTTCACCCAGGGCCAATATGAGCCGGACGATGCCGAACGCGCCCGACTGGAAGCGCGCGGCGTCGCGATCGAGCGGGTGCCCGTCGTCGCGCTGATCGGTGACGCGCCCGCGCTGAGCGCCGTGCAACTGGCCGACGGCCGGACGATCGAAGTGTCGGCCCTATTCACCGCCCCCAGAACCCGGCTCAGCAGCGATGTCGCGGTCCAGCTCGGCTGTGCGCTGGAGGATGGCCCGACCGGCCCCTTCATCAGCATCGACGCCTGGGGCCTGACCTCGGTGCCCGGCGTCTATGCCGCCGGCGACGCCACCTCCCCCATGCACAATGCGACCTTTGCATCCGCGTCCGGCGTCAAGGCCGGGGTCGGCGCGCACCAGTCGCTGGTCTTCGCCTGACGGGCGAGGGCGGGGCTGGATGGCGCCGCGCTATTTCCAGAAGCCCGCCAGCTTGCGCACCGATGCCTCGGCAGCTTCGCGGTCGGGGGCTTCGTTGGCGTCACCATAGCCAAACCAGTCGTCCTCTCCGACCTCCTGCACCACGATGCCGTCGCGCCGCGCCAGCATCGCCAGCTTGTCATGATAGACGCCATAGGTCGCGCCGGCCTGCGGGATCAGCCAGGCAATCTGGCCGCGCACCGGCACGATGCTCTCGTCCCGCCACAAGGCCCGCGCGCCATAGCCGGTGCAGTTGATGACCGTCTTCTGTTTCAGTCGCGTCACGTCCTGGGGTTCGTGCAACTCCATCGGCACGATCCGGCCGCCGCCGATCAGGAAATCCGTGGTCAGCTGATGGGCGAGATCGGCGACATTGAAGGTCAGCGAACTGCTGCGCCGAGCCCGCTCGGTGCGGAAGGGATGGGTGCCCGGCGCCAGCTCGACCGATCGCGGCATGATGTCATGCAGCCGCTCCTCCAGCCGGATGAAGCGATCGGGCCGCTCCGGCGTCCCCCTCTCGACGGCGGGCGCCACGGCCGGACCGTCCGACAACATGTAACGGTCGGTCCATTCCACCGGATCGCCCGGCAGGCCGAGCAGCCCCTGATAGAAAGCGAAGGATCGCCGCGCCATCGCCTCCCAGCGATCGCCAAAGCCGGCATCGACGCCGCCCTCCATCGCGATCCGTGAATCGGGCGACCAGGTGCCGGTCGCCCGCGCCGACCGCACATCGGGAAATTGCTCCTTGGCATAGATCGTCACCTTCGCCCCGGCGCGCTGGGCGGTGAGCGCAGTGGTGAGGCCGATCGCGCCGGCGCCGATCACGGCAATATCCGTCATCCCCTCGGCCAGCGCCATGCCGACCGCAACCTCGGCCGATCCCCAGGACAGCGACCAGCCGCTGCCGCCATGGCCATAATGATGGACGACCCGCTTGCGCCCCACCTCTTCCACCGCGATGCGCGGCCCGGCAGCGCGGAAGGGCCGCAGGCAGACGGTGATGCGAAAGATACGATCGGGCGTGGCGCGGATCGGCTCCAGCCCGGCCAGGGGATCGAACAGGCTGGCTGCATCAGCCCCCGCCGCCAGCGACAGGGCGCCCAGCCCGCTCAGGCCCCGCGCCAGAAAATCGCGTCTGTCCATCATCCCGCCCCCTATCTGCCGACCGGTTCAACGAAGTGCCCGGACATAACCGCAACGACCCGTCGCATGACAGACACAATCGGGTTGCCCCACCGTTGTTAATTGCCCATTAAGACCAGATGAATGCGCTCCGCCCCGAACGATCCATCGTCGTTCTGCTGCTCGCGCTTGCCACCGTCATGATCGCGGTAGGCGGCACCATCTGGCTCTATCGCAGCCAGCAAGCCGAGATCGGCTGGGTCAACCACACGCTGCGCGTCGAAAACCGCCTGTCGGTGATCCTGTCGCGGGTGCAGGCCGCCGAAAGCGCCCAGCGCGGCTATATGTTGACCAGACAGGATCCCTTTCTGGGGCCGTTCGACACGTTCAAAGCGGACTGGCCGCGCGAGATCGCGCAATTGCGCGCCGATGTGCAGGACAATGCGGACCAGGCTGCGGCCGTCGACGCGCTGGGGCGGATGCTCGGCCAGCGACTGACCCTGCTGGAGGGCGGCATCGAACTGCGCCGGCGCGGCCTGCCGGTCGATCCCAACGCCTTCGCCCCCGGCCTGATGGCGATGGCGACGATTCACACCCATATCGCCGGGATGAAAGCGCGCGAGGAGCAGCTGCTGCGCCTGCGCAGTGTCGAGGCTAACCGGCTGACCACCATGGTGACGGCCAGCCTGGCGGTCAGCGGCGCACTGGTCATCATCCTGGGCCTGCTGGCGCTGCGCAACGCCCGCCGCCGCATGGTGGAGGCGATCGCCGCCAAGCGCGCACTCGCCGACGCCAATGACCGGCTGGTCAGCGAAGCGGAACAGCGCACGGCGATGGAGGCGCAGGTCCGCCAGCTGCAGAAGATGGAATCGATCGGCCAGCTGACCGGCGGCATCGCCCATGACTTCAACAATATGCTCGCGGTCGTGATCGGCTCGCTCGACATGGCGCGGCGCCGCCTGCCCGCCAATATCGATCGGCGCATCAGCAACGGCCTCGACAATGCGACCGAGGGGGCGCAGCGCGCCGCGCAACTGACCGCGCGGCTGCTCGCTTTCTCCCGCCAGCAGCCACTGGCACCGCAATCGACCGACGTGAACAAGCTGGTGGGCGGCATGTCGGACATGCTGCGCCGGACGATCGGCGAGCGGGTGCGGGTGGAGAGCGTGCTGGCCGGCGGCCTGTGGCGGGCCAGCATCGATCCCGGCCAGCTGGAAGCGGCGATCCTGAACCTGTGCGTCAATGGCCGCGACGCCATGCCCGATGGCGGCCGGCTGACGGTCGAAACCGGCAACGCCTATCTCGACGATGCCTATGCCGCCGCCCATGCGGAGGTGATCCCCGGCCAATATGTGCTGGTGTCGGTCACCGACAGCGGCACCGGCATGACGCCCGACGTGGTCGAGCGCGCCTTCGACCCCTTCTTCACCACCAAGGGCGTGGGCAAGGGCACCGGCCTGGGCCTCAGCCAGGTGTTCGGCTTCGTCCGCCAGTCGCACGGCCATGTGAAAATCTATTCCGAACCTGGTCAAGGCAGCACGATCAAAATCTATCTGCCCCGCCATTATGGCGTGCCGATCGCCGATCCGGTGGCGCCCGCCATCGCCCTCGACCTGCCCCGCGCCCAGGGGGATGAGATCATCCTGGTGGTCGAGGATGAGGACCGGGTGCGCCACATGTCCGTCGATTCCCTGCGCGAACTGGGCTACACCATCGTCCAGGCGGCCGATGGCGAACAGGCGCTGGCGATGCTGGCGATCGAACCGCGGGTCGACCTGCTCTTCACCGACATCGTCATGCCCGGCATCAACGGCCGCATCCTGGCCGACCGCGCCCGTGCCGACCGGCCGGAACTGCGCGTCCTCTACACCACCGGCTATACCCGCAACGCCATCGTCCATAACGGCATGCTCGATCCCGGCGTCGCCTTCCTGGCCAAGCCCTTCACCATGGACCAGCTCGCCGGCAAGGTGCGCCAGGTGCTGGACGAGGAGCCGGCCTGATCTGGATTATGGACAAGGTCACGTCAGGAACGTAACATGAACACATGTCCGCCCTGTCCACCCGTGAAAAGCTCAAAATCCTTGCCGATGCCGCCAAATATGACGCGTCCTGCGCCTCGTCCGGCACGACCAAGCGGGATTCGCGCGACGGCAAGGGGATAGGCTCGACCGAAGGCATGGGCATTTGCCATGCCTATGCGCCCGACGGCCGCTGCATCTCGTTGCTGAAAATCCTGCTGACCAACAGCTGCATCTTCGACTGCCATTATTGCATCAACCGCCGGTCGAGCGATGTCCGCCGCGCCCGCTTCACCGCGCGCGAAGTGGTCGATCTCACGCTCAGCTTCTATCGTCGCAACTATATCGAGGGACTGTTCCTCTCCTCCGGCATCATCCGTTCGTCCGATTATACGATGGAGCAGATGGTCGAAGTTGCCCGCAGCCTGCGCGAGGATCATGATTTTCGCGGCTATATCCATCTGAAGACCATTCCCGATGCCGATCCGGAGCTGCTGCATCAGGCCGGCCTCCATGCCGATCGGCTGTCGATCAATGTCGAGCTGCCGACCGAACCCGGCCTCAAGCGACTGGCGCCGGAAAAGGACGGCCGCCGGATCGAGGGAGCGATGGCGCAGATGCGCAGCCAGATGGACGATATGGGCGACGCCCGCCGCAAATATCGCCACACCCCGCGCTTTGCCCCGGCGGGCCAGTCGACCCAGATGATCGTCGGCGCCGATGCCGCCGACGATCGCGCCATCATCCAGCGGGCGAGCAGCCTTTATGACCGGCACCGGCTGCGCCGCGTCTATTACAGCGCCTTCTCCCCCATCCCCTCGCCCAGCAGCGTGCTGCCGCTCAAGCGCCCGCCGCTGATGCGCGAGCATCGGCTCTACCAGTCGGACTGGATGATGCGCTTCTATGGCTATTCCGCCACCGAAGTCGCCGCCGCCACCGACCGGGACAGTGGCTGCCTGCCGCTCGACATCGATCCCAAGCTCGCCTGGGCCTTGCAGCATCGCGCCAGCTTCCCGGTCGACGTCAACCGCGCCCCGCGCGAAATGCTGCTGCGGGTGCCGGGCCTGGGGGTGAAGGCGGTCGACCGTATCCTGGCCAGTCGCCGCCATCGCCGGCTGCGGCTGGAGGATGTCGCGCGCCTGACCACATCCATCGTCAAGCTGCGCCCCTTCCTGATCGCCGCCGACTGGCGCCCGGTGCAACTGGCCGACCGAGTCGATCTGTCCGCGCAGTTGCGGCGTCCCGCCGCCCAGCTCGAACTTTTTTAAGGGGAAGCGAGGCAATTTTGCGGTTGATCGCAAGCACGGTTCATGAAACTCTTGTAACACGATCAGCAAGGGGATCGGGACTTTGGCGACACTTTTCGACAATCAGGCCATGGAGCGGCAGGGCGCAGGCTTTGCCAAGCGCATCAGCACGCATCTTGCGGCCGCCCTTGTCGTCTTCTGCCTGCTTCAGATCTTCATCGTCGCCAAGATGGGCGGCTCGCTGGTCCTGCACCTTGGCGTCATCATCGCGATCGGCGGTTTCGCCATCGCGGCCCGCGCGCTCGAACATCGCTGGCAGATGCTCGACCATAGCGGCCTGTCCCATGCCGGTCTGCGCCTGCGCTTCCGCCGCGACCTGCTGCAGCTCTGGGGCACCAGCCTGCTGGGCGCACTGCTCTGGGTTCCGGTCGCGATCATCTTCCACGCGCTGTTCGGCTAAGCGCCGGACCCTTTTTACCGGGCTGTCGTTTCCCCCTTCATCGCATGAAGGAGGATTGCCCATGGCCAAGGCCAGCATTTTCGATCGCCTGAAACAGGATCATGACGCCCATCGCCAGCTGTTCGACAAGATGGCGGAGGCGACGCGCGAAAAGGATGACGACCGGCTGGAAAAGCTGTTCGACCAGTTCAAGGTCGAGGTGACGGCCCATGCCGCCGCCGAGGAAGAGACGCTCTACGCCACCATGCTGGCTCAACCCGACCTGCGCGAGGACGCGCAGCACAGCGTGTCCGAACATAAGGAAATCGATGATTTCCTGGAGGAGCTGGATGGCCTGAAATTCAATGGCGATGCTTGGCGCCGCACCTTCGACCAGCTCAAGAAGCGCTACCTCCACCATATCGAGGAGGAAGAGGAAGAGATGTTCCCCGACGCCGCCAAGGAACTGAGCGCCGCCGAGGAGGAAAAGCTGGCGAAGCTGTTCGCGCGCCGCAAGCCCGCCGAACTGGCCCGTGCCGAGGCGGAGGACTGACCGGACAGCCATGCATCGGGTGACGCTGGCGGGGCCGGACGATTTTGAGGGCTGGCGCGACGCGGCCCGCGCGCTGGCCCTGGCCGCCATTCCCGCCGACGCCATTCTCTGGGATGTCGCGGGCAGCGCCACGCCAGACCTGTTCGGCAGTGACGCGACGCCCCTGCCCCCGGCTCCGGCGGATGCGGCCTTTTCCGTGCCGCGCGCCTTTGTCGAACTGGCGCAAAGCGCGATCCTTCATCGCGACCCCGCCCGCTTCGCCCTGCTC
Source organism: Sphingobium sp. SG1 (assembly GCF_057063145.1). Classification (NCBI taxonomy): domain Bacteria; kingdom Pseudomonadati; phylum Pseudomonadota; class Alphaproteobacteria; order Sphingomonadales; family Sphingobiaceae; genus Sphingobium; species Sphingobium sp. SG1. The sequence goes on along the minus strand of NZ_JBVVOJ010000004.1, from coordinate 104,152 downwards.
TACAGCCTGTTGCTGGCGGTGCGCGCGGTGCCCGGCCGGATGGAGGATCGCGCCGATCCGCTGCTGCGCCGGGTCGAGGATCTGGCCAAGGCGGTGCGGCGCGATATCCACAAGATGCGCGCCTTCGTCCGCTTCCGCGAACTGGATGAAGGCGACGGCCCGCGCTTCATCGCCTGGTTCGAGCCCGACCATCATATCGTCCGCGCCAATGCCGGCTTCTTCACCCGCCGCTTCGCCTCAATGCGCTGGTCGATCCTGACGCCGGAGGTCAGCATCCACTGGGATGGCGAAACACTGACCGAGGGACCGGGCGCGCAACGCGGCGACGCCCCGGCCGAGGATCCGGTCGAAGATGTGTGGAAGGGCTATTATGCCGCCATCTTCAACCCGGCCCGCTTAAAGACCGGGGCGATGCTGTCGGAAATGCCACGCAAATATTGGCGCAACCTGCCCGAAGCCGCCCTTATCCCCGATCTGGTCGCCGGCGCCCAGGCGCGCGAGGCGGCGATGATCGCCACCGCTCCCCGCCCCGCGGCGCGCACCGGCAATAGCCGCGCCGCCTGGCAGGCGCTGCGCAACGAGGCGATGGCCTGCACCCGCTGCCCGCTGCACGGGCCAGCCACGCAGACCGTGTTCGGCGAAGGTCCGCTCGACGCATCTTTGCTCTTCATCGGCGAACAGCCGGGCGATCAGGAGGATCTGGCCGGCCGGCCCTTTGTCGGTCCCGCCGGGCAATTGTTCGACACGGCGCTGGCGGAGGCCGGCGTGGATCGCGCGCGCGCCTATGTCACCAACGCCGTCAAGCATTTCAAATATGAACAGCGCGGCAAGCGCCGCCTGCACCAGACTCCTGACGTGCCGGAGATCAGGGCCTGTCGCTGGTGGCTGGAGCAGGAACTGGACCTGATCCGCCCGCGCATCATCGTCGCCCTGGGCGCAACCGCGGCCCGCGCCCTGATGGGCAAGCCGGTGACGATCGGCGCGATGCGCGGCCGGCCGATCCCGCTCGATGACGGCACCGAAGCCTGGATCACCGTCCATCCCAGCTATCTGCTGCGCCTGCCCGACCCCGATCGTCAGGCGCAGGAACAGGCCCGCTTCGTCGCCGATCTGCGGATGGTCGGCGAACGGCTTGCCATCCGCGCCTGACATAAATTCGTTGACGGCCGGCCCGCTGCGCGCGACGCTGCCGCCATCAAATTAAACAGGGGGTTACATGATCTGGGGGAAGGCAGCGGCGCTGGCCGCATGCAGCATGGTCGCGATGTCCGCGCCGGCCGTAATGGCCAAGGATGTCGTGGTCCATGCCGGACGGATGATCGACGGCACCGGCGCTGCCGCGCGCGAGAAAGTGTCGATCCTGATCCATGACGATCGCATCACCGCGATCCAGTCGGGCTTCGTCACGCCCGCCGGCGCCGAGGTGATCGACCTGTCGGCCAAGACCGTGCTGCCGGGCCTGATCGACACGCATGACCATATCACCGCCGGCTGGCACAGCGGCGACCCGATCCGCAACGCGGTGACGCGCAGCGCCTATGAGGACGCGATCGAGGCGACCGGCTTCGTGCGCAACACGCTGCTCGCCGGCTTCGCCTCGGTCCGCGACTGCGGCGCCGATACGCAGGTCATCGTCGCGCTCAAGAAATCGATCGACGGCGCCGTCATCCCCGGCCCGCGCCTGTGGGTGGCGGGCACGCCGCTCGGCCCGACCGGCGGCCATGGCGACGCGGTCAATGGCCTGCGCGTCGAATTTGCCGACATTCCGCACATCAGCGACAATGTGATCGACAGCCCGGAAGCCGCCCGCATCGCCGTGCGCAGGCTCAAGCGCGAGGGCGCCGACCTCATCAAGATCATGCCCTCGGGCGGGGTCATGTCGATCGGCGACGATCCCAAGCATCAGTTGATGACCGACGAGGAGATCAAGGCGGTGATCGATACCGCCCATAGCCTTGGCATGAAGGTCGCGGCCCATGCCCATGGCAAGGAGGCGATCGACCATACGATCGCGCTGGGCGTCGATTCGATCGAGCATGGTTCCTATGCCGACGCCGGCAGCTACAAGATCTTCAAGCAATATGGCGCCTATCTGGTGCCGACCATGCTGGTGGGCGAGCGCGTCTATCAGCGCGCCAAGGAACATCCCGAACAGCTCAATCCCTCGACCGCCGAAAAGGCGCTGGTGATCGGCCCGCTGCTGCAGAAGAATCTGCGCGATGCCTATGCCGCCGGGGTCAAGATCGCTTTCGGTACCGACACGTTCGGCCTGTCCGACCATGGCGAAAATGCCCAGGAATTCGCGCTGATGGTGCGCGCGGGCATGCCCGCGATGGAGGCGATCAAGGCCGCCACCGCCAATGCCGCCGACCTGCTGGGCAGCGCCGATGTCGGCACGCTGCAGGCCGGTCGCTATGCCGACCTGATCGCGGTCGACGGCGATCCGCTGGCCGATGTCCGCCAGCTCGAAAAGGTCGGCTTCGTGATGAAGGGCGGCGCCGTGGTGAAGGCCGATGGCAAGCCGATGATCTGAACCTCGCCTGGGGCTGGCGTCAGACCAGCCCCAGCCGCGCCAGTTCGTTCAGCATGGCAGGCGGCATCGCTTCCAGATCGTCCGCCTCGCCCCCGCCCAAATCGGGCGGCGCATCCTTGTCCTCCAGATAGCGCCAGCCCTGATGCGCGCGCTTGGGCGCCGTCCGCACCGGGATCAGCCGCGGTGCCAGCCGGATCCAGTAGCGCCCCTGCCCGGTCTCCTGAAATCCCAGGATCGGGCTGCGGCCGACCAGCGCATGGCCGTGAATCCAGTAGAGCGACCCGCCGTCCATCTCCTCCAGCCGCTTGGGCAGGTAACGGGTGGTCAGGCGCGCCTCGTCCGCATGGCTTTCCAGCCAGGCCTTGAGGGTCGCGGGGCTTTCGCTCTGGAAGGCGATCTTGGTCAGGTGCAGCGGCATTGTCGTCTAGATGGGGCGGCGGTTCAGCCGGTCAATCCCGCCGCCGTCGCCAGCCCCAGAAAAGCGAAGAAGCCCATCGAATCCGTGATCATGGTGACGAAGATGGAGGATGCCACCGCCGGGTCGAGGTTCATCCGGTCGAACGCCAGCGGCACCGCCGCGCCCGCCAGCCCGGCGGTCACGATATTGGTCATCATCGCCGCGGCAATCACGCCGCCCAGCGCGACATTGTGGAACACCAGCCCCACGCCCAGCCCCAGCACCAGCGCCACGGTGCAGCCGTTGAGCAATGCCACGCGAATTTCGCGCAAGATGGTACGGCGGGCGTTGGACCCGGTAATCTGGTTGGTGGCCAGCGCGCGCACCGTCACCGCCATGGTCTGGCTGCCGGCATTGCCGCCCACCCCCGCGACGATCGGCATCAGCGTGGCCAGCGCCACCATCTTCTCGATCGTATTCTCGAAAATGCCGATGATGGTGGACGCCACCAGCGCCGTCAGCAAATTGGTCAGCAGCCAGCGCACGCGCGCGCGATAGCTGTCCATCACCGGCTCGTTGATGTCGCCTTCGCCCGCACCCGACAGGCGGAGAATATCCTCGCCCGCTTCCTCGGAAATGATGTGGACGATGTCGTCGACCGTGATCATGCCGACCAGCCGGCCGCTGCCATCGACCACCGCGGCGGAAATCAGCGCATATTTCTGGAAGCGCAGCGCCACTTCTTCCTGGTCCATGTCGACCGGAATCAGCGTCTGCTCGCGCTTCATCAGGTCGGCCATGGCGATGCCGCGCGGACAGGTCAGCACCCAGCTGAGCTGACAGGTGCCGATCGGCTTATGCCCTTCATCGACAACGAAGATTTCCCAGAAATCGCGGGTCAGGTCGCCATTGTCGCGCAGATAGTCGATCACCTGGCCGACCGTCATATGCTCGGGCACCGCGACCAGGTCGCGCTGCATCATGCGGCCGGCGGATTCTTCGGGATAGGACAGCGCGGACTCGATCGCGGCGCGATCTTCCGGCTCCATCGCCTCCAGCACCGCCTGCTGGTCGGCCTCCTCCATGTCCTCGATGATCGCGACGGCGTCGTCGGTATCGAGTTCGGAGGCGAATTCGGCGACCTGCTCGGGCGCCAGCGCGCCGATCAGGTCGTCGCGCACATAGTCGTTGAGTTCGGACAGAACCTCCGCGCCGACCAGATCGCCCAGCGCGGCCGCCACTTCGCCACGCTGCTCGGCGGGCGTCAGTTCCAGAAGGTCGGCAATGTCGGCGGGGTGCAACGGCGAAACCAGCTCGCGCGCATGGTCGATATCGCCTTCGTCCACCGCATCCAGCACGGCGGACAGGAATTCGGGCTTCAGCCGGTCATCCTCGTCCAGGCTCGACTCGGCCTGCTCCACACCAGCCGAGATCAGACTCTCGTCAGCAAGTTCCTCGTGCGGCCGCGGCTCGGCCAAATCGCCACGTTCGGTCATGGCGCGCGCAACTGTCCGGTTCCTGTAACATTTCGATGCTTTCGCCGATGCACAATATAATTGCAATGGGGTTGGACGCGCTTTGGCAACAGATGGGACAGGCTTTGCCAAACAGCCGCTTCCATCCCCATCCCAAGCCTCTATATGAGGCGATCAACGCCTTCCCCAATGAGAGGATCTTTCATGGCCGACGAAACCCTTACCCTTTCCCTCGACAGCGGCGGCGACGTCGTGATCAAGCTGCGCCCCGATCTGGCGCCCGGCCATGTCGAACGCATCACCAGCCTTGCCAAGGACGGCTTCTATGACGGCGTGGTCTTCCACCGCGTCATCCCCGGCTTCATGGCGCAGGGCGGCGATCCGACCGGCACCGGCATGGGCGGTTCCAAGCTGCCCGACATCAAGGCCGAATTCAGCCGCGAACCGCATGTCCGCGGCGTGTGCTCGATGGCCCGCGCGATGAACCCGAACAGCGCCAACAGCCAGTTCTTCATCTGCTTCGACGACGCCACCTTCCTCGACGGGCAGTATACCGTCTGGGGCGAAGTCACCTCGGGCATGGAACATGTCGACGCGCTGCCCAAGGGCGAGCCGCCCAAGACGCCGGGCAAGATCGTCAAGGCGACCGTCGCCTAAGCGATACGCCGTCAAGGCCGCCGCCAGCCCTCATGGGCATGGCGGCAGGCCAAGCCCCGACACCGGTGCGGCCCCGCCGCGCCGGTGTCAGTGTTTCCGGGCCAGGCCGTCGGTCGCGGAAATCAGCTGCGCGGTCTGGGTCGCATTGTCCGCCTCGTCCGCCGGCGGCGCGACATAGGCGCCGATCGATTCGATATGCCAGCGCCGATCCGCCTCGCTCGCGCCCGGCATCGCATCGACCCGGCGCAACACCACCTGGCGCAACCGATACCAGGGCTTGCCGTTCGCCTTCAGCCGGCCATAGACCTGCACCGGCACCGTCACGAAGCTCGATCCCGCCGCGCCCTCGATCTCGGCCGGGCTGCCGATATTGGCATGAATCTCGCTGAAGCCACGGAAGCGCGCGGCGAAATGCGCATCATCCTGCGCGCCGATCGCGCTCTTGTCGTTCCACAGATCCTGCGCATCGCTGAAGCGCTTTTCCTCCAGCAGGCCATAATAGCCCTGCACCACCTGGGCCGCGCCCTGCGCGCTGTCGGGGTCGATCGCGCCTTCCTCGGCCGGCGCCGGTTCGACCGGCAGGCCACCGGGCGTGCCGGGCGCCGGCGGCGCCAGCGGCTCCATCAGCGCCTGCGCCTCGGCCCGGACATTATTTTCGACCTGGCTGGCATTGGCGCCATTGGCCAGATTGTCGATCGCACTTTCCTCCCGCCCATCACAGGCAGTCAGACTCACCAGGCCCAGCAACAATGCAGCGCCGGTCATCCCCCTCATGAACGTCTCCCGCATTATTGAGGACGGGTCCGAACCGGTTCGCGGCCGCCGCCCCTTGTCCCGGCGTCCGACCGCATGCGCGGCGCCGGACGGGCGCTGCCGCCCATGTCGCGCGGCGGGCGGCTCGCCTGGGGCGGGCGCTGGCCGGGCTGCGGCACATAGCGCTGGTCGCCGCCGCTGGCACCGGGACGCCCGCGGCCGGGCGTGTCATTGCCGCGCGGCGGGCGCGGACGGCTCCAATTGCCGTCATTGGGCCGACCATCGCCGCCATTCCAGCCGGGGCGACCGCCAGGGCGTCCGTCCCCCGGTCGATTGCCATCGGGGCGCCCGTCACCCGGACGATCCCAGCCCGGCCGCCCATCGCCCGGACGTCCATCACCGGGTCGCCCATAACCGGGCCTGCCGTCACCGGGCCGACCATTGCCCGGCCGGTCCTTGCGACGCGCTTCCCAGTAGCGGCGCTGGCTGTCATTCCAGCGGTGCCGCGCACCGGCGCGGTCATAGACATAATAGCCGCGTCCCGGATAATAATAGTCATTGTACCAGCCGCCATAGCCGCCCGGCGCATAGCCATAAGAGCCATAATAGCCGTCGCCATAATAGCCGCCACCGCCATAATAGCCGGTGCCGACGCTCACGCCGCCATAGCCATAGCCGTCATCATAGGCGCAGCCCCCCAGGGCCATCGCGCTCGCGAGACCAAGCGCAGCCAGGAATCGTGATCCGGTCCGCGTCATTGCCTGTCTCCTCATATGCTTCATGACCCCGGTTAACGCCGCGCGGTTGAATTGGTGGTGAATGAAAAGCGGTTCAAGATCGGGCATTTATCTGCGGTTCAGAAAAAGCGACTTTCGTTCATCCCCCTGACAGAAACCGTGTCGTTTCCAACACATAATCATGGCTCGGGCAATATTTCGCATTTCGTTCAGGAAACCTTCCGCCGGCCCCGACCATTGATGCCCCATGTCCTCGCAGACGCTTGCAGCGCACGGGACATGCCGGCGGGTCCACACCCCGGCCTAATTTTCAGAAACAGATAAAGGGTCACCCCCATGAAGACACTGCTTTTCACGGCAGTTGCTGCCGCCACCCTGTTGCCTGCCGCCGCCATGGCGCAGGACGACAGCAGCTCCACCCGCCGCATCGAACCCTATGTCGGCGTGATGGCGGGCGTGCATAATTATGACAGCGAGACCAGCAAGGAGGGCATTCCCCCCGTCGGCTACAAGGGCCGCATGGTCGAAGGCGTCGCGGGCGTGAACTATAATGTTGCCGGCCCGCTCGTGCTGGGCGTCGAAGGCACCGTGTCCAAGGGCGTCAGCGGCGACATCGACTGGGAATATGGCGCGGCCGGCCGCGTCGGCGTGAAGGCCGGCAAGGACAGCATGTTCTTCGGCAAGGTCGGCTATCAGTGGACCAATTTCGACGCGCTGGGCAAGGATAGCCGCGACTATCATGGCATGACCTATGGCGCGGGCCTCGAACTGTCGCCCGCCGACCTTGGCAGCTCGGCCGAGCGCAGCAATGTCCGCCTGCGTGTCCAGGCCGACACCACCGGCAATTTCCATTCGATCCGCCCGATGGCCGGCGTCGTCGTCAAATATTGATCGCATCAACGGGCGGGCCGGTCATTGATCGGCCCACCCGCCCAGCCTTCATCCCTTTCCATAAAGGGATCTGGGGTGCGGGACGGCCATGGACTGCGGCCGTCCCGCATTCGCCTGTTCCAATATAGTTGACTCCGTCAACAATCCATGCTGAAGCGTCGGCATGGAACAGGCCATTGCAACCATCCGCACCTTCAACCGCTTCTTCACCCGCCATGTGGGGGCGATCGACGCGCGCTTCCTCGACAGTGACGCCAACCTGCCCGAGGCGCGGCTGCTGTTCGAAATCGCCCGGCTGGAACCGGTGCTGGCCAGCACGCTCCAGGCCGAACTGGACCTGGATCGCGGCTATCTCAGCCGCATGATCGCCCGTTTCGAGAAGAAGGATTGGATCGTCCGCGACCAGGAAGCGGCCGATGCCCGCGCCCGGCCGATCCGCCTCACCACCGCCGGCCGCGCCGCCTTCGACCAGATCGACAGCCGCCAGCGCGCCGTCGTCGCCCAGGATCTGGGCCGGCTCGACTGCGTCGAGCAGCAGGATCTGCTCCAGGCGCTCACCCGCGCCCGGCTGTTGCTCGATCCCGCCAGCGGCGGCCCCTTCACCATTCGCCCCTTCCGCACCGGCGAGGTCAGCCAGGTCGTCACCCGCCAGTCGATCCTCTATGCCGCCAGCCATGGCTGGGGCCGGCCGCTCGAAACGCTGGAGGCCGAAACCGTCGCCGCCTTCCTGCGCGACTTCAAGCCCGACCGGGAACAATGCTGGATCGCGGAGATCGACGGCGTCATGGCCGGTGCGATATTCCTGACCGACGAGGGCGACGGCCTCGCCCGGCTGCGCCTGCTCCATGTCGAGCCCTTTGCGCGGCGGCGCGGTATCGGCGACGCGCTGGTCGCCACCTGCCTGCAATTCGCCCGCGACAAGGGCTATCGCGCCGTCACGCTCTGGACGCACAAGATATTGGAACCCGCGCGCCGCATCTATGCCCGGCATGGCTTCGTCTGCGTATCGAGCGACGTCCACACCGTCTTCGGCGACCCGATCGAGGGCGAGACCTGGCGCGTCACCCTCCTTCCCTGACCGCGCCTGTCCTACCCAGCGGGGCGATGCTATAAGGAGGGATGGACCGGTTGGCCGCTCGCAACATGATTTCCCACAATTGATCGATACGATCAAAATGTGCGGGAAATGTGCGAAGTTAAGCGCGGCAAATCCTACAGAGCGGGTCGGCCATTCCCAACCCGCTCCGTAGCATTCCAGTTCAACCGCTGTTGCGCAGCGCGGTCGCGATCGCGTTGATCGACAGTTCGATGCCTTCCTTGATCCGGGCATCATCCTCGCCGGCGCGATAGCGCTTGAGCAGTTCGACCTGCAGCAGATTGAGCGGTTCGATATAGGGAAGCCGCAGCCGGATCGACGTCTCGGTCGTCGGGCTCCGTTCCAGCAGGCGCGACTGGCCGGTGGCCGCCAGCAGCCCGTCATGGGTCAGCGACCAGCCTTCGCGGATACGCCCGAACAGCGTTTCCGCCTTGGCCTGGTCCTCGACCAGCGGCAAATATCGCGCCGCAATGCCCAGGTCCGACTTCGCCAGCACCATTTCCAGATTGGCCAGCGCCGACTGCAGGAACGACCAATGCTGCGCCATGTCGGCCAGCAGCGCCTTGTCCTCGAACGCGGCGATCGCATGGCCGAAACCATACCAGCCCGGCAGCATCACCCGCGCCTGCGCCCAGCTGAACACCCAGGGAATGGCGCGCAAATCCTCGATCGCGGTGCTCTTGGTCCGGCTCGCCGGACGCGACCCGATCTTGAGGCCGGAGATTTCCTGGATCGGGGTGAGCTGGCGGAAGAATTCCTTGAACCCCTCGGTGCCGTAAACCAGGTCGCGATAGGCGGTGAAGGCATTCTTCGACAGTTCATCCATCGCCGCGGCAAAGCGGGCGGCATCCTTCGCCGACACGCCCTCGGGTTCCAGGCTGGCGAGCAGGGTTGCGCTGGTCATCGCTTCCAGATTGGTCATAGCCACGTCGCGCGTGCCGAACTTGGCGGCGATCACCTCGCCCTGTTCGGTGATGCGGATGCGCCCCTGCACGCTGCCGCGCGGCTGCGCCTGGATCGCCTTGAAGGCGGAGCCGCCGCCGCGCCCGACCGCGCCGCCACGACCGTGGAACAGCTGCATCGCCGCCCCGGCCTCGGCGAAGACCGGCTCCAGCGCCTGGCTCGCCTTATACAGGCTCCAGGTCGAGGTGATGTAGCCGCCGTCCTTGTTACTGTCGGAATAGCCGATCATCACTTCCTGATGGCCGCGCGCCTGCACCACCCCGGCAATTTCGGGCAGGCCGAAATAGGCGGTCATGATCTTGGGCGCGGCCTCAAGGTCGCCGATCGTCTCGAACAGCGGGATCGACATGATCGCCGCCTTGGCCGGGTCGCCATTTTCCGGCGCGCGCCACAGGCCCGCCTCCTTCAGCAGGATATTGACCTCCAGCATGTCGGACACGCTTTCGGCCTTGGAAATTATATAATGGGTGATGCACTGCGGCCCATAGGTGCGGTGCGCCTCGGCCGCGGCATGGACGATCGCCAGCTCCGACGCCGTCTCTTCGGAATATTCCGAAAAGCGCGTGCCGAGCGGCCGGTTGGTCGCCAGTTCCCTGCGCAACAGGGCGATACGGGCAAACTCGTCCAGCCCGGCATAATCCGCCTCGACCCCGGCGACCTTCAGCAGTTCGGCGACCACGCGCTGATGCACGTCGCTATTCTGCCGCATGTCGAGCGTCGCGAGATGGAAGCCGAATGTCTCGACCGCGCGGATCAGCCGGCCGAGCGCCCCCCCGGTCGACAGCGCGCCATCGCCCTCGCTCGCCAGCCCCTGCGCCACGGTGACGAGATCGCGGCGGAAATCGCCCGGCGCGGCGTAAGGCTCGCCCTTCAGTGCCGACGGGCGCGGCGGCGCCTTGCCGACCAGATGGACATAGGTGGTCGCCAGCCGCGCATAGATGCCCGAAATGGCCCGGCGATAGGGTTCGTCCTGCCGACTGGGCGACGCGTCGCCGCTCGCCTCCGCCAGCGCCAGCACCGCTTCGGGCACATGGGCGAGTTCGGTCGAGACCGACAGTTCCGCGCCCAGCGCATGGATCGATTCCATATAATAGGCCAGCGCCGCCTCGCAGCCGCGGCCCAGCGCCGATCGCAGCTGCGGCGCCTGGACGAACGGGTTGCCGTCGCGGTCGCCGCCGATCCAGTTGCCGACCCGCAGGAAGCTGTGCGGCCGCGCGCCCAGCACCCGTTCCCACCGGCCATAGAGCGCCGGCAGCGTCGGCAGGAAGATGTCGCGGAAATAGGTCAGGACATTGTCGATCTCGTCCTGCACGAACAGCTTTTCGCGGCGCAGCGGGCGCGTCTGCCACAGCAGCGCGATCTGGCGGAAGATCGCCTCGTCCAGATTCTCGCCATCATCCGTCTCGGTCCGTCCGGCATCCTTGAGCTGCATCAGGTCGGCGATGCGATTCTTGTGATCGATCATGCTCTTGCGCCGCACCTCGGTCGGGTGGGCGGTCAGCACCGGCACGATCAGGCTGTGCGACAGCAATTCCAGCACCGCATCCTTGCCGATGCCATGCGATTCGAGCTTGGCCACCGCCGACGCGACATCGGCACCCGGTTCCGCCGCCACGCCCTGCCGATCCTCGGCCAGATTGGCGAGCATCGAGAACAGCATGAAGCCGCGGGTGAAGTTGAGCGTGTCGTCGAGATTGAGGGCATCCAGGCCCGTGTCGGTCAGGTCGGCGCCCTGCAGCCCGCGCGCGCGATCGACCGAGGCGGAGCGGATATATTCGGTCTGCTTGTAGAGTTTCTCCCCGCCATAGGCCCGAATGACATCGCCCAGCAGGCGTCCCAGATAACGGATGTCGGGATTCTGCGTGATCGCAGGCGCGGATTGGGCGGGGTTTATGCTCTCCATGATGGATCGATGCTGCATCGCAACAATGCGATGGTCAAGATATTACGCGGCCAACGCTGGCAAACTACCCAATACGGGTTGCGCGCAGGCCACAGGCTGGGCCAAAGGACGTTCGTGACCGCCAGCATCAGCATAGGAAATGACGGCACGGGCAATCCCGTGCTGGTCGATGTCGAGGAACTGCTTGCCACCCGTCTGCTCGTCCAGGGCAATTCCGGGTCGGGCAAGTCGCATCTTCTGCGCCGCCTGCTGGAGGAAAGCGCGCCGATGGTGCAGCAGGTCGTGATCGACCCGGAAGGCGATTTCGTCACCCTGGCCGACGAATATGGCCATGTCGTGATCGACGCCGGCGACTATAATGAGCGCGAGATCGTCAAGATGGCGGCCCGCATCCGCGAACATCGCGCGTCGGTGGTGCTGAGCCTCGAGTCGCTGGAACTGGAAGCGCAGATGCGCTGCGCCGCGACCTTCCTGTCGACCCTGTTCGATGCACCGCGCGACCATTGGTATCCCGCTTTGGTGGTGGTGGACGAGGCGCAGATGTTCGCCCCGGTCGCCGCCGGCGATGTGTCGGACGAGGCCCGGCGCCTGTCGCTCGCGGCCATGACCAACCTGATGTGTCGTGGCCGCAAGCGCGGCCTGGCCGGCGTCATCGCCACCCAGCGCCTGGCCAAGCTCGCCAAGAATGTTGCGGCCGAAGCGTCCAACTTCCTGATGGGCCGCACCTTCCTGGATATCGACATGGCCCGTGCCGCCGACCTGCTGGGCATGGAACGGCGCCAGGCCGAGCAGATCCGCGATCTGGAGCGTGGCCGTTTCCTGGGGCTTGGTCCGGCGATCGCCCGCCGCCCGGTCGCGGTGAAGATCGGTGCCGTGAAGACCGGCACGCGTGGCGGCACACACAAGCTGATGCCGCCGCCGATCACCACCGGCGAGGATTTTCAGGAATTGCTGTTCGCGCGGGTCGAGGAAGAATCGATGCCGCCGCCCCCGCCCCGCGCCGAACCGCCTGCCCGCCCGGCCGAGGAAATCATGCGCCAGCTCGCCGATGTGCCGTCGGCCAAGCCCGCCGCGCCGGAACTGGATTTCGGCGAGAATGAGCCGATCGTGATCGCCGTGCTGGACGAGATCGTCGCGGACTTGGGCGAAGCCGTCCCCAGCGTCGCTGCCCTGTTCCAGGATTTCGGCGTCCGCTGCCGGATGAAGGGGCTGCGCAAGCCGCCGCTTGACCTGCCCGCCTTCCGCAAGCGCTTCGCCATGGCGCTCGCCGGCATGAGCGATTCGGCCGACCCGCGCTGGGAAGAACCGATCCGCGCCGCCGATCCGGTGCCGGAAGATATGCTGGCGCCCTTCCTGCTGATCGCCCGCGCGGCGATGGAGGGCGAGCCCTGCCCGGAGGACACGGTGCTGGCCCGCGCCTATGGCACCAGCTCGCCCGGCCGTGTGCGCCGGTTGATCGAATATATGGAGAAGCTGGGCGTGATCGTCGCGCGCACCGATTTTGGCGGCCGCCGTTCGATCGGTATCCCGGCGCTCGGCCTCAGCACGGCCGCCGCCGAATGACGCATCCGTCAGTCCTGTTCGTCTGCCTCGGCAATATCTGTCGCTCCCCGCTTGCCGAAGCCGCGCTGCGAGCGGAGGCCGAACAGGCCGGGCTGGATATAGTGGTGGATTCGGCCGGCACCGGCGACTGGCATGTCGGCGATGCGCCCGATCCACGCGCGCAGGCGGTGGCGCGGCGCCATGGCATCGACATCAGTGGCTATCGCGGGCGGCAGGTGAAGCCGGCGGATTTCCACCGCTTCACCCATATCTTCGCGCTCGACAGCGACAATCTCGCCAATCTGCGCCGTATCCGCCCCGCCGACGGCACCGCCAGCCTGTCGCTGCTGATGGATCTGGTGCCGGGACGCGAGGGCAGCGGGGTCACCGACCCCTATTATGGCAATGATGCCGGCTTCGACATCACCTGGGACGATGTCACCCGCGCCGCCAGGGCAATCGTGGCTCGGTTGCGCACGAATCCCTAATCCCGTTCGGTTCGAGCCTGTCGAGAACCGTTAGCGCCGCCATTTCTCGACTTCGCTCGAAACGAACGGATGTTGGGCATTAGCCGAGCGTCGTCGCGATCGGCAGGCCCTGTTTCAAGGTTAGCGTGACCGGGGTCCGCTCGGCAACATCGGCCAACCGCGCCCGCTGTTCCGCGTCCAGCCCGACGATCGTCAGCGTTCGGTCGATCCGCTTTTCCTCCTTGCCCGACAGCCGCAGCGCGACGTCGAGCGATTCAAGCGGCCAGCCCTTCTTCTCCGCATACATGCGCAGCGTGATCGCGGTGCAGGCACCCAGCGCCGCCAGCAGCAGATCATAGGGCGCCGGGCCAAGATTGGCGCCGCCCAGCGCCTCCGGCTCGTCGGCGGTGATGGCATGACCGCCGACGACGATTTCCGTGCGATACCGGTCCTTGCCGACATGGGCGCTGCCCTGGGCCATGATGCTGCTCCTTATGCCGGGAGGGGGATGAATTCATGCTCGTCCGGCACCGGGGCGAAGCGCTGGGCCTGCCAGTCGGCCTTGGCCTGCTCGATCCGATCGGGCGAGGACGAGACAAAATTCCAGAAGATATGGCGCTTCTCGGGCAGCGGTTCGCCGCCCATCAGCATCAGCCGGGTCGCGCCTTTGGCCCGAAGGATGATCTCCGCGCCGGGCTTGAACACCACCAGTTCGCCGGTCGCAAAGCCGCCGGTCTGGCCGATCACCTCGACTTCGCCCTGCACCACATAGATGGCGCGTTCGACATGCTCGGCCTTGAGCTGATAGCGGGCGCCGTCCTGCAGCACGATATCGGCATAGACCATGTCGGAGAAGGTCTTCACCGGCGACACCAGACCGTCAGAACTGCCGGCGATCAGGGTCAGGCGGGTGCCCGCATCCTCGATCGTCGGGATTTCGTCGGCCTTGTGATGGGCGAAACCCGGATCGACTTCCTCCGCCTGCGTCGGCAGCGCAACCCAGGTCTGCAGACCGAACAGCTTGCCGCCCTTGGCGCGATTCTCGTCACTGGTCCGCTCGCTATGGACGATACCGCTGCCGGCGGTCATCCAGTTGACCTCGCCGGGGCGGATCGACTGGACCGATCCGACGCTGTCGCGGTGCAGGATTTCGCCCTCCAGCAGATAGGTGACGGTGGCGAGGCCGATATGCGGGTGCGGGCGCACGTCCAGCCCCTCGCCGCTGTTGAAGGTCGCCTCGCCCATCTGGTCGAAGAAGATGAAGGGGCCGACCATGCGGCGATGCGCGGACGGCAGCGCGCGGCGGACCGAAAAGCCATCGCCCAGATCGCGGACCGGGGGCAGGATGACCAGATCGACGCCATCGACCTCTGAAGTGCGGATGGACATGGGACTTATCCTCTTTTCGGAAAATGGGGTCAGGCGCCGAGCAGCGCCAGCGCCTCGATCTGGGCGCGGCTATAGCCCTGCGCGGCAAGTGTGGGGACATGGCGTTCGGCGATCGCGCGGGTGCGGCCGGATTCGCAGAGAAATTCGCGAACATCATGCAGATGCGGGGCGAGCGTGACCGGCTGGGCCTTCTTCGGTCCCAGGATCGCGTCGAGCGCATGGCCGATCCGCGAGCGCACCGGGCCGGCCGCCGCCGGTTCGCCACAGCCGCAATCGGCAACGGCGCTCAAGGTTGCCTTCACGTCCAGCCATTCGGCGGAGCTGAGGCGCGGGGTGGCGATGTTCAGCATGAGAAGGCTCCCTGTTCGTCTGGACCGTTACCTTGCCTTCCTTCTAGCGCGATGGCGCTTTCAGGATCAGCCGGATAAAATCGGTCACTCTGTTCTATATTCTGGAAAAGAAGGGGCGCATTACCCGCGCCCCTTCCCTTTTTATCGTCAGGCCGCGTCGACCAGCACGATCTCGCTATCCTCGATCGCCGTCACGCGAATGACATCCAGATCCTGGATCGCCACGCCATCACGGGCATTGGCCCGCACATCGTCGATCTGGATCGCGCCGGTCGCCGGGACCAGATAGGCCTTGCGATCCTTGCCGATCGGATATTCGGCGCTCTCGCCGGCCTTGAGCGTCGCGGCGACAACCCGCGCATCCGTGCGGATCGGCAGCGCGTCATTGTCATTCCCGTAACCCGACGCCAGCGTCACGAACTGGCCGCTGCGCTCGCCCTTGGGGAAGGGACGCGAGCCCCAACTGGGTGCTTCGCCGTCGCGGGTCGGGATGATCCAGATCTGGAAGATCTGCGTCGTCACATCCTCGCGATTATATTCCGAATGGGTGATGCCGGTGCCGGCCGACATGACCTGCACATCGCCGGCCTCGGTCCGGCCCTTGTTGCCCAGATTGTCCTGATGGGTGATCGCGCCTTCGCGGACATAGGTGATGATTTCCATGTCGCGGTGCGGGTGCGGCGGGAAACCGGTGCCCGGCGCGATCGTATCGTCATTCCAGACGCGCAGATTGCCCCAATGGACGCGGGCGGGATCATGATAGCCGGCGAACGAAAAATGATGTTTAGCATCCAGCCAGCCATGATTGGCACCACCCAGGCTGTCGAAAGGACGAAGTTCGATCATCTTGTGTCTCCTGCGGGCGGTGCATCCATCATGGGACCGCCCTGTCGAAGACCCAATTAGCGCTTGAACGCATTTCCGTTCAGATGGATAAAATCCATCGAAACGTTCCAGGAAATCGAACAGTGAACAATCCCGGCACCCCGACCTTCGACCAGCTGCGCATCTTCCTCACCATCGTCGACACCGGCAGCTTCGCCGCCGCCGGGCGCAAGCTCAATCGTGCCGTGTCGGTCATCAGCTATGGCATCGCCAATCTGGAGGCGCAGCTGGGCGTGCTGCTGTTCGAGCGCGAAGGCACGCGCAAGCCGCAGCTCACCGTCGCCGGCCGCGCCCTGCTGGCGGAGGCCCGCAGCATCGCCCATGGCATGGACGGGCTGCGCGCCAAGGTGAAGGGCCTGCTCGACGGGCTGGAGGCGGAGGTCAATCTGGCGGTCGACGTCATGTTGCCGGCCGAACGGCTGGGCAAGGTGCTCCGCGCCTTCGCCAAGGAATTTCCCACGGTGCAGTTGCGCCTCCATGCCGAGGCGCTGGGCGCGATCGTGGCGATGGTGCTGGATCGGGGCGCGGTGATCGGCATTTCCGGGCCGCTGTCGGCCGGGGTCGAGGGGATTGAGAGCATGTCCGCCGGGCTGGTGCCGATGGTCCCGGTCGCCGCGCCCGATCATCCGCTCGGCCGGATGGAGGCGATCGCGCCGGGCGCCGGTCGCGACTATACCCAGCTGGTGCTGACCGATCGGTCGCGCTTTACCGAAGGCCGCGATTTCTCGGTCGCCAGCCCCAAGACCTGGCGCCTCGCCGACCTGGGCGCCAAGCATGCGCTGCTGCGCGAAGGGATTGGCTGGGGCAATATGCCACTGCCGATGATCGAGGCGGATCTGGTCGCGGGCACATTGGTGCGGCTCGCCATGCCCGATCATCCCGGCGGCACCTATCGCTTTTCCGGCATCTGGCGCCGCGACACCCCGCCCGGCCCCGCCGCATCCTGGCTGATCGCGCAATTCGTCGCGCTGGGCGCGGACGATCGCGAGGCGGCCGGGATGAGCGACGTCTAGGCGTCCGCCAAAGACCGCGTCATCCCGACGATGCGACGCTTCCCCTTGATGAATCATGTTTTTCTGGCACACCCCAAGGAGATTGCGGCGGGGTCCGACAAGATGGCGACCATGTATCGCCGACCGGGCTCACGCCGACAATGACAGGTGGGGGACAATGGAGTGAGTGCGGGTCGCGCATGAACAAGGTCAAGGAGGCGCCTGCCACGGTCGGCGCGCGCCAATATCGTGCTTTTCTGAGCTACAGCCATGCCGACGAGCGCGCGGCGGGAAAGCTGCATCATTGGCTGGAAACCTATCGGATGCCCAGGCGCCTGGTCGGCATACAGGCCGGCCGGGCGGCGGTCCCGCGCCGGCTGACCCCGATCTTTCGCGATCGCGCCGAATTGCCGGCTGCTTCCAGCCTCGACGAACAGGTGCGCCTGGCCCTGTCCCAGTCGGACGCCCTGCTGGTGCTATGCTCGCCAGCGGCGAAGGCGTCGCGCTGGGTCAATGCGGAAATCGCGCTGTTCCGCGAACTTCATCCCGATCGGCCGATCATCGCCGCGCTGGTCGCGGGTGAGCCGGTCGACAGCTTTCCCGCCGCGCTGATCGCGCGCGACGCCGATGGCATAGAGCGTGAACCGATCGCCGCCGATTTCCGCGCCGACAGCGACGGCCCCAAACTGGCCCGGCTGAAGATCGTCGCCGGCCTGACCGGCGTACCGCTCGACCAGATCATCCAGCGCGACGCCCAGCGCCAGTTGCGCCGTGTGATAGCCGTCACATTTGTTGCGCTTTTTCTTGTCCTATTGATGGCGGCGATGCTGGTCTTTGTCGCGCGGGCAAGGAGCGAGGCAGAAAGCCAGCGCCAGCAGGCAGAGGGACTGATCGAATTCATGCTGACCGATCTGCGGGAAAAGCTGGAGGGCGTTGGCCGGCTCGACGTGCTGCAGACGGTGAACAAGCGTGCGCTCGCTTATTATGCCGACCAGCCCGACCTGGAAACATTGCCGGGCGACTCGCTCGAACGGCGCGCCCGCATCCTGCAGGCCATGGGCGAGGATGATTTCAAGCGCGGCGACACGCCAGAGGCCATCGCCCAATTCCGCGAGGCCTATCGCGTCACGGCCACCCTGCTGGCCGCCGCGCCGAACGACCCGCAACGCCTGTTTGCCCATGCCCAGAGCGAATTCTGGCTCGGCTATGTCGATTTTATACGCGATCGGAACGACGCCGCCCTGACGCGCTTCCAATCCTATCAGGCGCTGGCCGAAAGGCTGGTGCAGTTACGACCGGCGAACGACGCCTATTGGCGGGAACTGGGCTATGCGCAGGGCAATATCTGCACCATCGCCCTCGCCAGGAAGAATCCCGACAGAACATTGCAAAGCTGCAAGGGCGCGCTCGACACCATGATGCGGGTCCAGCGCCTGGCGCCCGGCGATCCGGCGATCGCCGCCGACCTCGCCAATCGCCATGCCTGGATGGCGGACGCGCTGCGCTTGCAGGGGGATGACCGGGCGGCACTGGTGCAGCGCGAAAAGCAGGACGCGATCCTGCGGTCGCTGCTCCGGCGTGATCCGAAAAATGCCGGCTATCTGCAGGACTGGATGCTGGCACGCTATTCCATGTCGAACCTGCTCTATGATCTGGGTGAAACCGATCGCGCCAAGGCGCTCCGCGCCGAAGCCCGCGCCGACGTCGCCGACCTGGTGGCGCGCGATCCGGCGAACAAGGACTGGCGGGTCTGGCAGGGCAAGCTGGCCAAACCATTGACGAAGGGGAGCAAATAGAATGTCGACGCTGAATTATACCCAATATGGCCTGGCGCCATTGATCGAGGTCGAACTGGAAGATGGCGTCGCGCCGCTGCAGTTCAATGTCGCACTGAAGGGCGAGGAGGGTTGGGTTTCGCTGCGCTATGAACAGCCCGGCGTGACCGATCATGACTATATCGCCATCACCGAAAATTCGATCGTGGAAATCAACCTGATCGGCGATCAGCTGTTCTTCTCGAAAAATTACGACGCCATCACGACCGAGGAGCCGCTCTCTTCCTTTTACGGCGGCTTGATCTATGATGATTATCACGCCGATCAGGACCGCTACAAGACCGTCCGGTTCCAGGCACGCTACAACCAGGGCGGTAAATATGGCACGCGGCACGGCTTCAACATCAATATCGACCTGCTGCAAAATCCCAGTGCCACAGAACCCAAATGGATCCCGCTGTCGATCGACCCCGACATCAAGAATCCGCCGCCCAAGGAAGACTGAGCGCAGCGACGGGGTGGTGGCGACATGATCCTTCCGATCCTTGCGCAAATCCGCAGGGTCGCACGCAGCGGCGACACCGTTCGCGCCTGGACGATGTTCGGCGCGGCGGGCCTGCTGCCGTCACGCGACAGCGATGCGCTGACCCTCAAGGGCCGACTGCTCAAGGATCGGGCGCTGCGCAGCGAGGGCGCCGAACGCGCCGCGCTGCTGGACGAGGCGCGGCAGGCCTATCTCCAGGCGGCCAGCGACTGCCGCGCCACCTATCCGCTCATCAATGCCGCCACCCTCGCCTTTCTGAACGATCGCCCCGCCGACGCGGCCGACCTCGCCCGCCAGGTGCTGGCACTGCTCGACAGCGGCGATCATGTGCAGGAAACGCGCTACTGGCTGGCGGCGACCGCGGCCGAAGCCCATCTGCTGCTGGGTGACGAGGCCGCAGCGCAGGCCGCCCTGGCACAGGCTATGGCGGCGGCGCCGGACGCCTGGGAAGATCATGCCGCGACGCTGCGGCAATTCCACGAGATATTGACCAGGCAGGGGCGCTCTACCGCAATCCTCGATCCGCTGCGCCCGCCACCCAGCCTCTATTTCAGCGGCATCATCGGCCTGCCGGACAATGAGGAGGAAGCGCGCGGCAAGATCGAGGCGGCGCTCGACCAGATTGCGCCGGGTGCCGCCTTCGGGGCGCTCGCCGCCGGGGCCGATATCCTGATCGCCGAATGCGCCCTTTTCCGGGGCATCCAGTTGCATATCGTCCTGCCGACAAGTCTCGACGTCTTTCGGCAAAGCTCGGTCGGCCGGTTCGGTGACCATTGGCTCGCCCGCTTCGATCGCCTGATCGACATGGCCGACAGCCTGGAAGCGCCCGACGCCATCACCAGCCTGTCCAACGCGGCGATCGACAAGGGGTGCGAGATCGCCATGGGACTGGCGCTGCGCCGTGCCGACGCCTTTGCGACACAGGCCATCGCACTGCATATCGGGCGCGCCTCGGATCAGCCTGCCCCTGCCTATCGGCTGTGGCAGTCACGCACATTGCCCGTGCGCAAGATCATCCTCGAACAATCAATGCCTCCCTCTGGCGATGCGCTGCCCAAGGCCGCCAACAAGGCTGTGCTGGCATCGACGACGCGCCTCGCGCCAGCCATGCGCGAAAGCGCCAATGGCCTGCATTTCCAGGCATTCGACGATATGGCCACCGCCATGCTCCAGGCCAGCCTGATCCTGAGGGACTGGCCGGACCATGGGCTGGCGCTGGAATATCAAACGGTCATGCCGAATGATCCGATCGATGGCGAGGAATGCCTGGCGCTGCTCCTGGCGCCAGCCGCACCGGCCGGCAGCATCTGCATGCCCTGGCCACAGGCCGCCGCCATGGCGCTGCAAGGCCCCGGCTATCGGTTCGAGATTGCCGGCGAAGTGATGACCCGCCAGGGCGATTGCCCGGTCGGCCATTATTATCCGCCGTCCAACTGACGGCGCGCGCCTTCAGACGACCATGTCCGCCAGCATGCGCGGCGCATGGATCTGCATCTGACCATCTTCCCGACTGACGATGCCGCGCCGGATCAGCACGGCGATCGCGCGGGACGCGGTCTCGCGGGTCGTATTCGCGCTCAGCGCCAGGGTGGTGACCTGCGGCGCTGGCACGATATGGTCGCGACCATCGGCCAGCGCGAGCAATTCGCTATAGACCCGCCCGGCCGCGCTATAGGTGGACCGGGTCGCCATTCGATCCAGCGCCCGGTCGAGTTGCCGCGCCAGCAGCCAGGCCATGCCCGCGCCGATCTGCGCATCGCCCGCCACCAGCGCAGCCAGCGATTGTGCCTCCGCGCGCAACAGGCGGCTCTCGACCAGCACCTCTATCTCCGCCCGGTGCGTCGTGGGCGCTGGATAGGCGCCGAAAAATTCCCCCGGCCCATGACGCGCCAATTGCTGGCGCTGGCCGTCGATGCCAAAGGTCTGCACCGCCACGCAGCCGTCGACGATCAGCCAGCAATGGTGCGACGCCTCCCCTTGCCGGGCCAATATCTGCTTGGCACCGACCTGCTGCGGAACCAGCACGCGGCGCAGCAGCTCTGCCGCCTTCCGATCACATCGGAAAACCGCTGCCAGCACCTCGACCTGTTCCTCGACCTGCAATCCTCCACTCCTCGGTGACGATCGATCGTTCCGTTACCGGCATAGCCTATGCGCTCCGGATGAACAGGAGGGCAGGATGATTCTCGGAAAATATGTGATCTGCATCACGGCCATGCCGAGGAGATTTCCCTAGGGAATCAGCGCGACCCGAAGGAGGCCCCGGTGGGGCAACCTTTTCTTGGCCCGGAGCTTCATATGGCTTCGGGCCTTTTTTTTCGCAATCTCCGCGGTTCGGCCATCAACCACAAGAGGGCTCGCCGCGCGTGGAACCCAGATGCCGGTGCGTGGACCGATCGAGAATATCTGCTGCTGGATGGTCCCTGACAGGGACAGGTTCGCTCTCATAGCGATGCACCACCTTGCTGTGAAGGTGGTGACCCCTACGGGAATCGAACCCGTGTTTCAGCCGTGAAAGGGCCGCGTCCTAACCGCTAGACGAAGGGGCCGTTCGTTGTCGCCGCCGTGGCAGCGCTGCGAAGCGAGGGCGCAATTAGGCGGGACCGGCGAAAGGGTCAACCCCCTTTGCGCAAGAAAATTGCAATCTTTCTCAATCGGCCCAGGCGGCGTCCTCCAGATGCAGCTCTGCGGCGGGTCGGCTGCCCCAGTCATCGATCTTCGCACGGCCCGCCACCCACAGCCGACGGTCGCGCGGCGCACCCAGAATCGCCTGACCCAGTTCCGACTCGGCCTGACGGAAGGCGATCGTCTTGATCGACCGGCCATCATCGCCCGCCATGATCGCCCGCAAATGGCCATTGCCGACCACATCGGCGCGAATCACCCGCATCGGCCCGGCGGCGATCAACGGCGCGGGCCAGCCTGCGCCATAGGGGCCGCCCGCCTCGATCGCGGCGACGAAGTCGGGATTGACCCCGGCCGGCGCCAGCACCGCGTCGATCAGCAGCGCCCGCTCGTCCCGCGCACGCGCGACGGCGGCCGACAGGCGATCATCTAGGAAGTCGGCCAGCGCATCGACCTTGTCCGCCATCACGGTAAGCCCCGCCGCCATCGCATGGCCGCCGCCCGCGACCAGCAGGCCGCTATCCTTGGCCGCCAGCACCGCCGCGCCCAGATCGACGCCGGAAATGGAGCGTCCCGACCCCTTGCCCACGCCATCCTCGTCCAGCGCGACGACGATGGCGGGACGGCCGGCCCGTTCCTTGAGCCGCCCGGCAACGATGCCGATGACGCCGGGATGCCAGCCCGGCCCGGCGACCAGCGCCACGGCCCGATTGTCCTGCGCCGCCAGCAAGGCCTCCGCCTGTTCCTGCACGATCGATTCGATCGCGCGCCGTTCCTCGTTCAATCGATCCAGTTCGGCGGCGATTCGCGCGGCCTCGGCCGGATCTTCGGTGGTCAGCAGCCGCACCCCCAGATCCGCCTTGCCGACACGCCCGCCGGCATTGATGCGCGGCCCGAGCGCGAAGCCCAGATCATGGCAGAGCGGCGCACGATTGAGGCGGCTGGCGTCCATCAGTGCGGCGAGACCGATATTGCGCCGCTTGGCCATGATCTTGAGCCCCTGCGCCACGAAGGCGCGGTTGAGCCCCTTGAGCTGCGCGACGTCGGCGACGGTGCCCAGCGCGACGATGTCGAGCAATTCCATGATCGCCGGCTCCGGCCGGGTCGCGAACCAGCCGCGCGCACGCAGCGTCCGCAGCAGGGCCGCGCCCAGCAGGAAGGCCATGCCGACGGCGGCAAGATGGCCATGGACGGCCGCAGCATCATTTTCGTCCAGCCGGTTGGGATTGACCAGGGCCAGCGCCACCGGCAGCGCCGCCGCGCATTTATGATGGTCGACGACGACGACATCGACCCCGGCCGCCTTAGCCATGTCGAGCGCCTCGAACGCCTGCGCGCCGCAATCGACGGTGACGATCAGTTGCGCGCCATCCCCCGCAAGCCGCACCAGCGCCTCACCCGACGGGCCATAGCCTTCCATCAAGCGGTCGGGGATATAGGGCCGGGCATCCAGGCCAATGTCACGCAGCAACCGGATCAGCAGCGCCGCGCTGGTCGCGCCATCGACGTCATAATCACCG
The DNA here is from genome assembly GCF_057063145.1 of Sphingobium sp. SG1. Taxonomy (NCBI): domain Bacteria; kingdom Pseudomonadati; phylum Pseudomonadota; class Alphaproteobacteria; order Sphingomonadales; family Sphingobiaceae; genus Sphingobium; species Sphingobium sp. SG1. The sequence continues at coordinate 80,658 of NZ_JBVVOJ010000004.1, read as the reverse complement.
AAGATGCGCACATCCTCGCCGCGCTGGACCGCATCGGCCAGCCGCTCGGCCGCCGCGTCCATGTCGCGGAACAGGCTGGGGTCGGGCATGAAATGGCGGATGGTGGGATTGCGATGCGCCTCCACCCCGTCGGGCGGACAGCCGCGCGCCAGCAGCAGTTGCGCCACCAGATCGTCGGGCTGATAGCCGGGCGAACGCGCGTCCGCCCCCAGGCCGCGCCAGCGCCAGGGCTGGCCAGTGATCGAACGGGTGATGTTGAGCGCAAATGTCATGAAGCGGCTCTAGACCGGCGGGGGCACCGATGGAAGCGCCGCGCCGCCGGGCGAAATCGTCACGCAGGCGGAACCGTTGCAAGTCATTGGGCGTATTGCCTGTTTGCCGGACATATGGGATGCCCGGTGCGAAAGGGGCATCGCAGACAGATGAAGAAGCGGCAGGCGAGATATGTTCGGCATGCGCTGGGCATGATCATGGCAGCCGCCTCTCCCCTGCCCCTGATGGCGCAGACGGTCCCGGCCAGCGCCCCCAGCACCACAGCGCCCGCCGACGAAGAACCGATCCTGCCCGACGACGAGTTCAACGCGCGCCTGCCCGGCGCCGGCAGCGTCGACGACAAGGCCAGCAATAGCGCGACCGACAGCAAGGCCCCCTTGCCCTCGATCGACGACTGGCTCGACCAGCAGATGCCGGCCCAGGGCAGTGCCCAAGGCAGCGCGCCGGCCAGCGGCACGACGCCCGCGACCGGCGCCGAACTGCCCCCCCGCCACCGAACCGCCGGTCGAAACCGAACTGGCCCAGCCGCTGCCCGCGCTCGACAGCGTGACCGTGCCGGAAAATGTCGCCGATGATGACAGCGACGAAAAGATGCCCGAGGTCCGCTATGCGACCCAGCTCGACGGGTTCGGCAAGACCGGTCTGGAGGATGAGTTCCGTGCCGCATCCGCCCTGGTCGATGGCAAGGGCAAGGCCGAGACCGCATCGATGGTGCAGCAGCGCGCCCAGGCCGACGAGCAACTGGCGGTGCGGCTGTTCCATTCGGAAGGCTATTATGATGCCACCGCCCTCGCCTCGCTCGACCAGCAGCAGGATGGCACGCTGAAGGCGATCCTGTCGGTGACGCCGGGCAAGCGCTACAAGATGGGCGAGATCGTCATCCATGCGCCCGAGACCATCCCGCCCGGCCTGATCCGCGACAGCCTGACCTTGAAGACCGGCGATTATATCGTCGCCACAGCGGTCGAGGCGGCGGAGGCCAATGTTGCGCTCAAGCTGCCGGAACAGGGCTATGCCTTCGCCAGGATCGGCGACCGCGACATCTTGCTCGATCCCGCGACCGTGACCGGCGACTATACGCTGCCGGTCGAGCCAGGCCCGCGCGGCACATTCCGCACCATTACCACCAGCGGCGAGAAGCAGGCGTTCGGCGCCGACCATATGGCGGTGATCGCCCGCTTCGACAAAGGCGACCTTTATGACAGCCGCAAGGTCGACGATCTGCGCAAGGCGCTGGTCGCGACCGGCCTGTTCGCCAGCGTCGCGGTCGATCCGGTCCAGACCGGCGAGCCCGGCCCGGATGGCACCGAATATGTCGATCTGCATGTCGATCAGGAAGCCGGCCCGGCCCGGCGGCTGGCCGGCGAACTGGGCTATGGCACCGGACAGGGCTTCCGCGCCGAAGGCAGCTGGACCCATCGCAATCTGTTCCCGCCCGAAGGCGCCCTGATCGCCAGCGTCATCGCCGGCACCCAGGAACAGGGCGTATCGGGCACCTTCCGCCGGTCCAATGCGGGCAAGCGCGACAAGACTTTCCAGGCCGGCGCCGGCGTCAACCATCAGAAATATGACGCCTATGAAGCCTTCACCCTGGGCCTCAATGCCAGCTGGTCGCGCCAGTCCACACCGATCTTCCAGAAGCGCTGGACCTATACCTATGGCGGCGAAATCCTGCTTTCGAACGAAAATACCACGATCGACGAAAGCGGGGAAAACAAGCGGCTGACCTATTTCATCGGCGCACTGCCGGTGCAGGTCGGCTATGACCGCTCCAACGACCTGCTCAACCCCACCAGCGGCTTCCGCGCCAATCTGCGCGTGTCGCCCGAGGCGTCCTTGCAGGGCAATGTCTCGCCCTATGTCCGCGCCAGCTTCGACCTGGCCGGCTATTATCCGATTTCCGACAGTTTCGTGCTGGCGGCGCGGACCAAGATCGGCACGATCAACGGCGTTGCCCGCGACGATGTCGCCCCTTCGCGGCGCATCTATGCCGGCGGTGGCGGGTCGGTGCGCGGCTATGGCTATCAGGAACTGGGGCCAAAGGACGCGAACAATGATCCGATCGGCGGCCGATCAGTCAATGAATTCGCGGTCGAGGGCCGCTATCGCTTCGGCAATTATGGCGTCGTCGCCTTCGTCGATGCGGGCCAGGTCTATGAAAGCCAGATCCCGCAATTTTCCGACATTCGCTATGGCGTGGGCCTGGGCGGACGTTTCTACACCAATTTCGGACCCTTCCGCGCAGATATAGCCATGCCGATCAACCGCCAGCCCGGCGAATCCAAATTCGCCCTCTACATCGGTATCGGACAGGCCTTCTGATGGCGGAAGATACCCCTCCCCCCGCGCCCGAAGCGACCGAGACCGTGGTGATCCGCCAGGGCCGCCCGCTGTGGCAGAAGATCGCCATCGGCCTGGCCGGCCTGATCGTCGGGCTCGTGGTGCTGGTCGCGGGCCTGCTGCTGTTCCTCGATACCCAGCCGGGCAAGAGTTTCCTCATCAAGCAGATCGCCGCGCTCAAGATGGAATCGGGCATGGGGATCGAGGTCGGCCGGATCGAGGGATCGATCTATAGCGACATGACCATCCACGACCTGATCCTGCGCGATCCCAAGGGCGTTTTCGCGGTCAGCCCCAGGGTCCATGTCGTCTGGCGCCCGTTCCGCTATCTGCAAAATCACATCTCGGTCCAGAATCTGGAAAGCCCGCTGGTGGTGCTGGCGCGCAGCCCGCAATTCAACCAGACCCCGACCGATCCCAATGCGCCGATCCTGCCCGACCTCGATATCGACGTCGACCGGATGCGGCTCGACCGTTTCCTGCTCGCCAAGCCGGTGATCGGCCAGAAGCGCGAAATCGCGATCGACAGCGTCGTCCATATCGCCGACGGCCGTGCCCAGCTGTCCGCCAATGCGGTGGTCGACAGCGGCGATCGGCTGCAGGCGAAGCTGGACGCGGTGCCGGCACAGAATCGCCTGGCGATGAGCGGCACGCTGACCGCGCCCAAGGGCGGCGTGATCGCGGCGATGAGCGGCCTGCCCGACGGCATGACCGCCTCGCTCGACGGCAAGGGCACCTGGCAGGCCTGGAACGGCAAGCTGATCGCCACCACGCCCAAGGGCGAACTGGCCAATATCGCGCTCGCCGCCCGCGACGGCAGCTTCACCGCCAAGGGGCCGCTGCGCCCCGGCCTCGTCTATGGCGACATTGCCGACCGGCTGACCCGGCCGCAGCTCGACGTCGATCTGTTCGCCGGCCTCAACGAACGGCGCGTCAACCTCAAGGGGTCGCTGCGCTCGCCGGCCATGTCGGCCGATGCGCAGGGTCTGGTGGACCTGGGTAAGAGCACATTCAGCGCGCTCAAGATCAATGCCGCGCTGCTGCAACCGGGCGCCTTCATGGACAAGGTGAAGGGCAAGGATGTCCGTGCCTCGATCATCCTCGACGGGCCGATGGCGACGCCGTTCATCGATTATGACATCAGCGCCACATCCCTCGCCTTCGACGCCACCGGCATCGAGAATCTGAAGGCCAGCGGTCGCGCCGTGATCGACGCCGATCGCATCCGCATCCCGGTCAATGCGACGGCCAAGCGCGTCACCGGCCTCAATGCCGCCGCCGGCGGCCTGATGACCAATTTGCGAGTGAAGGGCGACTTTGCCTATGCCGGCGGCAAGCTGATCAGCGACAATCTCAAGCTCGACAGCGACAAGATCGACGCCACCGCCATCGTCTTGGCCGATCTCGACAATGCCATCTATCGCGGCGCGCTGAAGGGCCGGGTCAACGACTATCGGATCGACGGCGTCGGCATCGTCAACCTCAACACCGACGTCAAGCTGATCCCCGGTCCCAAGGGCGGCTTCGGCCTGTCGGGCATGTTCGGCGTGCGCACCGCGCGCTGGGAAAATGCCTCGGTCCGTGACTTCCTGGGCGGCAATGCGGTGATGTCCGGCCGGATCGGCATGACGCCGGAGGGCAAGTTCACGCTGGCGGGGCTGAAGGGTGCCGCACCCAATTTCCAGATCAAGTCCGGTTCGGGCAGCTATGACACCAACGGCCAGCTCGCCTTCGACACCGAAGCCTATTCCAAACAATATGGCCCGCTGTTCTTGACCGTGCGCGGCACGGCGGACCGGCCGCAGGCGGTGCTGCGCGCGCCGCGCCCCAATGTCGGGGTGCAACTGACCGATGTCGTCGCCAAGCTGAATGGCGAACCGGCCGGCTATCGCCTCGATGCCACCGGCGGATCGCCCTATGGCCCCTTCTTCGCCAATGTGCTGATCCGCACCGCGCAAGGCCCGCTGACCATCGACGTGACCAAGGCGCGCTTCGCCGGCGTCGACATGAACGGCCGCATCCAGCAATCCAGTGCCGGCCCTTTCACCGGCCAGCTCGCAATGAACGGATCGGGCATCACCGGCGCGGTGAAGCTCAACGCCGTGGGCAAGCTGCAGGGCGTCGACGTCAACGCCGTCGCCAGCAATGCCAAGCTGCCGGGCGAGGCCGACATCGTCATCGGCCGCGCCATCGTCACCGCCTCCATGCTGCTGAGCGACCAGCCCAAGGTGATCGCCGACGTGCAGATGGCGAATGCCGCCTATGGCGACTATGTCGTGCGCAAGGCGCGGGCGAAACTCGATTATCAGGGCGGGCGGGGCAAGGCCCAGCTGGTCGCCGACGGCTCCAGCGGCGTGCCCTTCTCGGTCGCGGTCAACGCCGCGCTGCGCCCCGACCTCTATGCCGTCGCGCTGCAGGGCAAGGCCAGCAATGTCGATTTCCGCCTGAACCAGCCGGCGATCATCCGCGCTGGAAAGACCGGCTATCGGCTGGAACCGGTCAGCCTGGTGCTGCCGCAGGGCAAGGTCGATCTGGCTGGCCATTTCGGCACGGACACGGCGCTGCAGGCCCGTTTCAAGGATTTCGACCTAGCCATCGCCAATGTCGCCAATCCGGGCCTGGGCATCGGCGGCAAGGCGACCGGCATGGTCGATTACAGCCAGAGCGGCACCGCCTTCCCGACCGCGACCACGCGCCTGGCGATCAGCGATTTCCGCCGGTCGAGCCTGGCCGCCGTGTCCGACGCAGTGTCGATGAATGTCGAGGGCAAGCTGTCCTCCGCCGGCGGCGACATGCGCGGCCTCATCCGCAAGGGCAACAGCACGATCGGCCGCTTCGTCGCCACCATGGCCCCGCCGGGACCGGGCGCCAACTGGTCGGAACAGCTGATGGCCGCGCCGCTGGGCGGCGGCATTCGCTATGCCGGCCCGGCCGACGTGCTCTTCTCCTTCGCCGGCCTTGCCGATCAGCGGCTGAGCGGCGGCATCGCGGTCGCGGCCGATTTCGGCGGCCGACTGACCGCGCCGCAGCTTAACGGCCTGGTCCGCGCCAATGCGCTGACCTATGACAATACGAGTTTCGGCACCCGCGTCACCCAGATGAAGCTCGACGGCCGCTTCACCAACGATCGGCTCGACATTCGCGACTTCTCCGGCCGCGCCGGCAACGGCACGGTCCAGGCCAGCGGCACGGTGGGCCTGGCCGCCGACAGCGGCTTCCCGATGAACATCGCGGTCAAGATGGACCATGCCCGCCTCGCCCGCAGCGAAGCGATCACCAGCGTGGTCAGCGGCACCCTCGCTATCACCAACAGCGCGGAAAATGGCGGCTTGATCAAGGGCGACCTGTCGCTGCCCGAGACCCGCTATCGCGTCGCCTGGCAGGGCGGCACCGAGATTCGCGAATTGCAGGGCGTCCGCCGCAAGGGCGAGGGCCAGGATGTGCTCGCGCAGCGCATCGCCGACCGCAAGGCCGCCGCGGCATCGCCGACCAACTGGAAACTCGACATCCGCCTGCGCGCCGACAATCAGATCTATGTGACCGGCATGGGCCTCGATTCCGAATGGAAGACCGACATGCGCGTCACCGGCACCGCGACCAAGCCGCGCGTCAGCGGCAAGATCGAGGTGATTCGCGGCCGCTACAGCTTCTCGGGTCACCAGTTCGACCTGGATCAGGGCGTCATCACCTTCAACGGCGACATGATGAACCCGACGCTGGCAATCAAGGCGCTGACCGAGATTGACGATGTCAGCGCCGGCATCGCCGTCGCCGGCACCGCGCAGCAGCCGGACATCACATTCGTGTCGACGCCGGCGCTGCCGCAGGACGAGATTCTCTCGCGCATCCTGTTCGGTGACAATGTCGCCAATCTGTCCGCGACACAGGCGATCCAGTTGGCGGCCGCGCTCAACGGCCTGCGCGGCGGCAGTGGCGGTCTCAACCCGATGGGCAAGCTGCAGGGCGCGTCCGGCCTCGACCGGATCGGCATCGTCGGCGGTGACGAGGATACCGGGCGCGGCACGTCGCTCGCCGTCGGCCAGCATATCTCCAACAATATCTATGTGGAGGTGGTGACGGACTCGAAGGGCTTCACCGCCACCCAGCTGGAAGTCGCCCTGTCGAAGACGCTGAGCATCCTGTCGAAGACCGGCACCAATGCGGGATCTTCCGCCGCACTTCGTTATTCCAGGGACTATTGATCCGGCGCCAGCGTGGCGCCGCCACAACAGGAGAATATGTGCCCTTCGCCCCGTCGCTCTGCCGCCCGCTCATCTGTGCCGTCGCCCTCTCCGCAGCGCCGGCCGCGCTGGCGGAAACCCCGCGCGAACTGCTGACCGCGGCCGCCTTCCAGACCAGCGACAAGGCGCGGGCGCTCAGCCTCATCGGCCAGGCCATCAGCGCCGCCGACCGCATATTGATGACCGCCCCCAATGATCATGAGGCGGTGCTGCAACGCGCGGTCGCGATCGGCTATCGCGCCAAGCTGACTCGCAGCCGAGCCGATGCGCGCAGCTCGCTTTCCGCGTTCGAGGCGCTGGCCGCCCGCAACCCGCGCGATGCCGAGGCACAGATGGTGATCGCCGGCTGGCATCTCGACGCGATCGACCAGCTTGGCAGCTTCATCGCCCGCACCGTGCTGGGGGCCAAGGAACAGGTGGGCGAGGCTGCTCTGGGCAAGGCGGTCGCGCTGGGCGGCAACCGCGCTTTCTACTCGGGCCTGGCCGCATTGATGCGCATCCGCGCCGATCATAATGATGTCGCCGGCGCGCTGGCGCTGGCCGAACGGGCGGCCAATGCGCCTGCCCCCGCCCCGCTCGACCAGTTGATGAAGCGTAATGCCGCCGCCATCCTGCCCGCCCTGCGCGCCGGCAATGGCAAGGCGGCCGCCGCCCAGGCGCGCAAGCTGCTGCCGTTCGGGAAGCTGCCGGAATAGCGCGACAGCGGCCTGCAGCATCGGCAGGATGGCATCTTGCCGAATCTCTCCTGAAGGATGGCCATGCGTCTCGCGATCGAAGCGACCCTCGACTATGAATTTACCGGGCCGACCGACGTATTGATGGCCGTCGAGGCCGCCGCCATGGCCGACCAGCGCATCGTCGAACAATCGCACATCATCGACAATGCCGGGCCGCTGACCAATTTGATGGGCGGCAGCGCGATCGGCCGGCGCACCTGGACGCGCAGCGGCACCGGGCGGATGCTCAGCCGCTACAAGGCGCTGGTCGATGTCGATCGGCCCGCGCCCGATCTCTTCTCGCTCGCCCGCTCGCCCTTGCCCAGCCTGCCGCAGGATGTGCTGCCCTTCATCTGGCCCAGCCGCTATTGCGAGGCGGACCGGTTCGTCAGTTTCGTCTGCGGCCATTTCGAAGGGCTGGACGGTGGCCCGCTGGTGCAGGCGCTGGTCGGCTGGGTGCATGACAATCTGCAATATGTGCCGGGCAGTTCGGACATCACCACCACCGCCGCCGACACGTTTGTCGCCCAGCGAGGTGTGTGCCGCGACTTCGCGCACCTCACCGCCGCGCTGATCCGCGCGCGCGACATTCCCGCCCGGCTGGTGTCGGTCTATGCCGCCGATCTCGACCCGCCCGATTTCCACGCGGTGGTGGAGGTGTGGCTCGACGGCGCCTGGCATATGGTCGACGCGACGGGGTTGGCCCCGATCGAGGGGATGGTCCGCATCGCCGTCGGCCGCGACGCCACCGACATCGCCTTCATGACCATCTTCGGCAGCGCCCAGATGAACGAACAGGCGATCCATGTGACGCGGATGGCAGAACCCAGGGACGTTACGGCCCCTTGACCCCGGCCCTGCCGCCCGCCTAGCCTATACTCAGACAAATTGAGGAAGGGGATGGCATGGGCGTGCAGCTTTCGGGACGGGCTTGGGTGCGGACGCGGCGGGCGCTGCTGGCGGCGACGGCGGGCCTGCTCGCCGGCCTTGCCGGCGCATCGGCCCCGGCGGCTGCGCCCGGCGACAGTGCCGTCCTGACCGTCGACGCCGGCAAGCCCGGCGCCACCATCGATCCCAATATCTATGGCCAGTTCGTCGAGCATCTGGGCCGCGGCGTCTATGAAGGCATATGGGTCGGGCCGGACAGCCCCATCCCCAATGTGCGCGGCATCCGCAGCGACGTGGTCGCCGCGCTGCGCCAGGTGAAGGTGCCGGTGGTCCGCTGGCCGGGCGGCTGCTTTGCCGATGGCTATCATTGGCGCGACGGCATCGGCCCGGCCGCGCAGCGCCCTGCCGGCATCAACGCCGCCTGGGACAAGTCGGCCGAAACCAATGCGTTCGGCACCCATGAATATATGGATTTCCTGGACCAGATCGGCGCCAAGGCCTTCGTGTCGGTCAATGTCGGATCGGGCAGCGTGCGCGAGGCGGACGACTGGATGCGCTACATGACCGCACCGGCCGACAGCCAGCCCGGCAAGGAACGCGCCGCCAATGGCCATGCCGCGCCCTGGGCCGTGCCCTTCATCGGCGTCGGCAACGAAAGCTGGGGCTGTGGCGGCAACATGACCGCGGACACCTATGCCACCGCCTTCCGCCATTATGCCGCCTTCCTGCGCGCCTATTCGGGCGAGCGGGCGAAGCTGATCGCGGTGGGCGCGGACACCGACGATTATGAATGGACCGAAAAGGTCATGGCGCAGGCGATGAAATGGCGCCCCAATCCCACGCCGCTCGCCTACAATACCGAACGCCCGCTGATGTGGGGCCTGTCGCTCCATTTCTACAGTTTCGCCGGCAATGACTGGCGCAACAAGGGGCGCAATATCGGCTTTGGCACCGACCAATGGGCATCCGCGCTGGCCCGCGCCCATCTGACCGACGAACTGATCCGCCGCCATGCCGCGATCATGGACCGCTATGATCCGAAAAAGCAGGTGGCGATCGCAGTCGATGAATGGGGCGCCTGGTTCGACAGCGAGAAGGACGCGCCCTCGCAACTCTATCTCGAAAGCACGCTGCGCGACGCGGTGATCGCCGGGATGAGCCTCAACATCTTCAACAATCATGCCGACCGGGTGCGGATGGCCAATGTCGCGCAGATGGTAAATGTCATCCAGTCGCTGGTGCTAACCCAGGGCGCCAAGATGGTGGTGACGCCGACCTGGCATGTGTTCGACCTCTACAAGGTCCATCAGAATGCGACGATGATCCCGGTCGATGTGCAGGCGCCCGACTATGTCGAGGGCGCGGTGCGGCTGCCGGGGCTCAGCGTGTCGGCGTCGAAGGATACGGCGGGCGCGCTGCATCTCAGCATCGTCAATCTCGACCCCACCGCCACCCGGCCGGTGCGCATCGATCTGAAAGGGGGCGCCTGGCGCAAGGCGAGCGCCCGGACGCTGACCGCCGCGACCATCGACACCCGCATCCGCTTCGAGGGCGCCGATCCCTTCGTGCCTGGCCCGTTGCCGGCACGGCTGGCGCAGGGCCAGGTGGCGCTGACCCTGCCGTCCAAGTCGGTGACATTGGTGACGGTGGAGTAAGGGCGCCTAGCCCCCTACTCCACCTCCGGAGCCTTACCCCTCCGCCGCCTTCAGCCGTCCGGCCGCATCGTCGAACGCCGCCCAACTGATCTGGGCCAGGCTGGCGCCGATGCTGCAACGGCGCACGCCCAGTGCCGCCAGCGCGGCGATGCCGGCCGTGTCATAGTCATGGATGACGACATTGACCGGCCTGGGCGCGACCGCCGCCACCAGTTCGGCGACGGCGCCATGATCGAGCAGGAAAGGCACGAACAGGCAGTCGGCTCCCGCCTCCGCATAGGCGACGGCGCGGGCGATGCTCTCGCTCGGCGCCATGCCGGGCACGCGGAAATTCTCGCTGCGCCCGACCAGCATCAGCGCCGGATCGATCCGGTCGATCGCTTCGCGCGCGGCCGCGATCCGCTCCACCGCCAGCGGCAGGTCATAGAGCGCGCTGCCCGACCAGTCCTCGATCGACAGGGCGGCAATGCCGGTCTGCGCCGCCAGCGTCACATTCGCGGCGACATCCTCGGGCGCATCGGCAAAGCCATTTTCGAAATCCGCGTTGACCGGCAGGTCGGTCGCCGCGACCAGCATCTCCAGATGCGCCAGCACCGCGTCGCGGCCCAGTTCGCCATCATCCTTGCCCGCCGCCCAGGCCGCGCCGGCACTGGTCGACGCGATTGCGCGAAAGCCCTTCTTCGCCAGCCGCACCGCGCTGCCCGCGTCCCACGCATTGGGCAGCAGGAAAAAGCCGTCCTGGTGCAGGGCACGGAAATCGGCGCGTTTGCGGGCGGTGTCGGTCATCATGAAATCCTTCTTTGTCCTCTGGATTGGCAAGCGGATTGACTCGGGCAGCCAATGAAGCGAAATAAGAACATATCAGGAACAAATGCAATGAGCGAGTCGATCAAAAGTCTCGCCGCGCTGAAGCGGCATATCGCGGCGCTGGACCGGACGCCAGCGCCGACGGTCGGCTGTGCCCGGCTTGCGACCGGCCATGCCGGGCTGGACGCGGCGCTCGACGGCGGCCTCCTGCGCGGGCGGGTGCATGAACTGTTCGGCGCGGCGGAGGAGGAAGGGGCGGCGGCTGGCCTGGCGCTGATCCTCGCCCGGCTGGCGGCGGATGACGCACCCCTGCTCTGGCTGCGCACCATGGCTTCGGCCAAGGCGGGCGGATCGCCCTATGGCCCCGGCCTCGCCGCGCTGGGGCTGGATCCGGCCCGGCTGCTGATCGGGCTGATGGCCGATGACGCGATGCTGCTGCGCGCGGCGGTGGAGGGACTGCGTTGCCCCGCCCTCGGCGCGCTGCTGATCGAATTGCGTGGGCGTGCCCCGCTGCTCGACCTCACCGCCAGTCGGCGACTGGCGCTGGCCGCCGAACAATCGGGCGTCACCGCCTTCCTGCTGCGGGTCGGCGGCGATCCGGTGCCCAGCGCCGCGGAAACCCGCTGGCAGGTGGCGGCCGCCCCATCCGATCCGCTGCCCGGCAATGCGCCGGGGCACAGTGCCTTCGCCCTCAGCCTGCTACGGCGACGGGCGGGGCCGGATGGGCTGGCCTGGCGGCTGATATGGGATGGCGAGAAAGGGGCTTTTGGAGACGGACGGCATGAACGCCATGAGCATGGACAGGACGGACAGCAGGACGGCGCGCCGCTATCTGGCGCTCTGGTTCCCCTTCCTGCCGATCGATCGGCTGCGGATCGCGCGGCCTGATCTCTGGGCCGCGCAGGGCGATTCGCCCGCGGTGGTGGTGGAAAATGTCCGCGGCGCGATGCGGCTCGCGACGCTGGATGCCGATGCGCTGGCGGCGGGCCTTACCACCGGCATGACGCTGGCCGATGCGCGCGCCCGCGAGCCGGAGTTGCGCGTGTTCGAGGCCGATCCCCATGGCGACCAGGATTGGCTGGAGCGGCTATGCGACGGCTGCGCCCGCTACACCCCCAATGCCGCGCTCGATTCCGGCCATGGCCTGATGCTCGACATCAGCGGATGCGCCCATCTGTGGGATGGCGAAGCGGAACTGGCGCAGGCCGCGACCGACCGGCTGGAACGGCATGGCATGCGCGTGCGCCACGCCATCGCCGCATCGCCCGAGGCCGCCCATGCGCTCGCCCGTTTCCCCGCCGCCCCCGCGCCTGACGAGGATGCGGCGGTGCGCCGCCTCCCGGTCGAGGCGCTGGAGCTGGAGGCGGAGAGCGCGGTGGCTCTCCGCCGGGCAGGACTGCGCACCGTCGGCGATCTCGCCGCGCGCCCGGCCGCCGCGCTCGCCGCCCGCTTCGGCGAGGAGGCTGTGGACGCGCTCCATGCACTGCTGGGCCTGGGCCATCGCCCGCTTGCCCCACGCCGCCCGCGCCCGGCGATCCGGGTCGAACGGCGCTTCGCCGAACCGATGGGCAGCAGCGCCCATGCGATCAAGGTCGTGGCGGAGATGGCAGCGGAAGCCGGCGAACAACTGGCCGAGCGCGGCCAGGGCGGCCGCCGGTTCGAAGCCGTCTTCTTCCGCAGCGACGGCCTCGCCTTCCCGATCCGGGTCGAAACCAGCCTGCCGATCCGCGACGCGCCCGCGATCATGCGCCTGTTCCAGGAACGGATCGACAGCCTGTCCGACCCGCTCGATCCCGGCTTCGGCTTCGACATGCTGCGCCTCACCGTGCCGCGCGCCGACCCGATGGCGGCGACCCAGCTCGCGCTCGAAGGGGGCGAGGCGCGCAAGAGCGAGGGCGTGGAGGCGCTGGTCGATCGCCTGTCGATCCGCGCCGGGCGCGCGCGCATCCAGCGGCTGGAACCACACGACAGCCATATTCCCGAACAGGCGCAGCTGGCGCTGCCGGCGGTCGAGCATCGCGCGCCCGAAGGCTGGGTGCCGGTCGGCGAGCCCGGCGATCCGCCGATGCGCCCGCTCCATCTGTTCGATCCGCCCCAGCCGATCGATGTGATCGCGGAAGTGCCCGACGGCCCGCCCCACCGTTTCCGCTGGCGCCGCACCCTGCATGAAGTCACCCGGTTCGAAGGGCCGGAGCGGATCGCGCCGCAATGGTGGCAGGCCAAAGACGGCGCGATCGAAGGCGAAAGCACCGGCCGCACCCGCGACTATTATCGGGTCGAGGATGCGCGCGGCCGCCGCTACTGGATCTTCCGCCACGGCCTCTATGGCGCGGAGACGGTCCATCCCGGCTGGTATATCCACGGCCTGTTCGCATGAGCGGCCGGCGCCCGCCGCCCGACCCCGCCAAACCCCGATCGATCGACCGGCGCGAATTGAACGCGAGCGAAGCAGCCCGAGAAAAAACCAAACCCGCCCCGCCGCGCCCGGCACAGGCCGAGCCCCCCTTCGCCGAACTGGTCGCCGCCACCAATTTCTCCTTCCTGCGCGGCGCCTCCCACGCCAGCGACATGGTGAAACGCGCCATGGCATTGGGCCTCACCGGCATCGGCATTGCCGACCGCAACAGCGTCGCCGGCGTGGTCCGCGCCCATGTCGCCCTCAAAAAGGCCCCGGAAAAGGCGCGCGCCGCCCTGATGAAAGCCAGGGAAGAGGCCGGTCTGCCGCTCATGCTTAGCCCGGAAGAGGAACAGGGCTGCGAGAGCGATATACGCCTGGTGGTCGGCGCCCGGCTGGTGTTCGTCGACGGCACGCCCGACATCATCGCCTATCCGCGTACCCGGCGCGGCTGGGGCGAACTCACCAAATTGCTGACGGTCGGCAATCTCCGCTCGATCAAGGGCGACTGCATCCTGCGCTATGAGGATCTGACCGGTCATCTCGACGAATTGCAACTGATCGTCCTGCCCTATGCCAGCGCGACCGAGCAGCAGGCGCATCGCCACCCGGTCGATTATGATTTTGCCGATCGTCCGCCCGGCGAAGCGATCCGCCAGAAGCATCTGAGCCTGGTGCCGCCGCCGCGCCCGACCGAACTGGAAGCCCTGTTGCTGCGCCTCCATCGCCTAGCCCCTGGTCGCATCTGGCTGGGCGCCGCGCTGCGCCGCGACGGGCGCGATGCGCGACGGCTGGCCGGCTTCACCGATCTGGCGGCGCAGACCGGCGTGCCGCTGCTGGCGACGATGGACGCCCTTTATGCCAGCCCCGAACAGCGGCCGCTGCAGGATGTGCTGAGCTGCATTCGCGAGGGCACGACCATCGCCAGGGCGGGCAGGAAACTGGAGGCCAATGCCGAGCGCCATATCCATGCCCCGGCCGAGATCGCCCATCTGTTCCGCACCTGTCCGCAGGCGGTGGCCGAAACGATCCGCTTCCTCTCCACCATCCGCTTCACCCTGGACCAGCTGCGCTACGAATATCCGCACGAGCCGGTGCCGGAGGGCTGGAGCGCGCAGCAATGGCTGGAGGAACTGACCGTCAGCGCCGCCCATGCCCGCTATGGCCCGGTCATCCCCCACAAGGTGCGCACGCTGATGGACGAGGAGTTCAAGCTGATCGGCGAGCGCAACTATGCCTATTATTTCCTGACCGTACACGACATCGTCGCCTTCGCGCGCAGCAAGGGCATATTGTGCCAGGGGCGCGGATCGGCGGCCAATTCGATGGTCTGCTTCCTGCTGGGCGTGACCTCGGTCGACCCGCAACAGCATGACCTGCTCTTTTCCCGCTTCGTGTCGGAGGAGCGGGACGAGCCACCCGACATCGACGTCGATTTCGAACATGAGCGGCGCGAGGAGGTGATGCAATATATCTATGAGCGCTATGGCCGCCATCGCGCGGGCATCGCCGCGACCGTGATCCATTATCGTTCGCGCAGCGCCGTGCGCGAGGTCGCCAAGGTGCTGGGCCTCAGCGAAGATGTCGCAACCCGCCTCTCCAGCACCGTCTGGGGCAGCTATTCGGGCGATGTCGGCGACCAGCGCATCGTCGAGGCCGGCTTCGCGCTCGACAACCCGCAGATCATGCAGCTCCGTGCGCTGATCGGCCAGTTGCTGGACGCCCCCTTTCCCCGTCACCTGTCGCAGCATGTCGGCGGCTTCGTGCTGACCCAAAACCGGCTCGACGAGACGGTGCCGCTCCATCATGCGGCGATGGCCGACCGCAGCTTCATCGAATGGGACAAGGATGATATCGACGCGCTCGGCCTGATGAAGGTCGACATATTAGCGCTCGGCATGCTGACCTGCATCCGCAAGGCGTTCGACCTGATGCGCGACCATGGACTGGGCGACCATCGTCTGACGGTCGACCTCAATTCCAGCGACCCGGCCGTCTATGACATGCTCTGCACGGGCGAGAGCATCGGCGTGTTCCAGGTCGAAAGCCGGGCCCAGATCAATATGCTGCCGCGCCTCAGGCCGCGCACCCTCTATGACCTGACCGTGCAGGTGGCGATCGTGCGGCCCGGCCCGATCGAGGGCGACATGGTCCATCCCTATCTGCGACGGCGGTGCGGCGAGGAAAAGGTGACCTATCCCTCGCCCAGTCCCCAACATGGCCCGGCGGATGAACTCAAGGCCCTGCTTGGCAAGACCTATGGCGTCCCCCTGTTCCAGGAACAGGCGATGAAGCTCGCCATCACGGCTGCCGAATTTTCCAATGTGGAAGCCAACCAACTCCGCCGCGCGATGGCGACCTTTCGCAATGTCGGCACCATCCATCATTTCCGCGAGAAGATGATCAACGGCATGACCGCGCGCGGTTATGAGGCGGAGTTTGCCGCGCGCTGCTTCAAGCAGATCGAAGGGTTCGGCAGCTATGGCTTTCCCGAAAGCCATGCCCTGTCCTTCGCCCGGCTGGTCTATGTCTCGGCCTGGATCAAATGCCACCAGCCCGCCATTTTCGCCTGCGCCCTGCTCAATTCCCAGCCGATGGGCTTCTATGCCCCGGCCCAACTGGTCCGCGACGCGCGCGAGCATGGCGTCGCCATCCATGATGTCGACGTCAATATGAGCGGCTGGGACAATGGCCTGGAACCGTTGCTGCGCAGCCGTCGCGCGGACAAGGGCGAAGGCACCGGCCGGGCGCTGGCGCTGCGGCTTGGCCTGCGCCAGGTCGATGGCTTCCGCGAACAATGGGCGGCGCAGATGGTGGCGGCGCGGGCGCAGGGCGGCCTTTTCACCAGCATCGAGGATATGGCCCGGCGCGCCGGCCTGCCCGCGCGGGCGCTGCGGCTGCTGGCCGATGCCGATGCCTGCCGCTCGTTGGGGCAGGACCGGCGCACCGCCCTATGGGAGGCGCGCCGTACCCCCTCGGACGAACTGCCCCTGTTCGCCGCCGCCCGCCGGCACGACCGCGCTGCGCGCGAACTGGGGGAGGAGACGGATGCGATGCTGCCCGCCATGCCGCTCGCCGAACAGGTGATGGACGATTATGCGGTGACCCGCCTCTCGCTCAAGGGCCATCCGATGCAGTTCCTGCGTCCGGTGTTCGCGGCCGAAGGCGTGCTGAGCTGCGCCCAGACCAGCGCGGCGAAGAATGGCGCGCGCGTCCGCACCGCCGGCGTGGTGCTGGTGCGCCAGCGGCCGGGCAAGGGCAATGCCGTCTTCATCACCATCGAGGATGAGACCGGCATCACCAATATCCTGCTCTGGGCGCGCCTGTTCGAGCTGCAGCGCCGCTCGGTCATGGCCAGCCGGCTGATGCTGGTCGAGGGCGAGGTGCAGCGCAGCAAGGAAGGCGTCGTCCATCTGATGGCCAGCCGCATCCACGACCGCACCGCCGACCTCAACCGATTGTCGCAATCCGAACCGCCGATACAGGCCGCCCCCGCCGCCCGTCACCCCCGCGACGTGCGCATTCTACCCAAATCGCGCGACTTCCATTGAGATTGCAAGGACGGCTAGCGGCGATTCACTATCGTCGGCTTGTTCGATCGTCGGTCAGAAAAGCGGACCTCGCCGGTTCCGTCATCCCGGACTTGATTCGGGATCCATTCAGCGCTCCCCATCCGCCATAGCGCAGAATGGATCCTGACTTTCGTCAGGATGACGCCGGCTAGAACTTGCAAGAAACGACCAGAAGCGGACGTTTCCAGTTCCTCCCCAAGCTTGCTTGGGGAGGATTTTCGGACAGTCCGCTTCCCACCCATCCTATACCACCGGCGTCAGCAGCGCTTCCCCGGCGAACCAGGCGTCCAGATTGGCGACCACCAGGTCGGCCATCGCCTTGCGGGTGTGGACGGTGGCGCTGCCCTGATGGGGTTGCAGCACGACATGGTCCATCGCGAACAGCGCTTCGGGCACATGCGGTTCGTGCGCGAACACGTCCAGCCCCGCGCCGGCGATGCGCTTGTCGGCCAGCCGCTCGACCATCGCAACCTCGTCGATCACGCCGCCCCGGCTGATGTTGACGATGACGCCGTCCGGCCCGAGCGCGTCCAGCATCGCGCCATCGACCAGCTTAGCCGCTTCCGGCCCGCCCGACGTGGCGACGATGATGACCTCGCTCTGGCGCGCAAAGTCGATCGCGTCGGCGACATAGCGATAGGCGGTGTCGGCTGCCGGCTTGCGATTATGATAGAGGATCTCGCCGGCCACCGGCTCCAGCCGCTTTGCGATCGCCCGGCCGATCCGGCCCAGCCCCAATATGCCGATGGTCGCGCCGGTCACCCGGCCCGCCAGCGCCGGCTTTTCGCCCCGCGCCCAGCCGCCCGACCGCACCAGCCGATCATTCGCCGCGATGTTGCGCACCGTCGCATAGAGAAGGCCAACGGCCAGGTCCGCGACATCGTCGGTCAGCACATCAGGCGTATTGGTGACGCGGATGCCCTTTGCGCGGGCATGATCGATATCGACCTTGTCATAGCCGACCGAGAATAGCCCGATCATCTCCAGCTTCGGCAGCGCGTCCATGATGGCGGCGGGCGCCCCGACCGATCCGAAGCTGACCAGCGCGCGCGCCTCCAGCACCTCGGCCGGCAGCGCGGACAGATCCGCATCCGCCGCCACATTATGGACGGTGAAGCGCTGCTCCAGTTGGTCGGTCAGATAGGGATAGAGCGGGCCATAGGCGACGATGGTCGGGCGGGTCTGATCGGTCATGCCCTCCATCTAGGCACGGCGCAGGCCGATCGCCACCCCGCCCCGCCAATTGACAGCCTCTTTCCCTCGTCTTAGCCCGATGTCATGGCCAGCGTTTCCCCTGACACACGTTTCGGCCTGCGCCGCCAGGCCCGCCTTCCCGGTCCGCTGCCGCTGTCGAGCGGCGCCAGCCTGTCCCCCGTCGACATCGCCTATGAGACCTACGGGCAGATGAATGCGGACAAATCCAACGTCATCCTGATCTGCCACGCGCTGACCGGCGACCAATATGTCGCATCGGACCACCCCGTCACCGGCAAGCCCGGCTGGTGGTGGCGGATGGTGGGCGAAGGCCGGCCGGTCGACCCGGCGCGCCATTTCATCATCTGCTCCAACGTCATCGGCAGTTGCATGGGATCGTCCGGTCCCGCCAGCATCGATCCGGCGCTGGGCGATCCCTATGCGATGCGCTTCCCGGTGCTGACCATCGCCGACATGGTGCGGGCGCAGGCGATGCTGCTCGACCATCTGGGCGTCGATCGGCTGGCGGCGGTGATCGGCGGGTCGATGGGGGGCATGCAGGCGCTGACCTGGCCCACGCTCTTCCCCGACCGGGTCGAACGCTGCGTCGTCATCGCCTCGACCGCGCGGCACAGCGCGCAGAATATCGCCTTTCACGAGGTCGGGCGCCAGGCGATCATGGCCGATCCGTTCTGGCGCGGCGGCGACTATTATGCCGATGGGAAGGTGCCGAGCGCGGGCCTCGCCGTCGCCCGCATGGCGGCGCATATCACCTATCTCTCCGAAGCGGGCTTGACCGAGAAATTCGGGCGGCGGCTGCAGGGGCGTGACGCCAAGACCTTCGGCTTCGACGCGGACTTCCAGGTGGAGAGCTATCTGCGCCATCAGGGGCTGAGCTTCGTCGAGCGGTTCGACGCCAACTCCTATCTCTACATCACCCGCGCCATGGATTATTATGACATAGCCGAGGATCATGGCGGATCGCTGGCCAAAGCCTTCACCGCGACGCGGGCGCGCTTCTGCCTCGTCAGCTTCGATACCGACTGGCTCTATCCCACCGCCGAATCCCGCGCGATCGTCCATGCCCTCAACGCCTCGGGCGCGCAGGCCAGCTTCGTTGAACTATCCAGCCCCTTCGGCCATGACGCCTTCCTGCTCGAAAGCCCGGAACTGAACCGGGTGGTCGACGGCTTCCTGCGCGGTGGCCGGGCATGAGCGATCTTCTCCGCCCCGATCTGGCGCTGATCGCCCGCACCGTGCGGCCCGGCACGCGGGTGCTGGATGTCGGCTGCGGCGACGGCGCGCTGATGGCGGCGCTGCGCGACACCAGCCAGGTCGACGCACGCGGGCTGGAGATCGACGGCTCCAATGTCGCCGCCGCGGTCGGCCGCGGCCTGTCGGTGGTGCAGGGCGACGCCGACACCGACCTGGCCTATTATCCCGACGCCAGCTTCGACTATGCGATCCTCAGCCAGACGCTGCAGACGACCCGGCGCCCCGACCTGGTGGTGGAGGAATTGCTGCGCATAGGCCGCCAGGCCTTCGTCTCCTTCCCCAATTTCGCCCATTGGCGCGGCCGCCTGTCGCTGCTGTGGGGCGGTCGCATGCCGGTGACGCGGCTATTGCCCGACACCTGGTATGACACGCTCAACATCCATCATGTGACGGTCGATGATTTCCGCGCGCTGGTAAAGGATCGCGGCTGGACCATCGACGGCCAGTGGTTCCTGAAAGGGGACAAGGAAACCACCCATGCGAACGCCAATCTGTTCGCTGAACATGCGGTGTTCCTGCTGCGCAGATAGGCGCCCGTCAGGCCGGCACCGCTTCCACGAACGGCGCGATCACCGCCCGTGCCCGCGCGACATAGTCGGCCTTTTCGCCCACCGGTGCGACATAATGGAGCGACGCTTCCGCATCCGCCATCGATCCGCCCCGCGCGATCATCCAGGCGGCGAGATAGGGCGCCGACAGGCAGCCGCCCGCCGTCGCGACATTGCCATGGGCGATGAAGGGCGCGTCGATCACCCGCACCCCCGCCTCCATCACCCAGGGCTTGGTGGTCAGGTCGGTGCAGGCCGGCAGGTCGCCGACCAGGCCCAGCTTCGCCAGCAGCAGCGTGCCCGAACATTGCGCCCCGATCAGCTGGCGCGCCGGGTCGAGCGCGATCCGTCCCAGCATGGCGGCATCGGCCGCAATCTCGCGCGTGCGGATGCCGCTGCCGACCAGCACCGCGTCCGCCTCGGCCGCAAAGTCCAGCGGCCGCTGCCGCTGCACCCTCACCCCGTTCATCGACGTCACCGTCTCGTCGGGCGCGGTGATATAGGCGGCCCAGCCCTGCGGCTTCATCCGGTTGAGGATGGCGGCGGCGATGAAACTGTCCAGTTCGTTGAACCCCTCGAACGTCAGTATCGCAATCTGCATTGGTCATCCTCCTGTGCCGTCACTCGCCTGCCATAGCCGCTTGCCCGGCCACGCCCATGGCCAGTTTGCAGGCCATGGCCCGGCCAGATATCGCCACCGCGCCCGCCCTTCCCCTTTACGCCGCCGCCCCCGCCGGGCCATGTTCCGCGCACAAGAGGAGAGGCGATGGACCGGGATTATGGCCGCTGGGATTATATCATCCTGGGCGCGGGCAGCGCGGGATGCGTGCTGGCCAACCGGCTGAGCGCCGATCCGCGCAACCGCGTGCTGCTGCTGGAGGCCGGCGGCAAGGATGACTGGCTGTGGATAAAGATCCCGGTCGGCTATCTCTATTGCATGGGCAATCCGCGCACCGACTGGTGTCTGAAGACCGAGGCCGAGGCCGGCCTTGGCGCCCGCGCCATCGCCTATCCGCGCGGCCGGGTGATCGGCGGCAGCAGCTCGATCAACGGCATGATCTACATGCGCGGCCAGGCCGCCGATTATGATGGCTGGCGCCAGGCCGGCAATATCGGCTGGGGCTGGGACGATGTCCTGCCCTATTTCGTGCGGGCGGAGGATCATCAGGACGGGGCCAGCGCCACCCATGGCGCAGGCGGCGAGATACGGGTCGAGCGGCAAAGGCTGCGCTGGGATCTGCTCGACCGTTTCCGCCAGGCCGCCAGCCAATATGGCGTGCCCGAAACCGCCGACTTCAACGGCGGCGACAATCTGGGCTCGGGCTATTTTCAGGTGACGCAGCGGCGCGGCCGGCGCTGGAGCGCGGCCGACGCCTTCCTGCGCCCGGCGATGAACCGCCCCAATCTGCGCATCGTCACCGGCGCGACGATCGACCGGGTGACGATCGCGCAGGGCCGCGCCACCGGCGTGCGCTTCCTGCTGGACGGCGACGCCTGCACCGCGCAGGCCGATGGCGAAGTCATCCTGTCGGCCGGCTCGATCGGCAGCCCCGCCATCCTCCAGCGATCGGGCATCGGCGACGGCGCCCGGCTAGCCGCACTCGGCATCGACGTGCTGGCCGACCGGCCGGGCGTCGGCGAAAATCTGCAGGATCATCTCCAGATACGCTGCGCCTATCGGGTGAACGGCATCGCCACCCTCAACGGCCGGGCCGGATCATGGCTGGGCAAGGCGTGGATGGGCCTGCACTATCTGGCCAGCCGCTCCGGGCCGCTGTCGATGGCGCCCAGCCAGCTTGGCATGTTCGTCAAATCCGACCCGCGTCATGCCACCGCCAATCTCGAATATCATGTCCAGCCCTTGAGCCTGGCCGCGTTCGGTGGCGCGCTCGACGCCTTTCCCGCCTTCACCGCCAGCGTCTGCAACCTGCGCCCGCACAGCCGGGGCGATGTGTGGATCAGGTCTGCCGATCCGCTCGCCCCGCCCGCCATCCGCCCCAATTATCTCTCCGCCGCCGAAGACCGCCAGGTCGCGATCGAGGCGGTGCGCGTCACCCGCGCGATCGTCGGCCAGCCGGCCCTCGCCCCCTATGCGCCGCAGGAGTTCCGGCCCGGCCCGGAGCGGCAGGATGACGCCGCCCTGCTCGAAGGGATCGGCGCGATCGCCAGCAGCATCTTCCATCCGGTCGGCACCGCCGCCATGGGCAGCGGCCCGCGCGCGGTGGTCGACCCGCAATTGCGCGTCCATGGCCTTGCCGGGCTGCGCGTCATCGACGCATCGGTGATGCCGACGATCACGTCGGGCAACACCAATGCGCCGACCATGATGATCGCGGAAAAGGGGGCGGAGATGATCCTCGCCGCCGCCCGTTCCTGAGCTTTCTGGCCTGAGCTTTCGCGCCTCAGTCAGCGCCCGGTTGCCGACGCTCCCGTGCGATAGCCCGGCTGGGCCGGTTCGCCGAACGCCGCCAGGATCGTATCGAACCGGCGGGCCAGGTCGTCGCGATATTCGGGATGGGTAATGATATAGGGCTGGTCCTGCTCGACCGCGCGCACCACCGCCCGGCCCAGCCAGATCGGCTCCATCATGTTGGCGCGAATCTGCGCCAGCCGCGCCGGGTCCATCGCGCCCGGCCCGACCGTGTCGGATTCCGACATGCGGCTGCGGGTCAGGCCGGGGAACAGGGTGGAGACGCCGACGCCATGGGGCGCCAGTTCCTGCCGCAGCGAATCCGACAGGCCCAGCACGCCGAACTTGCTGGCCGAATAGGCGGCGAACAGGCCGAAGGGGTTGAGCCCGTTCATCGACGATGTGTTGACGATATGCCCCGCGCCCCGGTCGACCATCGCCCGCGCGAAACAGGCGATGCCATTATAGACGCCGGTCAAGTTGACCGCGACCAGCCGGTCGAAATCGGCCGGGTCCATGTCGATCAGCGGCGCGAAGCCCGACGCGATCCCGGCATTGTTGCAGAGGATATCCACAGGCCCGAAGCGCGCCTCCGCCGCCGCTTTCGCCTGCGCCCAGCTGTCGCGGCTGGTGACGTCGATCGGCAGCGCCATCGCGTCCGTCCCCGCCGGCAGCTTCGCCGCCTCCGCTTCGGCGAAACCCGCGTCGATATCGGCCAGGATGATGCGCCCGCCCTGCTCGGCAAAGGCTTGAGCCATCCCTGCGCCAATGCCGCCGCCACCCCCGGTGATGAATATCGTTCTGCCTGCGATCTGCATCCTGCCCTCCTTTATATTTACAACAATAGTGTCGCAAATTAAGGCTGGCAGGGAAAGGGGCTATTGGCCCCGGCTATAACTGCGCGTTTCCCCTTCCGATGCCAGCTTCTTGTCCAGCATCCCGGCGGCGCGGTCGGCATAGCGACGGCAGGCGGTCGGATCGATGAAGGCATTGGGCACGCGCTTCGCCCGCAGGCGCGCCAGCTTCGCCGGGTCGGCCGGATCGGGATGAGCGGTGATCAACAGGTCGCAGTCCATTACGCCCACCTTGGCAAAGGTCGCGCGAAAGGCATCGACCACCGGCCGGTGCGCCGGATCGGAAAACGCATAGCCATCGGCCGCGATCGGATTGAGGCTGGAGCCGAAGACCATGGTCGCGCATTGCCGACCCTCGCAGCTTTTCCAGCGCCAGCTCATGCTGCCCATCGTATGGCCCGGCGTCGCGACGGCGGTGATGACCGTGTCGCCCAGCCGGATCTCCTCCCCATCCTTGACCGCGCGCAGCCGGCGCACGGCGGGAAAACGCTCCAGCCAGGCCGCCTGCGGATCGGCCGGATCGATGCCGCCAGTGCGCAGCACGGCCGCCGCCGGCGCGCTCGCCACCACCGTCGCGCCACTGTCGCGGGCCAGCGCAGCCAGCCCGCCAGCATGGTCGAAATGCGGTTCGGTGCTCAGGATCAGCTTCACGTCGCGAATCGAAAAGCCCAGCGCCCTGATGTTCGCCTCCACGTCGCGCACCGCCTGCGGCACCGCGCCGTCGATCAGGATCAGCCCGGCACTCGTCTTGATGAGCGCGACATTGAGGCCGCCGAACCCGACCAGATAGGTCTGGCCATGCAGCCGGACCGGCGCCTGCGGCGCCAGCCAGCGCTTGGACGAGGCCAGTGCGATCGGCCGCAGCAGTGGATCATCCGCCGCCTTCGTCCAGGCCGGCCCGCCCAGAAACATCGCAGCCATGCTGATACCTACGCCCATCCAGTTGCGCATCGTCCTACCCCTATATGCTTGGTGATGGGCAGAGATTGCGGGAGATACCGGCTTGCGACAAAGCATCAATTCTCGACACAGCCATTAGCTGGTCTTATGCCTGATCCATGGATCGCGCCCAATTGCCGCTCAATGCCCTGCGCGCCTTCGAGGCTGCCGCCCGGCATCTCAGCTTCACCCGCGCCGGCCTCGAACTCTGCGTCAGCCAGGGCGCGGTCAGCCAGCAGGTCGCGCAGCTTGAGGCGCGGATCGGCGCGCCGCTGTTCCGCCGCCTGCCGCGCGGGCTGGCCTTGACCGACGAGGGGCTGGCGCTACTCCCGGTGCTGGCCGATGCGTTCGACCGGGTCGGCGGCACGCTGGAGCGGATCGAGGGCGGGCGGCTGCATGAAGTGCTGACGCTGGGCGTGGTCGGCACCTTTGCCGGCGGCTGGCTGCTGCCGCGCCTTGCCGATTTCGCCCGCGCCTGCCCCCATGTCGACCTGCGGCTGATGACCAACAATAACCGGGTCGACCTGGCCGGCGAGGGGCTGGACCTGGCGATCCGCTTTGGCGAGGGCGCCTGGCACGGCACCCATGCCCAGCCGATCCTGCGCGCGCCGCTCGCCCCGCTCTGCACGCCCGCCCTTGCGGTCCGCCTGGCCGATCCCGCCGCGCTTGCGCGCGCGCCGCTGCTGCGCTCCTATCGCGCCGACGAATGGCCGCGCTGGTTCGCCGCCGCCGGCGCCCCCTGCCCGCCGCTGCGCGGCCCGATGTTCGACACCTCGCTGCTGATGGTGGAGGCGGCACGGGCCGGCCTTGGCGTTGCGCTCGCCCCGGTCGCGATGTTCGCCGCCGATCTGCAGGCCGGGCGGCTGGTCCAGCCTTTTCCTGAGAGCGTCGATGTCGGCGGCTATTGGCTCACCCGCCTGCTGTCCCGCCCCGACAGCCCCGCCATGGCCGCCTTCCGCGCCTGGCTGGCGGATGCTGTCCTACAGGGCTGATCGCCCCTATAATGGGGGCGGCCGGCGCAAGGATGTTACAGGGATTGGAAATATAATGTCGAAATGTGCGGGAAATATGGGAAGTTAAGCGATCGAAATCCTATTGCGGATAGCTGATCGCCATCACCTCATATTCCTTTTCCCCGACAGGCAGATGCACCCGGCGCAGGTCGCCGATGGCCGCCCCGCGCAGGGCTCGGGCGATCGGTGATCCCCAGCCGATCCGGCCGGCGCCGGCGTCCGCCTCGTCATTGCCGACGATCGTCACGGTGCGATGATGATCATCCTCGTCGGCGATGGTGACGGTCGCGCCGAAATAGACCCGCCCCTTATCGGGCTGCTGGCGCGGGTCGACGACCTTGGCGTCCTTCATCTTCTTCGACAGGCGCTTCAACTGCCCGTCAATCTCGCGCATCCGCTTGCGGCCATAAAGATAGTCGCCATTTTCGCTGCGGTCGCCATTGCCCGCGGCCCAGCTCACCACCTCGACGATGCGCGGCCGCTCGACACCGAGCAGATGGTCATATTCCGCGCGCAGCTTCGCAAAGCCCTCGGGGCTGATATAATTGGGATAGGGACCGCTCATGCCGCCCCTTATCCACAGCCTTGGCCGACGCGCAAACCGGAAAGATCAGCCCGGCGTCTGCTTGCCCAGATAGCGGCTCAGCACCGCATTGCTGCCCTTGAACTTGGCCCGCTCCGGATTCATCGCCTCATAGACGACGGCATTTTCCAGCACCCGCTGCACATAGTTGCGCGTCTCGAAGATCGGGATCTGCTCGATCCAGCGCAGCATGTCGGCGCCCGGCAGGCGCGGGTCGCCATTGGCCTTGACCCAGCGATTCACATTGCCCGGCCCGGCATTATAGGCGGCGACCGCCAGCGGATAGCTGCCGCCATAATAGTCGAGCATGCGCTGGAAATAGCCCGACCCCAGCATGATGTTGTAGCTGGGATCATTGAGCGAACCTGCGTCATAGCTCAGGCCCAGCTTGCCCGCCTGCTCCCGCGCCGTGCCCGGCATCAGCTGCATCAGGCCGCGCGCGCCGGCATGGCTGACGATCTGCTTGTCGAACTGGCTTTCCTGTCGCGCGATCGCATGGACCATGGTCCAGTTATATTGCGCCGTCGGCGGCACCGGCACGCGCGGGAAGGCGCTGGCGCCATAGCCGGTCAGGCCGTTGGACACCGCTCGGCGGCCGACCATCACGCCCATGTCCGGGCGGCCCAGATTCTGCGCCAGCTCGGCGGCCAGGAAATGATCGCCATCGCTGTCCGCACCATTGGCAATGGCGCGGACAAATTTGCTCTGGTCTTCCCAATAGCCCATCTGCCCCAGCGCCCTGGCGGCGCGCACCACCGACCGGTTGTTGAACTCGCTGCGTTCTGCGGCCGAAATCGACACCGCCCGTTCGGGCGGCGGCGGCACTGGCCGGCCCAGCCGCTCCAGCGCCAACTGGCCATAATATTGATCGGGGAACTGTGCCGACTGGTTGAAATAGCTGTTGGCGCTGGCGGCATCGCCCGCCTGCAGCGCCGCGCGCCCGGCCCAATAATAGCCCTTGGCCTGGACCTGGGGCGACTTGCCGCCGGTCGCATAGCGGCGGAACATCGCCACCGCATCGGTCGGACGGTTGAGATTGTAGAAGGCGGTCGTGCCCGCCAGCCAGGCAAGGCTGGTATAATCGTCGCGCTCGCCGATCGGCCGGGTCG
Organism: Sphingobium sp. SG1; assembly: GCF_057063145.1. NCBI lineage: Bacteria > Pseudomonadati > Pseudomonadota > Alphaproteobacteria > Sphingomonadales > Sphingobiaceae > Sphingobium > Sphingobium sp. SG1. The sequence goes on along the minus strand of NZ_JBVVOJ010000004.1, from coordinate 53,846 downwards.
ACACGTCCGTGCCCGGCGCATAGGCGTCGTCCAGCTGGCTGGCGATGCCATAGGCAAAGCTCCACTGGCTGTCGTTCGCCGACGACCGCGCCTGGGCCAGCAGCGTCTCATACCATTTTTCGGCATTGCCGGGGCGGAAGGTCAGCGGCTGGCGATTGGCCAGATATTGGCGCCCGGCGATCCAGTTGCCGCTGTTGAGCAGCCAGGTCGCCTTGTCGGCGATGAAGCCCGCATCGCTCGCCCCGCCGGCCGGCTCGGCCGTCTGCATCTTGATCGCGGCGTCCGGCGACTTCTGGCGAAAGGCGATGCGCGCATCATAGATCGCCCGCCGCGCCGGGCTGACATAGGCCAGCATCCGCATCGCGCCGATCGTGTCATTGCTCCACAGCAGTATGTCGGCGCGCTGGTCATGGTCGGCCACGGTAAAGCCCGATCCGAACAGTGACAGCAGCCGCGCCTCGTCGGTCGGGCTCAGCGTGCCGGTGATCCAGGCGGTGCGCGCGGCCACCCGCGCCTCGTCCATCCGGCCGGTCTGCATCAGCGCCACGGCATTGCGGGCATGGCCGGTCGCGGTGCGCGCCGGGAAGCGGGCGAAGAAGGCGACCACCTGGCGCGGATCAAAGCTGTCGGGATTGATCCCGGTCTCGGCCAGCCGCCGCATCCGGTCCTCGCCCGGCCAGCCGGGATTGGCCATGATGAAGCTGGCATAGGTGGAAAAGCCCAGCCCATCGCTCTGCTGCAAGGCGCGCCACTGGCTGATCGTGCCGGCGATCGAGGGATCGGACGGCATGCCGACGCGGCTGGCCGCCTGGTTCCAGGCGCTGGGCTGAGTCGAGCCCGGCTGGCCCGGCAGGGGCTGCACCATCGCCTGGGCATAGACGGTGGGGGTTTCGGTCTGGGCGCCGGCACCGGCGGTTGCGAGCAATAAAGCAATGACAGGCATGCGGATCAGGTAACTTTCGACAGTTCCGGGCTTCGGCATGCTGGACATAATCGCTATTGCATCCTTATCAGGCCCTGAATGACGCGCTATAGCGCGCCGCTTGCCCGATCATGCCCCGGTCGCCCGGAGAATTGAAGGAGTTTAATGATGTTTTCCGGGTCGATTCCAGCCCTGGTGACCACTTTCCGCGATGGAGCGGTGGATGAGGCCGCCTTCCGCGCCCTGGTCGACTGGCAGATCGAGGAAGGGTCGAGCGCGCTGGTCCCCTGCGGCACCACCGGCGAAAGCGCGACCATGACGGTCGAGGAGCATAATCGCGTCATCGCCATCTGCGTCGACCAGGCGGCCGGCCGCGTGCCGGTGATCGCCGGCTGCGGATCGAACGACACCCGCATCGCGCTGGAACATATGTATGCGGCGCAGGCCGCCGGCGCCGACGCGGCGCTGGTCGTCGCGCCCTATTACAACAAGCCGAATCAGGACGGCGTCTACCAGCATTTCGCCTATCTGGCGCAGCGCTGCGACCTGCCGATCGTCCTCTACAATGTCCCCACCCGCACCATCACCGACATCGGCGTGCCGGTGATGCACCGGCTGAGCCAGGAATATCAGTCGATCGTCGGGGTGAAGGACGCCACCGGGAATCTGGGGCGGGTCACCGCGCAGCGCCTCGCCTGCGGCCCGGACTTCTGCCAGCTTTCGGGGAATGACGAAACCGCACTCGGCTTCAACGCGATGGGCGGCCGGGGCTGTATTTCGGTCACCGCCAATGTCGCCCCGCGCCTGGTCGCCGATTTCCAGGCGGCCTGCGCCGCGCAGGATTGGGATGGTGCCCTGGCGCTGCAGGATCGTCTCTATCCCCTGCATGATGCCCTGTTCAGCGATTCTTCACCCGGCCCTGTCAAATATGCCCTCACCCGCGTGCGACCCGACATGCCCGGCGAGCTTCGGCTGCCGATTACCTGGCCGTCGGAATCGAGCCGCGCCGCGGTCGATCGCGCGCTGGAGATCGCCGGTCTGGTTTGACGCGCCGGCGTCCCTATATGATGAATTGAGTTAAGCAGCAGAATATGGCCCGCCCCCGCCCCGCAACCTTCGACAAGAAGAAGATCGTCGCCGAGAACCGGCGCGCCCGTTTCGATTATTTCATCGAGGACGTGTTCGAGGCCGGCATCGCGCTGCAGGGCACCGAGGTGAAGGCCCTGCGCGGCGGCGAGGGCAATATCGCCGAAAGCTATGCCGAGGTGAAGGGCAACCAGGTCTTCCTGGTGAACAGCAACATCCCCGAATATAGCCATGGCAACCGCGAAAATCACGAGCCCAAGCGGGTGCGCAAGCTGCTGCTGCACGAGCGTGAGATCGAGAAGATGCACAGCGCCGTGTCGCGCAAGGGCATGACGCTGGTGCCGCTGATGGTCTATTTCAACAGCCAGGGCCGGGCCAAGGTCGAACTGGCGCTGGCCAAGGGCAAGCAGAATCACGACAAGCGCGACACGATCAAGGAACGCGACTGGAAGCGCGATCAGCAGCGCATCATGAAGGCGCATAGCTGATCCATGGACAATCGCTTCTCCCGCTGGTGGCACGCCAACGCGCCGACCCGTGAATCGCTGGAGAAGAGCCGCGTCCTTGCCCCCGTCGCCCATCGCGTGCTGGAACCCTCGCTGTGGCGCTTCACCCGTCGGTCGGTGCCGCGCGGCGTCGCGCTCGGCCTGTTCGTCGGCATCTTCCTGCTGATCCCCGGCGTCCAGATCGCCGGCGCTGCTATCTTCGCCCTGCCCTTCCGCGCCAATATTCCGGTGGCGGCGGCAATGACCTTCCTGTCCAACCCGGCCACCACGCCGCTGATCCTGATGGCATCGGTGTGGCTCGGCAACTGGATGCTCGGCCGCAGCGCCGACGCCTCGGGCTTCATGGCGCTGGTCGATGGCCATGCCTCGATCGGCCAATGGTGCGCCTGGCTCTTTTCCGAAGCCGCCCCGGCCATGCTGCTCGGCCTCTTCCTCATCTCGCTCGCCAGCGCGGTGCTCGGCTATGTCGGTGCCGACTGGTTCTGGCGCCGCCGCATGGGGCGCAAGTGGCAGGCGCGCAAATTGAGGATTGGCAAGCGCAATGAAAGCAGCGCATTGGAAGAGATCGCCCGGGTCTGATCCGTGGCGTCATGGTTCCATTGTAAGGGCTTAAGGGGACGGCGCCGATGGTCGCGCGGGTAAATAGGGATGATGAGGCGTGGATGGGGCAGGCCCCGTCGCGCAGCTTCGTGCCCCTGCTCGCGCTCGCCGCAGCCGCCTCCGCCGCGATCGTCCTCTATGCCATTGGCGACTGGGCGCTGGCCGCCGGCTTTGCCGCCACGGTCATCACCATCGCCGCGCTGCTCGCTTGGTATCGCCGCCTCTACCCCCCGCCGCTGTCCGCCAGTGATGCCGTGCCCGACTGGACCGTCGCGCGCGCCGCCGCCGACGCCTCCAGCATGGCGATCGCCGTCACCGACCGCGCCGGCCGACTGGTCTGCGCCAGCGACCTGTTCGGCGAATGGTTCCCCGGCTATCCCTCCCCGCCGGCCGTCAATGCCGATGCCTCGCTGATCGAGAGCCTGACCGCCGCCGCCCGCGCCGCCTGGCGCGATGGTGAGGCCAAGGTCGAGGCGATCGCCCATGCGACCCTGCGCCTCGACGTCGACATCACCCGCACCGGCCGGTCGGAAGATTATCTGCTCTGGCGCTTCACCCCGATGCGCCAGCCCAGCGCGCTCGACGATGTCCATCGCGTGCTGACGGGCGAAGCCGGACGACAGTTGGGCGAAGCCGGCATCATGGCGGTGATGATCGGCGGCGAAGGCCGCATCCGCGCCGCCAACGGTGCCTTCCTGCTGCGCGCCGCCGGACGGATCGACGCCAACATCACCGGCCGCGATTTCGCCGCCCATATGCGGGTCGATGACAAGGGCCGGCTGTTCCTGGCGCGCGAGGAAAGCGGCGGCCTGCCGCTGCGCCTGCTCCAGGTGCCGCTGCGCCGTGCGTCGCAGCCGGGCGGCGTCCAGAATGGCGCGCAGGACGGCCCGATGCTGCTGCTGCTGATCGACGAGCCGGCCGGCGGCGGCGGCACCTCGGCCCTTTCCTATATCGAAACCCTGCTCTCGCTGCTGCCCTTCGGCCTCGCCATGGCCGATCGCGACGGCCGGGTGCTGTTCGTCAACAAGGCGTTCGCCCGCGCCGCCGGCATCAAGGATGCCGAAACGCCCAGCTATCCCGGCGACCTTGTCGTGCGCGAGGATCAGGCGGCGGTGGCCGACGCGGTGCGCCGCTTTGCCGTCGGCCCGCAAATGTCGGGCGACATCGCCGTGCGCATGCGCGAACAGCCCGAAGAACCGATCGCGCTCAGCCTTGCCGGCGTGCGCGGCCTGGGCGAGGCCGCCGTGCTGCTCAGCCTCAAGGACAATAGCGAGGAATCGAAGCTCAAGCGCCAGGTCGCACAGGCGACCAAGATGCAGGCGATCGGCCAGCTAGCCGGCGGCGTCGCCCATGACTTCAACAATATCCTGACCGCCATCATCGGCCATTGCGACCTGATGCTGATGCGCCATACGCCGGGCGACAGCGACTATGACGACATCACCCAGATCAAGTCGAACAGCAATCGCGCCGCCGGCCTCACCCGCCAGTTGCTCGCCTTCTCGCGCCAGCAGACGCTGCGCCCGCAGATATTGCAGCTGCCCGACATCGTCGCCGACGTCTCCAACCTGCTGAAGCGCCTGCTCGGCGAGAATGTGAAGCTCGACGTCAGCCATGGCCGCAACCTCGGCGCGGTGCGCGCCGACCCCGGCCAGCTGGAACAGGTGATCGTCAACCTGGCGGTCAATGCCCGCGACGCCATGCCCGAAGGCGGCACGCTCAATATCCAGACCTATGGCGTGCCGGCGAACCGCGTGCGCGAGATGCGGCAGCAAATTCTGCCGATCAGCGACTATACCGCGCTGCGCGTGTCCGACACGGGCCTGGGCATCCCGCCCGACATCTTGTCCAAGATCTTCGAACCCTTCTTCACCACCAAGGAACTGGGCAAGGGCACGGGCCTTGGCCTTTCCACCGTCTATGGCATCGTCAAGCAGTCGGGCGGCTATATCTTCGCCGAATCCGAACTGGGCCGGGGCGCCAGCTTCGTCATCTATCTGCCGGTCTATGCCGGCGGCGACATCGAGCAGGCCAAGCCCAAGACGCCGATCAAGCGCAGCGAAACCTGGGGCACCGGCACAGTGCTGCTGGTCGAGGATGAGGATATGGTCCGCGCCGTGGCCGAACGCGCCCTCACCCGCCAGGGCTACAAGGTGCTGACCGCCAGCGACGGCGAACAGGGGTTGGAAGTGCTGGGCGGCGGCGAGAAGATCGACCTGCTGATCTCCGACGTGGTGATGCCCAATATGGATGGCCCGGCGATGGTGGCGCAGGCGCGGCGCAGTTTCCCCGACCTCCCCGTGCTGTTCATGTCCGGCTATGCCGAGGAGCAACTGCGCAAGTCGATCGACATCGCCAATGTCGCCTTCCTGCCCAAGCCCTTTTCCGTCAACCAGTTGGCCGAAGCGGCGCGCGACGCGCTGGCGATGCGACCGGCGGCGGAATGAACTTGCCCGCCGGCAAACGATTATGCTGGGCATCGCCTGCCCCTTTGGCTAGCGATGGGAAGCAAGCACAAGGGACAAGGGCGCATGGCTGACGGCAAGTCCATCCTCATCGTCGAGGATGAAGCGATGATCGGCATGATGCTGGAAGATTATCTCGACGCGCTCGGCTATCGCCTCCACGCGACCGCCGCGTCGGTGGACGAGGCGTGCGCCCTGGCGCGCGAGGGCGGGTTCGACGCCGCCCTGCTCGACTGCAATCTCCAGGGTGAAAAAAGCTGGCCGGTCGCCGACATATTGGCCCAGCAGTCGATCCCCTTCCTGTTCGCCACCGGCGGCATGGCGGATGATCTGCCGCAGGGTCATGCCGATCGGCCGACGCTGGCCAAGCCCTTCACCATCGGCGCCGTGGAGCGCGCGCTGGAGAAGATTCTCGCCGACTGAATAGGCAGGATAGGAAATTTCCGTTCCCCTCTTGTTCCGCAGGAACAAACAGGATACATCATTGGCAGGCGCCGAGTGACTCGACGCGATCCGCTTGACAGGGGATAGGCCGATGACCGCTATGCTCTCACTCATCGATTCCAAGAAGACAGGCACAATGGACAGACAGAAAGCATTGGAGGCGGCGCTCGCCCAGATTGATCGCGCCTTCGGCAAGGGCAGCGCGATGAAGCTCGGCAGCCGTGAGAAGATCGAGATTGAATCGATCTCGACCGGCTCGCTCGGCCTCGACATCGCACTCGGCATCGGCGGCCTGCCCAAGGGCCGCATCATCGAGATTTACGGCCCCGAAAGCTCGGGCAAGACCACGCTGACGCTGCATGCGATCGCCGAAGCCCAGAAGGCCGGCGGCACCGCCGCCTTCGTCGACGCGGAACATGCGCTCGACCCCATCTATGCCAAGAAGCTGGGCGTCGACATTGACGAACTGATCGTGTCGCAGCCCGACACCGGCGAACAGGCGCTGGAAATCGTCGACACGCTGGTCCGTTCCAACGCCATCGACATCCTCGTCGTCGACTCGGTCGCCGCGCTGGTGCCGCGCGCCGAGATCGAGGGCGAGATGGGCGACAGCCATGTCGGCCTGCAGGCGCGCCTCATGTCCCAGGCGCTGCGCAAGCTGACCGGGTCGATCGCCCGCTCCAAGTGCATGGTGATCTTCATCAACCAGGTGCGCATGAAGATCGGCGTGATGTACGGCAATCCGGAAACCACCACCGGCGGCAACGCGCTCAAATTCTACGCCTCGGTCCGTCTCGACATCCGTCGCACCGGCCAGATCAAGGATCGCGACGATATCGTCGGTAACGCGACCCGCGTGAAGGTGGTGAAGAACAAGGTCGCCCCGCCCTTCAAGCAGGTCGAATTCGACATCATGTATGGCGAGGGCATTTCCAAGATCGGCGAAATGCTCGACATCGGCGTCAAGGCCGGGCTGGTCGAGAAGTCGGGCTCCTGGTTCTCCTATGACTCGGTCCGCATCGGCCAGGGTCGCGAGAACGCCAAGACCTTCCTCAAGGAAAATCCCGAAATGGCAGACCGCCTGGAAAAGGCGATCCGCGGCAAGACCGAGGAAGTCGCCGAAGGGATGATGGCCGGACCCGAAGCGGGGGATGACGACTAAGCAGGACGACCGCGCCCGACCGGATCAACCGGGCGCCTGATCCTGCCTTTCGTCCACCTCTGGCTTCACGCTCTGAAAAGGCCCGTTGCGCGAAGGCGCGGCGGGCCTTTTACCTGTCGTGCGCACGACAGGGCTGTCGCCATGCAGGCGCAACGGAGGGGAAGAGGGAAAAGACCGCTATTCGTGCGGCCGCAGGGCGCGGTTAAGCGAATCCAGCACTTCGGCGATCGGTTCGGTCACGGTGACGCTGCGGCCTTCGCCAAAGCGGATGCGGGTGCCGTCGGTCACGGATGAGACGAAGGTCACCTGGGTAGGGTTGACCGCGGTTTCGGTGCGATCGACGCCGACGAACATGACGAGCATGATCTTCTCTCCCATTTTCGGCCCGTGCCGGACCCATTGGGTGCAAGACTAGCTGCTTTTTGCGCCGTTACCAGAGGCTTTGTGCGGTTCAGCCTGCCTGGATCGCCTGCAGGAACCGGCTCGCCCGATCGTCCAGCCGGTGCGCGACCGTCGCCAGTTGCCCCGCCGCGACGCCGATATCATGGGCGCCTGCCGCCGCCGCGCTCGCATTGTCGCTGATCTGGCGCGCGCTCTGGCGGATATGGTCGCTCGATGATCCGGCTTCCGACAGGCTGGCGGCGATCGACCGGCTGAAGGCACCATGGCGCGCCACCGCCGAAAAAACCGATGCCGACACCTCGTTCGCGGTCGCCATCGCCGCGTCCATGTGCAGATGCCCCTGCGCCACCGTCTCCACCGCCAGCCGGACATGGCCGATGCGCTGGCCGATCTCGGCCGCCGCCTCACGCGTCTGGCTCGCCAGCAGCTTGACCTCGCGCGCCACCACGGCAAAGCCCTGCCCCGCCTCGCCGGCCCGTGCCGCCTCGATGCTGGCATTGAGCGCCAGCATGCTGGTCGCCCGCGCAATATCGTCGATCAGGGTGATGACCGCGCCGATCCCGTCCGCCTCGACCCGCAGCGCCGCCGTCTGCTCGGCGCCGACCTGCGTCTGCGCCACCGCCGCGCGGATCGCCTCGCCCGCCGCGCGCACCTGGCTCTCCATCGCCTGGAACAGCCCGCCCAGTTCCTGCCCGCCGCTGGCGATGCCGTGCAGGCTGTCGGCCGTCTGCTCCGCCGCGACCGCCATGCCGGCCGCCGCCTCGCCATTGCCCGACGCCCGGTCTACCGCCTGTTCAGCGCGCACCGACAGCATGTCGGCCATGCCGACCAGATCCGCGATCAGCGCCTCGACATCCGCGCGAAATGCGCCGCTCTCGCGCGTCACATGTTCCAGCCGCCGGGTGCGGGCCAGCGCATCGCGCGTATCCCGCTCCGCCGCCAGCCGCAGCAGCAGCGGACCGCCGACCACGCCGGCATAATCGCCGCCCTGCGTGACGATCAGCCCCTCACAATCACTCCCCTGCGCTGCATAAAGGTCGATCAGCCGTTCGATGCTGGCGCTCTGCTCCACCGTCGCGCACGGCCGCACATGCTCGTCCAGCCGCCCGCCAAAGCTCGGATTGCGCAGCAGCGCATGGCCGAAGGGGTTGAACAGGATGCGTCGCATGTCGCGCTCATAAATGGCCCCCACCGGCCGATCGGCGGCGTCCACCACCGGCAGCAGCCGCAGCGCCGCATCATCCTGGAAACGATCGACCGCCTGGCTGAGCGGCTGGCCCAGCCGGACCGCGGCGCAGCCCTGGGCAAAGGGCAAGGCGGTGCCGGCGGCAACATGCGGCTCCGGGTCGGGCCGATCAAGCATCTGGGGCGCGTACATGGCGCCCGGCCTAGAAGAAAAGGGTAAATGACCGCTTAGTATTTGATGACGCTTTTGTTACATATCATTGTTTTTGCGGAATTATTTTGCCGACTTATAGCCAAACGCCTCCCGCGCCAGCTTGACCACCTCGGGATCGGGCGCCGGAAAATCCATCGGCACCAGTTTCTCCAGTCGCTCCGCGACATAGGTCAGCGCCGCGATTCGTCCGGCCTTGCGATTATTATTGTCGATCACCTTCCAGGGTGCCTGCTTGGTGTCGGTCTTCTCGAACATGTCGTGCATCGCATCCCAATATTCGGCCCGCCTGGCCCGGTTGCGATAATCGTCGGTGCCGGTCTTCCACCGCTTCCACGGCGTATCCAGCCGCTGCGCCAGTTGCTCGTCCTGCGTCTCCTGCGTGATGTGGACGAACAGCTTGATGATGTTGGTGCCGGTCTCGACCTGCTGCGCCTCGAACGCGTTGATATCCTTGTATCCACGCTTCCATTCCGCCTTGGAGGCATATTTTTCCACCCGCTCGACCAGCACCCGGCCATACCAGCTTCGGTCGAACAGGCCGATATTCTGGCTGGCGGGCAGCCGGGTCCAGAAGCGCCAGAGGAAATGATGGTCCAGTTCCTCGCGCGTCGGCGCGGCGATCGGGTGGACCTGATAGTAACGCGGGTCCCAGTCCGCGGTCATCCGCTTGATGATGCCGCCCTTGCCCGCACCATCCCAGCCTTCCAGCATGATGACGGTCCGGCGGCGATGCAGGATATGGGCGACCTGGATCTTCGACAGGCGATGCTGCAGCGCCAGCAGTTTGGCGGCATAATCGCCCTTATACTTCGCCCCGGTCTCATAGTCCGACAGATTGATCGTCATGCGCCGCTCTCCTGCAAGGGGACCGCCGATTAGATCGAAGCCCGGTCCGAAGGGCAAGAGCGGTTTCAGCGCAGCACGGCGTCGGTATCGACCAGCCGCACATCGTGCATCATGTCGAGATAGGCCTGGAGATAGAATTTGTGCGAGGCGCCGACGATCACCAACATGCGCTGTCCCGGCGCGGCGGCGAACACATCGCGGATATTGGCCGCCATGCGCAAATTGCGCACCTCCCAATAGCCGGCATAGCCGCGCCCATAGCGCTCAGGCGAAGGTTCCTTGAGCGCCGCGCCGAAGTCGCTGTCATAGATGGTCTGCGCCTGGTCCGGCGCATTATAGGCGCGATAGAGCGCCAGCACGCCCGCGCCCGTCCCAATGCCGGGTTGCAGCGCCGCATCGGCCGCCTTGCGGCGCGCCGTCGCTTCATTGCCCCATGCCTTCATGATCGCCGCGCCCGCTGCCTTTTCCTCCTCGGCATTGCGATAGGGCCGGTCGGCGCTGTGGTCGTCCATCGGTTCCAGCCGCTCCAGCCCCAGCTTGGCAGCCAGCGGCGCGGCAATCAGGAACTCCTCATTGCGGCGCTGGCGCAGCGTTTCGAGGCGCGCCACCAGCACAGTATCCAGCCCGTCCCCGACATGCCGGTCGACCGCGTCCAGTCGCAGCCATTGCACCAGCGCCGATCCCTGATCCTCCGCCGCCAGGAACAAGGCCGCCATATGGCGCCGGTCCGATGCCGTCGGCCGCTCCGGCCAGGCGGCCAGACGCCGCTCGACCTCGGCCGTGGCGGCCGGCACGTCCAACCCAGTCGCCTGGCGCGCCGGCGTCGCGTCCCAGCAATAGGTTTCCACCGTCTCCGCATAGCGGAACGGCGCGCGGCGCAACGCATCGCATTGCAGACCAGACAGGGACTCGACCGCGATCGATTGCGGCTTCCACGCCGCCAGCCGGTCGATCATCGGCCCCAGCGCCTGCGCATCGAAATCCTTTGGCCAGCCCGACAGATGGGGCGTGCCCAGCACCATCACCTCATTGGGCGGCCCGGCAACCGCCTTCAAAGCGCGCGGATCGAAACCGGGACCAGTCGCCTGCACCGACACCGCCGCAAGCCCCGCTGCCAGTCCCGCCACCAGCGTCGCCATGATCGTCCGCATCATCCGCCCTGCTCCCTTGCCGCCATGTGTGTTATCATAACAATACAGCAAGGCAAGACGGCAAAGAAAAAGGCCCCCGCCAGATGGTGGGAGCCCTGTTCCTTCCAGCCTATGGAAAGGCTTATGCCTTCGCCTGCGGCTCCACGACACGTACATGCAGTTCGCGCAGCTGCTTGAACTCGGCGGCGCTCGGCGCCCCCATCAGCAGGTCTTCGGCGCGCTGGTTCATCGGGAACAGCGTGATCTCGCGCAGATTCTGCGCGCCGCACAGCAGCATCACGATACGGTCGACACCGGCGGCCATGCCACCATGGGGCGGCGCGCCATATTGGAACGCGCGATAGAGACCACCGAAACGCTCTTCCACGTCTGCCTGGCTGAGGCCGACCAACTCGAACGCCTTGACCATCGCCTCGGGCGACTGGTTACGGATCGAGCCCGACGCGATCTCATAGCCGTTGCAGACCATGTCATACTGATAGGCCTTGAGGCTCAGCGGATCCTGATTGTTGAGCGCGTCCAGCCCGCCCTGCGGCATCGAGAAGGGATTGTGGGCGAAGTCGACCTTCTTCTCGTCCTCGTCATATTCATAGAAGGGGAAGTCGACGATCCAGCACAGGTCGAACCGGTCCTTGTCGATCAGGTCGAGCGTCTCGCCGACGCGGATGCGCGCCAGGCCCGCCAGCTTGGCTGCCTGCGTCTCCTTGCCCGCGGCGAAGAACACGCCGTCGTTCGGGCCAAGACCCAGCGCCGCGATCAGCTTGGCGGTCGCTTCCTCGCCATGATTCTTGGCGATCGGGCCGCCGGGCACGCCATCCTTGATGTTGATATAGCCAAGGCCCGAATAGCCTTCGCCGCGCGCCCAGTTGTTCATGTCGTCGAAGAATTTGCGGCTGCCCGCGCCCGCGCCCGGCGCCGGGATCGCGCGGATGACATTGCCGCTCTCGACCAGGCTGGCGAAGATGCCGAAGCCCGAGCCATGGAAATGCTCGGTCACGTCCTGGATGATGATCGGGTTGCGCAGGTCCGGCTTGTCGCTGCCATATTTCAGCATGGCTTCGGCATGCGGAATGCGCGGGAAGCTGCCGGCCGGGGTGACCGGCTTGCCCTGGGCAAATTCCTCGAACACCGACGCGATGACCGGCTCCATCGTGTTCCAGACATCCTCCTGGGTGACGAAGCTCATTTCCAGGTCAAGCTGGTAGAATTCGCCCGGCAGGCGATCGGCGCGCGGATCTTCGTCGCGGAAGCAGGGGGCGATCTGGAAATAGCGGTCGAAACCGGCAACCATCAGCAGCTGCTTATATTGCTGCGGCGCCTGCGGCAGGGCGTAGAACTTGCCCGCATGGATGCGGCTGGGCACCAGGAAGTCGCGCGCGCCTTCCGGGCTGGACGCGGTCAGGATCGGCGTCGAATATTCGGTGAAGCCGGCATCTTCCATGCGGCGACGCATGTCGCGGATGATCTTGGTGCGGGTGACGATATTGGCGTGCAGCGTTTCGCGGCGCAGGTCCAGGAAGCGATAGCGCAGGCGGATATCCTCGGGATATTCCTGCTCGCCCGCCACCGGCAGCGGCAGTTCGGCCGCGGTCGACAGCACGGTCACCTTGTCGGCCACGACCTCGATCGTGCCGGTCGCCATCTTCGGGTTGGTCGCTTCCGGGCCGCGCGCGACCACGGTGCCGTCGATCGTCACGACCGATTCCGCACGCAGGCCGTCCAGGATGCGCAGCGGCTCGCTGTCCGCCTTGGCGACGATCTGGGTCAGGCCATAATGGTCGCGCAGGTCGATGAAGAGAACGCCGCCATGATCGCGCTTGCGATGCACCCAGCCGGACAGGCGCACATTCGCGCCGACATCGGCTTCACGAAGGGCGCCGCAATTGTGGGTGCGATAGGCGTGCATGGCGTTTCGATCTTTCAAATTCGTTTTACGGAAATGACAAATTGTTGCGGCCCAGCTATGGGCTTGCCTTGTCGACTATCGACCAGCCCGCAGGACGCGGGCCAGCCCATAATAAGATCGAAGACCATATGCAAATTCATCCGCTGATTACCGACAGCAAGACGCTTTCCGATTTCTGCGCCCGCATGGCCAAATCCCCCTATGTCGCGGTGGATACCGAGTTCATGCGCGAGAATAGCTACTGGCCCGAACTCTGCCTGGTCCAGGTCGCCGACTCCAGCGAGGCCGCGGCGATCGACCCCAAGGCGCCGGGCATCGACCTTACGCCCCTGCTCGACCTGCTGGTCAATAATGAGGACGTGCTCAAGGTCTTCCATGCCGGCGGCCAGGACATCGAGATCGTCCATAATCTGACCGGCAAGACGCCGCATCCGATGTTCGACACCCAGATCGCCGCCATGGCGCTCGGCCTTGGCGAACAGATCGGCTATGGCAATCTCGTCGACGCCTGGCTCGGCGTGCAACTCGACAAGGGCGCAAGGTTCACCGACTGGGCGCGCCGCCCGCTCGACAAGCGCCAGATCGACTATGCGATCGGCGACGTCACCTATCTGATCGAAATCTTCCCCAAGATGCTGGAGGAACTGCGCAAGACCGGGCGCGGCGACTGGCTCGACCAGGAAATGGAGCGGATCAGCGATCCCTCCAATTACGAGAATGATCCGTCCGAAGCCTGGAAGCGCGTCCGTATCGCCAGCCGCAAGGCCGATGTGCTGGGTCGCCTGAAGGCGCTGGCCGCCTGGCGCGAGAAGGAAGCGCAGGACAAGAATCTGCCACGCGGCCGCATCGTCAAGGACGAGACGCTGGCCGACATCGCCAGCCACCCGCCGCGCGCGCAGGAGGATCTGGGCAAGGTGCGCGGCCTGTCCGCCACCTGGAAGAGCAACGACATTGGCGGCCGGCTGATGGCTGCGCTCGGCGCGCACAAGCCGCTCGGCAAGGACGAGATGCCCGAACGCGATCCCAAGCGTCCGGGCCTGGGCAAGGATGGCGCGCTGGTCGCCGACCTGTTGAAGCTGTTGCTCAAGATCCGCTCGCGCGACATCAATGTCGCCCCGCGCCTGCTCGCCCGCACCGACGATATCGAGGCGCTGGCCGCCGGCGTGCGTGACGATCTCGCGATCCTGGAGGGCTGGCGCTATGACCAGTTCGGCCGGGATGCGGTGGACCTGGTCGAAGGGCGCCTGGCCTTCGCGGTCAAGAATGGCCGGCTGAAAATGACGCGGACCGAATAAGGAGACGGACGATGCGGATGGCGATGCCCATGCCGATGATGGCGATGATATTCCTGCCCCTGGCCGCCTGTGCCGGGACCGGCAGCGAAGGCCCCGGCTCCGCGTCGCCACAAGCCATGGCGCAAGGGCCGTGCAGCCATGACGGGCTCGACCGCTTCACCGGCCAGAAGGCGACGGCCGATCTGGGCGCGGAATTGCTCAAGGCGTCGGGCGCGAAGACGCTGCGCTGGGGCGGCCCCAATATGGCCATGACCATGGACTTCCGCCCCGACCGGCTGACCGTCAGCTATGACGATCAGTTGGTCGTCACCAGCGCCCGCTGCGGCTGACTCGCGCCCGCCTCATTCGGCGGCGCGCGGCAACTCCACCACCGTGCTACCATCGAGTGCGGTAATCAGCACCACCGCCCCCTCGGCGCCATAGGCGCCGTGCAGGGCGACGATGGAGGCCTTCACGGCCACCGCCTCGCCGCGATTGCTCAGCAGCATGGTCTGCACGCATTGCGCGCCCTGCCCCTGCATCGCCCGCTCCAGCGCCTGGCGGAATGCCGCGCGGCCATGGGTCAGCACCAGGTCGGTCAGTTGCACGCCCATCACCCGTTCGCGCGGCAGGCTCAGCATATCGGTGAAGGGCACATCGACCGCGTCGATCGTGCCGCGCACCGACAGGCGGACATAGCCGACATCGCCATGGGCGGTCATCGCTTCGATGATCGCGGCCTTGGCATCGGCCAGCCGATGGCGGCGCACATCCTCGGTAATGTCGCGGAACATGATGACGGTTGACCTTCCAAGGGGAAAACTCTGCAGCCGCAGCCAGGCGCCGTCGGCAAAGGGAGAGGGAATATCGGCTGCGCTCGGCTCGCCGCCGCTCACGGTGCGGCGCACATGCACTTCCATCAGGCTGCCACTGATGGACGGCAGGACGACGTCCAGCTTGGGGCCGACCATCTGTCCCACCGGCTTGCGACAGATGGCGCTGGCGACCCGGTTGACGAAGTCGACGCGCATATCCTGGTCGCAGATGATCACCGCCTGATCGACCCAGTCGGCCAGCGCGAACAATTTCTCCTCGGCGCTTTCCTGACCGGCGCTGCCCGACTGGGCTTTCAGCGCCCGGAATTCGTTGACGCCCAGCAGCACATGAGTCGCCCGGCCATGATGGGTGATGTAAAGCGGCGTGCGTGTCGCCATGTCGCGACATTCGGAAAAGCCGCGGACCAGGTCGGCCGCGGTGACGACCGGACTTTCGGCCGGATAACCACCCTCTCCCTCCATTCCATCACTCCCTACTGGGTTCAGATGGCGCGTAACGCGCTGGGTCATGTCCCTTGATGCCATAATTATCGGCCCTCCATCAATCGGACAAAAACAGAAGCAACATGCCTTCCTCGGGACGGGACGGCTTCAAGAGGGAATGACGGGCATTTCCGCATCCTGTTTCCTTTGCTCAGGCCGGAAACGCGTGTTTCCGGTCCATCTGCGTGCCCATGGCCATCACGACCAGCACCGGCACCGCCCAGATTGTCGACATGGCGTAGAAGAATTTGGTGAGGTAGGCGGGTGACACGATCACCGCGACCTGAACCGCCGCCACATTCAGCTGGAAGGCGGCAACGATGATCGGCCAGCGCCGGCTGCTCAGCATCGAAATGATGATCTTGAACAGCAGCGAGGCGCATTCGATCGCCAGGATCGTGCGGATCAGCACCGCCTCCGGCCGGATGGTCAGGACCGCCGTCTGGGCCAGGATGAACCCTGCCCAGACGCCGACGATGCTCCAGCGCCCGGTCGCACCGCCATAGCGCACCACGAAGATCGAGGTGGCGATCAGCGCGATCGTATAGGCGAGGAAGATCTGCACGATCCTGCCTTCCGGTCCGGTCGCGTCAGGCGACCAGGCGCAGGGCGTCGGCCTGCTTTTCTTCCAAGGCGCTCCACGGGCTGTAGCAGCCGTCGGCGCGTTCGGCCTGGTTGGTCTTCATGCGGATCTTGGTCGCTTCCAGATGGGCGCCCAGCAGCTGCTCGCGGCTCTGCATCATCGTGTCGATGCAGCCATGGAAGCGCTTGAACAGCTTCTGTCCCTGTTCGGGGGCCAGGCCGATGGTGCGGGCGGTGTCGATCATGTCGGCGCTCATCCGCAGCGTATGGGCCAGAACATCGTCCAGCTTCACATAGGCATCGCGGACCTGGCCGCTCAGGTTGAAGAAGGTGTCGTCCGACATGTGCATTTCGCTCTTGGCGGCGCGCTCGGCGCGGCGGGCATTGGACATGGCAAGGCTCCCTTTTCAGGCCAGCGCTCGCTGGCCCATCAGATGGTTGGATTGTTGGAGACCGTCAGCCGAACAGATGATTGAGCCAATATCCCATCGTGATCAGCGCGGCCAGGGACCCCCCTGCCCATAACGCGACCCGGAAGATGGTCGTCAGGATCTGCCATCGATTCAGCCCATGCGGTTCCCCTCCCATGGTTGCCAGAATCCGGTTACCCAATTGGCGCAAACGACCCTTTTCCTGCCGCTCTGCACCAGCCGGGATGTCGCCGGTCCGGGTCGGCCTGATCGGTGCCGACGCCTCCTTCTCACCCGCCATCGCCGGTTCAACAAGCGGCTCCGGCTTTAATTCAAATTGCTTGAATTGCTCGTTTTTCTCGGCCTCTACCAATATCCGGGCGGCTTCGCGCCGATCCTTGGCGCCCAGCGCCACGGTCGCGCGATAGACATATTGATCGACCGTGCCGGGGGTCAGCGATGTACGCTGCGCGATCTGTTTGGAGGTATAGCCCTGTGCCACCAGCCGCAGGCATGCCCGCTGATTATCGTCCAGACTGGCAACCGCATTCGACATTCCAACCCCTCTGATCGCCCACAGGGAATCATGCCCCGGAACGGATGTAAACTTCTTCTATGATCAATTTTTTATGATGCCGGCCAAGCCATTGATTTATATCAGATACACTTCATCCATATCGGTGAGACGAAAAAGGCGACGCCTGTGGGCATCGCCTGTTTCCGTTACGGAATCCAGTCATGACATGACTCGATCCGCAATAGCTGCAATCGGGAACCCGGATAGCGCCCCGAAAGGCGCCGTCTACAGTTCCAGGCCGATCAGCGTACCGCTGCCGATCCGGTCGACATAGCGCTTGCCATCGACCTCCAGCCAGTCCGGCGTCACTTCCAGCCGGCGCCCGTTGATCGTGGTCCGCAGATGCTCGACCGCAAGCCGGTTGCGCGCAACGATACGCAAAACGCACAATCCGTCGCCCCGCGCCGCCATCATCGAATAGCGGTCGCCACGCAACAGGAAATGCCAGCTGCCGTCATGCGGCTTCCATTCATTGCCATCGATCACCTGCATCGGCGTGCCGTCGGCCGCGCCCAGTCTGACGCTGATCCGCGTCGCCCCCATGGATCGGCGCGGCGGCGCGAAGATCAGGATCGGCTCGCCATCCAGGGTGATGGGAATCGGCGTATCGCGCAGCATCCGCGATCCACCGACGATCAATTGCGGCAATTCGTTGGAGAAGGGCAGGCGATCGCGCGCGAAGTGGCGCTGGCGTACCACCGGATTGGCATGGAAGCTGTGGACCTGATTCGCGGTCAGCCGCCCCTCTTCCACCAGTCCATGACAGGTCGGGCAGAGCAGCGTCGCCCCCGGCCCGTCTGGCAGCCCCAGATAACGATAGATGGTGACCCCGCAGCGCACGCAGGCAAAGCCGCAGGACTGCCGAATCTCGGCCCGCTGATCGGCCGTCAGTTCCGGCAACAGCGGCATTACGCGCAAACCCACCATCAAGGCGCCCCCTTTTTCCCGCCGTCCGCCTGATGCAGATCGACGTTGCTTGTTCCTGGCGTCCTCGTGCGGTGGAAAGCTCTGCCGGCCCCTGGGCTCCTATTGGTTAAAATAAATGCGCCCAAGTCAAGGGCCTAGACATTATGTTCGACAAGAAAATGGCGGATTTCGTGCGCTTTCCGTGCGCGCCGCCCCTGCCCGACCGCTCAGCGCTGGGGCAGAAGGTCCAGGTTGCGGGCCGCCGCAATCGCCCGAATCCGGCCCGGTCGTGGCATGTTGCGGATCGCGATTTCCGCTACGTCACCGGCGCTGAACAGCTCCACATTGCCGACGTCGAACAGCCGCTGGCCGAAGGTCTGCGTGATCCGTACGCTGCGGATGCTGGACAGCGCCACCTCGGTCCGCTGCTTGGCCAGCAAGCCACGCTCCAGCAGCACCTCGCGCTCGCTCAGCGCCAGCCGCTCGCCCTTGTGCATCACCCACCACACGCCGATCGCCAGGATGCCGACCACCGAAACCAGCAGCAGCAGGAACAGGAAGGGATGCGCCCGGACCATCGCCGGATGCTCGTCATACAGCCATGCTTCGCTCACGCCGCCTCCTTCGTCTGGCTTCCGCGGTTTTTCACCATGCCCCCGGCGCGGCGTCAAGGCGCCGTCCGCCGCCCCCTGTTCAACCGCCATGGTTAACCAAAAATTTCCCAATATTTACTAGCGATAGCCTCCGATTGGGGATGAATCATGGCCTATAGCCTGCATGATATTGGTGACGAAGACCGGGACCGTTCCGGCCATTGGCTGAATGACAAGCAGGATCAGCGCCGCGCCATCGTGCCGCTACGCCTCATCCTCATCGCCCTGTTGATGGGGGCCCTCCTCCTGGTCCTGATGCGCCATGTGCTGCCCGCGTCGACGACGGCTTCAGCACCATCCATCGACGCCCCCGCCACCATATCCACCCGTTTTGCCGCTTGTGACGATCTGGACGGCCAGGCCTGCGTCCTTGCCACCGACGCCTATGCCTATCAGGGCCGTCGCTACCATCTCGCCGACATCAGCGCGCCGCGTCTCGAAGGCGCTGCCTGCCCGCAGGAAGCCGCCCTTGCCCGCGCCGGCCGCACCGCGTTGCAGGGCATGCTGAACGGCGGCAGCTTCGAAGCCCATGCCGACCCCGCCGACAGTGACCCGACCGCCCGCATCCTGCTGCGCGACGGTGTCTCGCTGGGCCAGCTTCTCATTCTCAAACATTATGCCCGTCCCTGGTCGGCCAAGCCAATCGACTGGTGTGCGGCCGGCTAAGACCGCTATCCCGCAAGGAGGCAAAGGCGGGACGTTCCAGATTGGGACCGACAGCGCCCGTATCCGCCATTTGCGCATTACGCGTTAACCAAGAAAATATCCCATTCGTTGCTCCATCATTGCTATGAAGCATCATGGTCGAAACGAAGCCGAAACGGACAAGGCTGACGGAGCTGGACGCGTTGCGCGGGATCGGCGCCTTGTGCGTGCTGGTCTTCCATTATTCGACCCGCTTCCATGAGTTGTTCCCGCAGGCCAGCCATGTGCCCTTCAGCTTTCCCGGCGGCAATTACCGCGTGCTGCTGTTCTTCACCATTTCCGGCTTTGCGATCTTCTTCACGCTGGACCGGATCGGCACGGTGGCCGACTTCATCGTCAACCGTTTCGCCCGCCTCTATCCCGCCTATCTGGTGGCGATGCTGGTGACGCTGTCGATCGAATATCTGGCCCAGGCGACCCAGTTGCTGGTCGGCCCCTTTGCGATTCTCGCCAATCTGACGATGCTTCAGGGCTTTGCCTTCATTCCTGAAGTGGACGGCGCCTATTGGACGCTGACGGTGGAGATCGCCTTCTATTTCTGCATGGTCTCGATCTGGAAATGGATCGGCCTGCGGCATCTGGAACCGACGCTGGTGGTCTGGCTGATCCTGCGCTGGGTGATGCAGCTCTGGCCCGACATCGTGCCCGAACGGGTCGTGATGCTGCTGGTGCTGCGCTATACGCCCTTCTTCATCATCGGCATGCTGGCCTACCGCATCTGGGCGGGACAGCGCAGCTGGCAGCAACAGGCGCCCTATGCCGCGCTGGCCCTGCTATCGATCGCGACCATGGAAACATGGGACGTGGCGATCGTCGGCCTGGTGCTGATGGTGACCTTCGCAGCGCTGATCCGCAACCATCTGCGCTTCCTGGCGATCCGGCCGCTCGTCTGGATGGGCGGAATCAGCTACAGCTTCTACCTGATCCACCAGCATGTCGGTTTCGTCGTCATGCTGGAAATCGCCAGGGCCGGTTACAGCCCCTGGATCGGCTTTGCCGCCGCCTTCCTCGTCGCGCTGACGCTCGGCACGCTGATCAACCGCCTGGTCGAGCGACCGGTGGGAGAGATCATCCTGCGCTGGTGGAAGAAGCGGCGACGGGCGCCCGGTCCGCTTGCGGAAATCGCGCCGAGCGGATGAGGGCGCTGCCGCAGCGGCAGCGCCCCCTCGCCATCAGGGCTGCGCGACCGGCGCGGCTGCGGCCGCATTTTCGGGCAGGCCGCCCAACTGCGTCACCAGTTTCGTATAGGCGTCGAGATAGGCGAGCACTATCACCTGACCGATCTCGGTATTCTGGTAGCCGCCGCCGCCTGCGCCGGCAAAACCGCCCCACCAGCTCGACCCGCCGCTCGCGTTGAAGCTCAGGTCCGACTTGCGGGCATAGCCTTCGGTCAACGCCTCTTCCTCGGTGGTGCGGGCATTGACGACCGAAAGGGTGACATTGGCCTCGCTCTTCTTGACGTTGATGCCACCGGCGATCCGGCCCCAGGTGCTGCCACCCATGAAGCCGCCGAGCACGCCGCCCAGCGAATTGCCGCCGCTGTTGCGGTTGGACGAGACGATATCCGGCTCCAGGAAATAATCCGCCGCCTTCACCTGGCCACGGCCCAGATTGCTGTTCGCCTGCAATTCGCCATTGTCAGCCATGGCGCGTTCCATGTTGCGGCTCGCCATCGACCGGCCTCGATTGACGAGGCCAAAGCAGCCCGACTGCTGCACGAAGATCTTCAGGATCGCCTCGGGGCTGCCCAGATTGAGTTCGCGCCACCACTGATTGTCGGGCTCGACGATCGCGACGGTGCCAAGGCGGCGGGTGCAGCGCGGGATCTCCGCCTGCTTTCGCGACTGTTCCTGACGGGCCGACGAACCCTTTTCGGCAGCCATCGCCATCGGCGCGGCCGAACCAAGGCAGACCGCAGCCGCAGTCAGCATCTTCAATACACGCATTTTCAAAAACCCCGTTTCCTGTCTGGTCGAGAGAAATTGGTGCGCCCCGGATATTTTTCTGGAACGTAACACAGCCGCAGGGGGCTTCCAAGCAAAGGGGGTTAATGACGATGCTTGTCATCGCACGGCAATTTCGCATGCCATGCACTACGTGATCCTGCTGACAGCGCCCGCAACTGCTGCTATCGGGCGCCGATGACCGACCTGTCCCATATCCGAAACTTTTCGATCATTGCGCATATCGACCATGGCAAGTCGACGCTGGCCGATCGCCTGATCCAGCGCACCGGCGGCCTGACCGACCGTGAGATGAGCGCGCAAGTCCTTGATAACATGGACATCGAAAAGGAGCGCGGGATCACCATCAAGGCGCAGACCGTGCGCCTCGACTATACCGCCAAGAATGGCGAGACCTATGAGCTCAATCTCATGGACACGCCGGGCCATGTCGACTTCGCCTATGAAGTGTCGCGGTCGCTGGCCGCGTGCGAGGGCGCGCTGCTGGTCGTCGACGCCGCGCAGGGCGTGGAAGCGCAGACGCTGGCCAATGTCTATCAGTCGATCGAGCATGATCATGAGATCGTGCCGGTGCTGAACAAGATCGACCTGCCCGCCGCCGAGCCGGAAAAGGTGCGTGCGGAAATCGAGGAGGTGATCGGCCTCGACGCGTCGGAAGCGGTGCTGGCCAGCGCCAAGTCCGGCATCGGCATCGACGACATCCTGGAAGCGATCGTCACCAAGATCCCGGCGCCCAAGGGCGACCGCAACGCGCCGCTGGAGGCGATGCTGGTCGACAGCTGGTACGACCCCTATCTGGGCGTCGTCATCCTGGTGCGCGTCGTCAACGGCGTCATCAAGAAGGGCCAGGCGATCAAGTTCATGATCGGCGGCACCGAGCATCTGATCGATCGCGTCGGCTGCATGCGCCCCAAGATCGAGGCGCTGCCGGAACTCGCCGCCGGCGAAATCGGCTTCATCACCGCGCAGATCAAGGAAATCGCCCAGACCCGCGTCGGCGACACGATCACGACCGTGAAGAATGGCGCCGCCAAGCCGCTGCCGGGCTTCAAGGAAGTGCAGCCGGTGGTATTCTGTGGCCTGTTCCCGGTCGATGCCAATGATTTCGAGAAGCTGCGCGAGTCGATCTCGAAGCTGCGCCTCAATGACGCCAGTTTCTCGTTCGAGATGGAAACCTCGGCCGCGCTCGGCTTCGGCTTCCGCTGTGGCTTCCTGGGCCTGCTGCATCTGGAAATCATCCAGGAGCGGCTGAGCCGCGAATATGATCTGGACCTGATCACCACGGCGCCGTCGGTCGTCTATGACATGCACATGAAGGATGGTCGCACCCTTCACCTGCACAATCCGGCCGACATGCCCGATCCCAACCATATCGAGATGATCGAGGAGCCCTGGATCGAGGCGGTGATCTACTGCCCCGACGAATATCTCGGTTCGATCCTGAAGCTTTGCCAGGACCGTCGCGGCATCCAGAAGAACCTCACCTATGTCGGCGGCCGCGCCCAGGTGACCTATGAACTGCCGCTCAACGAAGTGGTGTTCGACTTCTATGATCGCCTGAAGAGCATCAGCCGTGGCTATGCCAGCTTCGACTATCACCAGATCGGCACGCGCGAGGGCGACCTCGTCAAGATGAGCATCCTCGTCAACAACGAGCCGGTCGATGCGCTGTCGATGATCGTCCACCGCTCGGCCGCCGAAGCGCGCGGCCGCCACATGTGCGAGCGCCTCAAGGATCTGATCCCCCGCCACCTGTTCAAGATCCCGATTCAGGCGGCGATCGGCGGCAAGGTGATCGCGCGCGAGACGATCGCGGCGATGCGCAAGGACGTCACGGCGAAATGCTATGGCGGCGACATCACCCGCAAGAAGAAGCTGCTGGAAAAGCAGAAGGAAGGCAAGAAGCGGATGCGCGAATATGGCAGCGTCCAGATTCCGCAGGAAGCCTTCATCGCCGCCCTGCGCATGGGCGACGAGAATTAAGCATCATCCATCGGGGTGGAGGCCATCGGGCTTCCACCCCGATTTGCTTCTGCCTGCCGGCGCAGTCGTGCTTCAGCCCTTGCTGTCGGCCGCCCGCTTATAGCCGTCGAGTTGCTCCACCAGCACCTTGTCGACGATCGGCGCGATCGGCGCCAGGCCAGCGCGCATATAACCGCCCACCGAATAGGTCAGCGTCACATGGCTGCCGCCCGGCGCGGCCGCAATGGCGAAGTCCAGCACGCCGGTCACGGCTTCGCTCTGCAGCGGCCCCAGAGCCCCGCTCAGCCGCAATCGCTGGCCCGGTGCCGCATAGATGACCCGCGCATGTTCGATGCCGCCTGAGGCGCCCTTTCCGCTCTTGTCGGGAAGGGTCTCGCAGAAGCAACCCCCGGCCTTCGCCTGCAGCACCATGTTGCGCGCATCGCCGCTATAGGTGTGCGCGCTGTTCCACCAGCGCCCCGGCTCTGCCAGCAGCGCATAGGCCGCGTCGGGCGCCATGGCCACGTCCACGCTCGCCTGCACGACAAAGCCGGCATCGCTGCTGGCAACCACCCCACCCTGTCCGGGCGCGGCCGCCAGCGCCATGCCGGCGCCTGTCAGTATCAATCTGATTGGATAGGCCATGTCCCCTCCCCGCCTTGTCGTCGGGGAGGGAGAATAGCTCAGGCCGGAACGCCGTCCAAGATAGCGACGATCGCGCCGCTGACATCGTTCATGTCGGCCATGCCGTCGACGCGGCTGACGATGCCGCGCGCTTCGTAGATCGGCAGGATCGGTGCGGTCTTGGCGCGATATTCGGCCATGCGGGTGCGCACCGTTTCCTCATTGTCGTCGGGACGACGCTTGAATTCGTGCCCGCCGCACTTGTCGCACGTACCCTCGACCTTGGGCTGCTTGAAGACATCATGATAGCCTTCGCCGCAGGTCGCGCAGGTGAAGCGGCCGGTGATGCGCTCGACCAGCGCATCCTCGTCCACTTCCAGCTCGATCACATGATCGAGCGTACGGCCGCGATCGGCAAGGATGGTGTCGAGCGAATGGGCCTGGGCCTCGGTCCGCGGATAGCCGTCGAAGATCACGCCGGTATCGGCCGCCAGCGCATCAAGCGCTTCGCCGATGATGCCCGAGACGACCTCGTCCGGCACCAGCGAACCCGATTCCATCAGCGCCTTGGCCTGAAGGCCGACCGGAGTCCCCGCCTTCACCGCAGCCCGCAGCATGTCGCCGGTCGACAGCTGAACCATGCCACGGCTGTCGACGAGCCGCGTGGCCTGGGTGCCCTTGCCGGCACCCGGAGGACCAAGCAGAATGATATTCATTGCGCGCATTCTCCCCTTGTACTTGCGCTTGCCTGTCTGCGCCCCCTTAGCGCAGACGGCCCTTCAGCTTCGCCTTCTTGATCAGATCCCCATATTGATGGGCAAGCAGATGGCTCTGGATCTGGGTCACGGTATCGACCGTAACATTGACGACGATCAGCAGGCTAGTCCCACCAAGGTAGAAGGGAATTCCCGCCCGGGCGATGGCAAATTCCGGCACCAGACAGATGAAGGCCAGGTAGGCGGCACCGATCACGGTGATCCGGGTCAGGACATAATCGAGATAATTCTCGGTATTCTTGCCCGGACGGATGCCCGGAATGAAGCCGCCATTGCGCTTCAGATTGTCGGCCGTCTCTTCCGGATTGAACACCACGGCGGTGTAGAAGAAGCAGAAGAAGACGATGCCCAGGCCATAGAGGCCCATGTAGAAGGGGCTGCCGTGCGACAGATACTGGTTGATCGTCAGCACGATGCTGCTCCAGCGGCTGTCGTCGTCCGCCTTCACGCCCATGAACTGCGAGATGGTCAGCGGCAGCAGCAGCAGCGAGCTGGCGAAGATCGGCGGGATCACGCCCGCGGTGTTGACCTTCAGCGGCAGGTGGCTGCGATCGGCCTGCATCAGGCCCTGGCGCGTCTGGCGCTTGGGATACTGGATCAGCACCCGGCGCTGCGCCCGTTCCATGAAGCAGATGAAGGCAATCAGACCAAAGCCCAGCACGACGACCAGGAAGATGACCAGGCCCGAGATCGAGCCTTCGCTGCCCGACTTGAACAGGTTGCTCAGCGTCACCGGCAACTGCGCGACGATACCGGCCATGATGATCAGGCTGGTGCCGTTGCCGATACCGCGCGAGGTGATCTGCTCACCCAGCCACAGCAGGAACATGGTGCCGCCGATCAGCGAGATGATCGCCGAGACGACGAACAGCATGCCGGGGTCCACGACCACGCCCTGCGCCTGCCAGTTGGCGGCGGCGGCATAGCCCTGCACGGCGGTCAGGCCGACGGTGCCGTAGCGTGTATACTGGTTCAGCTTCTTGCGGCCGCTCTCGCCTTCCTTCTTGATCGCCGCGAGCTGCGGCGAGAGGGAAGCGGCCAGCTGCACCACGATCGACGCGGTGATATAGGGCATGATGCCGAGCGTGATGAGGCTCGCGCGCGACAATGCACCACCCGAGAAGGTGTTGAAGATGTCGAGGATGCCACCGGCCGACTTCTGCGACCAGGCCGCGAGCGCGGTGGGATCGATACCCGGCAGCGGCACGAAGCTGAGGAAGCGGAAGACGATCAGCGCGCCGAGGGTGAACCACAGGCGCTTCTTGAGGTCGGTCGCCTGGCTGAACTTCGCGAGGCTGAGATTGGATGCGAGCTGGTCGGCTCTCGATGCCATTGTGGCTGCCCTTCAAATCATTCTTGCCGGAGCCATCGGGCTCCGTGGCGGAATCGCTACCCCCTTAGCGGGGCGGGAAGACCATGTCGAACGGGAGTTGCCGCCGTTGCGACGAACATATGCTCCCCCCGATACACATAGCCCCGCCAACCCATATCGGGCAGCGGGGCCGTGCTTGCAAGTCTCGGGCGAGACTTAGGCCTTGGCGGCCTTCTTGGCGGCAAGGGCGGTGCCCTTCTTCGCCTTGGCCTTCTCGGCTGCCGGGACGACTTCGATCACGTCCAGCTTGCCACCGGCCTTGGCGACCGCTTCGACGGCGCTCTTCGAGGCACCGGCGACCAGGAAGCTGACCTTGGCGGTCAGTTCGCCCTTGGCGAGAACGCGGACGCCATCCTTGCCACCACGGGCCAGGTTGGCTGCCTTGAGCGCAGCATGGTCGATGACGGCAGCGGCGTCCAGCTTGCCGGCGTCGATCGCGGCCTGCACTTCACCCAGGTTCACGATCGCATAATCGTTGGCGAAGATGTTGTTGAAGCCGCGCTTCGGGATGCGCATGTGGAGCGGCATCTGGCCACCCTCGAAGCCGTTGATGCTGACGCCCGAGCGTGCCTTGGCACCCTTCTGGCCGCGACCGGCGGTCTTGCCCTTGCCCGAGCCGATACCGCGGCCGACGCGCATACGACCCTTGCGGGCACCGGCATTGTCGTTGATTTCGTTCAGTTTCATGTTCGCACTCGCTTTCGCTTTTGTCGCGCTGATCCCGTGCGGGATCATCTAAAGGAAGCGCCCGTTAGCGCTTCCGCTGAAAAAACGAAAGAGGGGTTTCCCCCTCTTTCGCTTCATTTCGTCGGATCGAAAGGGCTTAGCCCTCGACCACTTCCACCATGTGGGGGAGCTTCTTGATGGCACCGCGGACTTCCGCCGTGTCTTCCAGCTCGACCACGCGATGCATCTTGCCAAGGCCCAGGCCGATCAGAATCTTCTTCTGGCTTTCGGGGCGACGGATCGGCGAACCGATCTGCTTGATCTTGATCTTCGCCATGTCAGTTACTCCGCAATCGCTTCGGCGTCAGCCTGCGCGACTTCGGCCGAGGCACCACCGCGACGCAGAAGGTCAGCGACCTTCTTGCCACGACGCTGCGCCACCGACTTGGGGCTGGCCTGCTCGCCCAGCGCCGCGAAGGTCGCACGGATCATGTTGTAGGGGTTCGAGGTGCCGTTCGACTTGGTCACGACGTCAGCGACGCCGAGGCTTTCGAACACGGCGCGCATCGGACCGCCGGCGATGATGCCGGTACCGGCCGGAGCCGAACGGACAGTCACCTTGCCAGCACCGAAGTGGCCGAGGCCGTCATGGTGCAGGGTGCGGCCTTCCTTCAGCGGAACGCGAACCATGGCCTTCTTGGCCGAAGCGGTCGCCTTGCTGATGGCTTCAGGCACTTCGCGCGCCTTGCCATGACCGAAACCGGCGCGGCCCTTGCCGTCGCCGACGACGACCAGAGCAGCGAAACCGAAGCGCTTACCGCCCTTGACGGTCTTCGAGACGCGGTTGATGTGAACCAGCTTCTCGATCAGCTCTTCGCCCTGTTCCTCGTCACGATTGCCGCCACGGCGGTCGTCGCGACGGCCACGGCCGCCACGCTCGCCACGGTTGCGGTCACCGCCACGGCCACGGCCACGGCCGGGACCACGACCTTCGGTCTGAGCCTCGGCACCCTCGACGGGCGCGACGACTTCGTTGGTGTTTTCGTCAGCCATGATCAGAACTCCAGCCCGCCTTCACGGGCGGCATCGGCC
Organism: Sphingobium sp. SG1; assembly: GCF_057063145.1. Lineage (NCBI taxonomy): Bacteria > Pseudomonadati > Pseudomonadota > Alphaproteobacteria > Sphingomonadales > Sphingobiaceae > Sphingobium > Sphingobium sp. SG1. Next base: position 26,075 of record NZ_JBVVOJ010000004.1, on the reverse strand, counting down.
AGCGCCTTGACGCGGCCATGGAACAGGAAGCCACCGCGGTCGAACACGACCTTGGTGACGCCGGCCGCCGTAGCAGCGGCAGCGACGCGCTTGCCGACATCGGCAGCGGCTTCGGAAGAGGCGCCGGTCTTGCCCAGAGCCTTCGAGCCAACATCCTTGTCCAGGGTCGAAGCGGCGGCGACGGTGGTACCGGCGACGTCGTCGATGATCTGGGCGTAGATGTGACGGCCCGAACGATGGACGCTGAGGCGCGGGCGGGTGCCCGAAACAGCCTTGAGCGCGGTGCGAACGCGGCGACGACGCCGCGCGAAGAGGGAAAGCTTAGCCATCTTACTTCTTCTTCCCTTCCTTGCGGAAGATGAATTCGCCGGCGTACTTGATACCCTTGCCCTTATAAGGTTCGGGCTTGCGCCAGCGGCGGATCTCGGCGGCGACCTGGCCTACCTGCTGCTTGTCGATGCCGCTGATCTCGACCGTGGTGTTATCCGGGGTCTTGATCTCGATGCCTTCCGGAATCTCGAAATCGACGTCGTGGCTGTAGCCGAGCTGCAACTTCAGGGTCTTGCCCTGCGAGTTCGCACGGTAGCCGACACCGGTGATCAGCAGCTTCTTCGAGAAGCCCTGGGTCACGCCGGTGATCAGGTTCTGGATCAGGGTACGCTGCATGCCCCAGAAAGCGCGAGCGCGCTTGCCGTTGTTGGCGGGCTTTACAGCGATGCTGCCTTCTTCGACGGTGTAGGTCACTTCGTCGGCCAGCGGCATGGCGAGGGTGCCCTTGGGCCCCTTCACCGACAGCTGACCGTCAGCGATCGACGCGGTCACGCCCGCAGGCACGGTGACCGGCTTCTTGCCAGTGCGGCTCATCAGAACACCTCCGCCAGCACTTCGCCGCCGACATTCTGTTCACGCGCTTCGGCGTCGGACAGAACGCCCTTGGGCGTCGAGACAATGGTGATGCCCAGGCCGTTGCGGATCACCGGCAGTTCCTTGGAACCGGAATAGACGCGGCGACCAGGCTTGGACACGCGGGCAACATGCTTGATCGCAGGCTGGCCCTCGAAATACTTCAGCTCGATGCGCAGGCCGGGGTGATTGCCGAGGGTTTCCTCGGAATAACCACGGATATAGCCTTCGCGCTGCAGCACGTCGAGCACGCGGGCACGGAGCTTGCTGGCGGGGGACACAACGCTGTCCTTCTTCGCCTGCTGCCCGTTACGGATGCGGGTGAGCATATCACCCAGGGGATCGGTCAATGCCATCTCAAATGATCCTTACCAGCTCGACTTGGTGACGCCGGGGATCAGGCCCTTGTTGGCCAGATCACGCAGCTGCACGCGGCAGAGACGGAATTTGCGGTAGTAAGCGCGCGGGCGGCCCGTCAGTTCGCAGCGGTTGCGAATGCGGGTCGGGTTGCCGTTGCGGGGGACTTCCGCCATCTTCAGACGCGCAATCAGACGCTCGGTGTCGTCGAGAGCGGTATCGGCTGCGATCGCCTTGAGCTTCGCATAGCGGCCGGCATACTTCTTCACCAGCTTCTTGCGGCGCTCGTTCTTGTTGATCGAACTCAGTTTCGCCATGACTTAAGTTCTCTTCCTTAGCTTAAGCGTTGGGAGAGAAGCGGGGCCTGTTAGGCCGCCTGCTTCTCTTCAATCGGGAAGGGGAAGCCGAAGAGGCGCAGCAGTTCGCGCGCTTCGTCGTCAGTCTTCGCCGTGGTGGTCACGATGATGTCCATGCCACGCACCTTGTCGATGCGGTCATAGTTGATCTCGGGGAAGATGATCTGCTCCTTGATGCCGAAGGCATAGTTGCCACGGCCGTCGAAGCTCTTCGGGTTGAGACCACGGAAGTCGCGCACGCGCGGCAGGGCAATGTTGATCAGGCGATCAAGGAATTCATACATGCGCTCGCGGCGCAGCGTGACCTTGGCACCGATCGGCATGCCTTCACGCAGCTTGAACTGCGCGATCGACTTCTTCGCCTTGGTGATGACCGGCTTCTGGCCGGCGATCAGTTCCATTTCCTCGGCGGCCGAAGTGACCTTCTTCTTGTCCTGCGTGGCTTCACCGACGCCCATGTTGAGCACGATCTTCTCGATCTTCGGGATTTCCATCACATTCTTGTAGCCGAACTTCTCGACCATCGCCTTCACGATGGCGTCGTCGTAGATCGACTTCGAGCGCGGAATATACTTGTCGGCCATTACAGCACCTCACCGGACTTGACGGCGACGCGGACCTTCTTGCCGTCGCGGTCCTCGAAACGGACGCGGGTCGGCTTGCCATCCTTGTCGGCGACAGCGACGTTCGAAATGTGCATCGGGGCCGGCTTGCGGTCGATGCCACCCTGCGGGTTCGACTGGTCGGGCTTGCGATGCTTCGCATGCACGTTGATGCCTTCGACCAGGACCTTGTCGTCCTTCGGCATCACCTGGAGGACGGCGCCGGTACGGCCCTTGTCCTTGCCAGCCAGGACGACGACCTTGTCGCCCTTCTTGATCTTAGCAGCGCTCATTACAGCACCTCGGGAGCGAGCGAGATGATCTTCATGTGCTTCTTGGCGCGCAGCTCGCGAACGACCGGGCCAAAGATACGGGTGCCGATCGGCTCCTCGTTCTTGTTGATAAGCACAGCGGCATTGCCGTCGAAGCGAATCACGCTGCCATCAGCGCGACGCACGTCCTTGGCGGTGCGCACGATGACGGCGCGATGCACGTCACCCTTCTTCACCTTACCGCGCGGAGCAGCTTCCTTGACGGAGACGACAATGATGTCGCCCACGCCGGCGAAACGCCGCTTCGAGCCGCCCAGCACCTTGATGCACTGGACGCGCTTGGCGCCGCTGTTGTCCGCGACGTCAAGATTGGATTGCATCTGGATCATGGATCCGGTTCCTTCTTATTTGGCCTACCGGGACTATCCCGGCGGTTCCGAATTTCGTGAGTCGACCCGGTGAATCGAAATGCACGAAGCGCGGGCCTGTACCTCCTCCCGAAGGAAAAGGCCAGCCCCGCGTCCGAACTTTTTCGACTCTAGAGTCGGTGACTGCCCTTAGGCCGCCGATTCCGGCGACTTGTGGGTGTCCACACGCTCGATGACCTTCCAGGTCTTGAGCTTGGAAATCGGAGCGGTCTCTTCGATACGGACCGTTTCGCCTTCCTTGTAGACATTGCCCTCGTCATGGGCATGGTACTTCTTCGACCGGCGGATGATCTTGCCGTAGAGCGCATGCTTAACCTTGCGCTCCACGCGAACCACCACCGTCTTGTCGGTCTTGTCGGAAACCACCGTTCCCGTCAGCACGCGCTTGGGCATCGTGTGTTTCCTTTACTTCGCGGCCGAGCGCGAACGCTCGGTCTGCAGGGTCTTGATCTGCGCGATCGAACGACGGACTTCACGAACGCGGCTGGGCTTTTCCAGCTGGTTGGTGGCCGCCTGGAAACGCAGATTGAACTGCTCGCGCTTCAGGTTGTTCAGCTCGGTCGACAGTTCGTCGTCCGACTTGGTCTTGAGGTCTGCAACGTTGGCCACAGCTTAACCCTCCAGGTGCGAGGTGTCGCCGAGGCGGGCAACGACCTTCGTCTTGATGGGCAGCTTCATCGCGGCGCGCGAGAAGGCCTCTGCTGCGAGCGGACCGGGAACGCCGTCCAGTTCGAACAGGATACGGCCGGGAGCGACGCGAGCCGCCCAATATTCGACCGAACCCTTGCCCTTGCCCTGGCGGACTTCAGCCGGCTTCTTGGTGACCGGAACGTCGGGGAACACGCGGATCCACAGACGACCCTGACGGCGCAGGTGGCGCTGGATCGCGCGGCGAGCCGCTTCGATCTGGCGCGCGGTGATCCGCTCGGGCTCCAGAGCCTTGAGACCGTAGGCGCCGAAGTTCAGCGCAGTGCCGCCCTTCGCATCGCCCTTGATCCGACCCTTGAAGGTCTTGCGGAACTTCATCTTCTTCGGTTGCAGCATGACGCTATTACCTTCTTATTCTCAGCGCGCCGGGCGCACGCCGGAGGTCTGAGCCTCCAGCATCAGCCGGTCGGTAGCCATCGGATCATGGCCGAGGATCTCGCCCTTGAAGATCCAGACCTTGATGCCGCAAACGCCATAGGCGGTGTGCGCCGTGGCTTCGGCATAGTCGACGTTCGCACGCAGGGTGTGCAGCGGAACGCGGCCTTCACGATACCATTCGACACGCGCGATCTCCGCGCCGCCCAGACGGCCGCCGCAGGTGATCTTGATGCCTTCTGCGCCCAGACGGAGAGCCGACTGCACCGCACGCTTCATGGCGCGACGGAAGGCAACGCGGCGTTCCAGCTGGTCGGCGATGCCCTGTGCGACGAGCTTCGAATCGATTTCCGGCTTGCGGATTTCGACGATGTTCAGCGACACGTCCGACGAGGTGAAGGCACCCAGCTTCTTGCGAAGCTTTTCGATGTCTGCACCCTTCTTGCCGATGATGACACCGGGACGGGCAGCGTAGATCGACACGCGGCACAGCTTGGCCGGACGCTCGATCACGACCTTCGAGATCGCGGCCTGCGGCAGGTTCTTCATGATGTACTGGCGGATCTTGAGATCTTCCAGCAGCAGGCGACCATAGTCGGCGCCTTCGGCGAACCAGCGGCTGTCCCAGGTACGGTTGATCTGCAGACGCAGACCGATCGGGTTGCTCTTGTGACCCATGTGCTTACGCCTCCGCTTCTTCGCCAGCTTCACGCACGACGATGCGCACGCGGCTGAAGGGCTTGAGGATCCGGGTCGACTTGCCGCGGCCGCGAGCGTGGAAGCGCTTCAGGGTGAAGCTCTTGCCCACCGATGCTTCCGCGACGACCAGGGCGTCGACGTCCAGATTGTGGTTGTTTTCCGCATTGGCGATGGCCGAAGCCAGCACCTTGCGCACGTCGACAGCCATCGCCTTCTTCGAGAAGGCGAGGATGTTGAGCGCGTCCTCGACCTTGCGGCCGCGGATCAGCGTGGCGACCAGGTTCAGCTTCTGGGCCGAACCACGGATCTGCGTGCCGACGGCGAGCGCTTCATTGTCGGCGACGCGACGGGGAGCCTTTTCCTTGCTCATTAGCGCTTGCCCTTCTTGTCGGCAGCGTGACCGGGGAAGAAGCGGGTCGGAGCGAATTCGCCCAGCTTGTGACCCACCATATCCTCGTTCACGAGAACCGGAACATGCTTGCGGCCGTTATAGACGTTGAACGTCAGGCCAACGAACTGCGGCAGGATGGTCGAACGGCGCGACCAGGTCTTGATCGGACCCGAGCGGCCATTGCTTTCCTGCGCGACTTCCGCCTTCTTCAGAAGGCTGAGGTCCACGAACGGACCTTTCCAGACGGAACGAGCCATCTCGCTTACCTCTTCTTCTTCGCGTGGCGGCTACGGATGATGAACTTGTCCGTTGCCTTGTTGTGACGGGTGCGCGCACCCTTGGTCGGCTTGCCCCACGGGGTGACCGGGTGACGGCCGCCCGAGGTCCGGCCTTCACCACCACCATGCGGGTGATCGACCGGGTTCTTCGCAACACCGCGCGTCAGAGGACGGATGCCGTTCCAACGGTTGCGGCCAGCCTTGGCAAGGTTGGTGTTGCCATTGTCGGGGTTCGACACGGCGCCAACGGTGCCCATGCAGTCCGAACGGATGTAGCGCTGCTCACCCGACGACAGACGCACCATGACCATGCCACGATCGCGACCGACCAGCTGGGCATAGGTGCCTGCCGAACGGCAGAGCTGCGCGCCCTTGCCCGGCTTCATCTCGATGTTGTGGATGATCGTGCCGACCGGCATCTGACCCAGTTCCATCGCATTGCCCGGCTTCACGTCGGTCTTCTTGCCCGCGATGACCTTGTCACCGGGAGCCAGACGCTGCGGCGCAATGATGTACGCCTGCGTGCCGTCGGGATAGTTGACCAGCGCGATGAAGGCGGTGCGGTTGGGGTCATATTCCAGACGCTCGACCGTACCTTCAACGTCCCACAGGCGACGCTTGAAGTCGATGATACGATAGCGCTGCTTGTGACCGCCACCGATACCACGCGAAGTGACATGGCCCTTGTTGTTACGACCACCGGTCTTGCGCTTGCCTTCGGTCAGCGCCTTGACGGGCTTGCCCTTGTGCAGGCTCGACTTGTCGACGAGGATCAGGCCGCGCTGGGCCGGGCTCGTCGGATTATAGTGCTTGAGTGCCATCTATCTCGCCTCAAATACCGGTGGTGACGTCGATGGACTGACCTTCGGCCAGCGTGACGATCGCCTTCTTCACGTCGTTGCGCTTGTAGGGCTTGCCCTTCCAGCGCTTGACCTTGCCCTTCTGCACCAGCGTGTTGACCGCCTTGACGGTCACGCCGAACAGCGCCTCGACGGCAGCCTTGATCTCAGGCTTCGATGCGTCGTTGGCGACCTGGAAAACAACGGCGTTGTTTTCCGAGAGAAGGGTCGACTTCTCGGTGATGACCGGCGCGACAACGACGTCGAAGTGACGGTTGTCCACGGTCGCGGCTTCTTTCTTAGCCATTGAAACGGGCCTCCAGCTTTTCGACCGCGGCGCGGGTGAGCACCAGCGAGTCGGCCTTCAGGATGTCGTAGACGTTGGCACCAACGGCCGGCAGCAGGTTGACGCCGACGATGTTGGCCGAAGCCTTGGCGAAGCTGACGTTCACGGCGTCGCCGTCGATGAACAGAACCTTGTTCAGGTTCAGCTTGGCCAGGTTGGCGACCAGCGCCTTGGTCTTGCCTTCGGCAACGTCGAGATTGTCGAGAATGATCAGCGAACCATCCTTGACCTTCGACGACAGCGCCATCTTCAGACCCAGCGCGCGAACCTTCTTGTTCAGCGAGGGGTTGAAGTCGCGAACGCGGGCACCGTGAGCCTTACCACCGCCGATGAAGACGGGAGCGCGGCGATCGCCGTGACGAGCGGTACCGCCGCCCTTCTGGCGACCGAACTTCTTGCCGGTACGAGCGACATCCGAACGCTCGCGCGTGCCGCGGGCAGTGCCACGACGCTTTTCGAGCTGCCAGGTGACGACGCGGTGCAGAATGTCGGCGCGGGGCTCGAGGCCGAAAACGGCATCGTTGAGTTCCAGCTCACCGGCAGCTGCGGCGTCGAGGGTCTGTACATTGACCTTCATGGTTTAGCCCTCCTGGCCTTCGGTCGCTTCGGGAGCGGCCGCTTCCGCGGGCGTCTCGGCCGGCGCGGCATTGCTGTTTGCAGCCTGCTTCAGGCTGGCGGGATAGGGCGCGTCGGCGTGACGGGGAACCTTCACGGCGTCGCTGACGGTCAGCCAGGTGCCCTTGGCGCCCGGAACCGAACCCTTGACGAACAGCAGACCACGCTCGACGTCCGTGCGGACGATCTCGAGATTCTGCTGGGTCCGCTCGCGATCACCCATGTGACCGGCCATCTTCTTGTTCTTGAAGACGCGGCCCGGATCCTGACGGTTACCGGTCGAACCATGCGCACGGTGGCTGATCGACACGCCGTGGGTGGCGCGCATACCGCCGAAGCCCCAGCGCTTCATAGCACCGGCAAAGCCCTTACCCTGGGTGTGACCGGCAACGTCGACCAGCTGGCCAGCGACGAAGTGGTCAGCGGCGATTTCGGCGCCGACGTCGAGGAGCGCATCCTCGGCGACGCGGAATTCGACCAGACGCGCCTTCGGTTCAACTTCCGCCTTGGCGAAGTGACCGCGCTGCGGCTTGGCGACATTCTTGGCCTTGGCAACGCCAGCGCCCAGCTGAAGGGCGACATAACCGTCGCGCTCGACTTCCTTACGTGCGACGACCTGCGTACCCTCAAGGCTGAGGACCGTGACGGGGACGTGACGTCCGTCGTCCTGGAACAGGCGGGTCATCCCGACTTTCTTAGCGATCACGCCAGTGCGCATCACTGATTACTCCCATAGAGGCCCGCCATAGCAGCGGGCGTATCCAACGAAAAAACCGCTCAGCATCTCTGCTTCGCGGCCCAACCCAATGTATAGATCACCCCGTCCGGGTTGGATGCCGATCCCTCTCGGGAAAGGCGACGGGGGACCAGGACCACGCGCCTTGGCCGGTTCACCGGCGGGCCGTGCGGTATCCCTTGTGTCGTTTGAGCTTCCGCCTCTCCAGAGAAGAGGAACAGAATACCCGATACCCCGCCTACCTTGCGGAAGGCGGGGACTTGCCGACCTTAGGCCAGCTTGATTTCGACGTTCACGCCGGCAGCCAGGTCCAGCTTCATCAGCGCGTCGACCGTCTGCGGCGTCGGCTGCACAATGTCAAGCATACGCTTGTAGGTGCGGACTTCGAACTGCTCGCGCGACTTCTTGTCGATGTGCGGACCACGGTTGACCGTGAACTTTTCGATGCGCGTCGGAAGAGGAATCGGACCGCGAATGAGGGCGCCGGTGCGGCGGGCGGTTTCGGCGATGTCGCCGGTCGCCTGATCGAGCACGCGATGATCGAACGCCTTAAGGCGAATGCGGATGTTGCTGTCCATTGTTCCTGTACCGATGCGAAAGAGCCAATAACCAGCGCATTTTCATGAATCAGCCGGAGCAGCCGTTGATTTACAAAAACACGCCAACAAAAAAAATATCCGCCCCGTCTTGCCCTTCTAGCTCATTCGAGCCGGAGAAAGGCGATCCGGGGCGGGTAAAAAACTTCAGCGGCGCGAATCGGGCGATTCGCGCCGCTGCGGTCCTATATTACTTCGAGATCGTGCCGACAACCCCTGCGCCGACGGTACGACCGCCTTCACGGATTGCGAAGCGCAGACCCGAGTCCATGGCGATCGGAGCGATCAGCTTGACGCCGAGCTTCACGTTGTCGCCAGGCATGACCATCTCAGTGCCCTCGGGGAGGATCACTTCGCCGGTCACGTCGGTGGTGCGGAAGTAGAACTGCGGACGATAGTTCGCGAAGAACGGGGTGTGACGGCCGCCTTCTTCCTTCGACAGCACGTAGACTTCAGCGTCGAATTCGGTGTGCGGGGTAACCGAGCCGGGCTTGGCCAGAACCTGACCACGCTCAACTTCTTCACGGCCCACGCCACGGATCAGCGCACCGATGTTGTCGCCGGCCTGGCCCTGGTCGAGCAGCTTGCGGAACATTTCGACGCCGGTGACGGTGGTCTTCTTGGTGGGCTTGATGCCGACGATTTCGACTTCTTCACCAACCTTGACGATGCCGGTTTCGACGCGGCCGGTCACGACGGTACCACGACCCGAGATCGAGAACACGTCTTCGATCGGCATCAGGAAGGGCTTGTCGACCGGACGGTCGGGCTGCGGGATCCAGCTGTCGACGGCAGCCATCAGCTTCAGAACGGCGTCGTGGCCGATTTCCGGGGTCTTGTCCTGCAGGGCAGCGACAGCCGAACCGGCGATGACGGGGATGTTGTCGCCGTCGAAGTCGTACGAGCTCAGCAGCTCGCGGATTTCCAGCTCGACCAGCTCGAGGATTTCAGCGTCGTCGACCAGGTCGACCTTGTTCATGAACACGACCAGCTGGGGAACGCCGACCTGCTTGGCGAGCAGGATGTGCTCACGGGTCTGCGGCATCGGGCCGTCGGTGGCCGAAACGACCAGGATCGCGCCGTCCATCTGGGCGGCACCGGTGATCATGTTCTTGACGTAGTCAGCGTGACCCGGGCAGTCGACGTGCGCGTAGTGACGGGCTTCGGTCTCATATTCGACGTGGGCGGTCGAGATGGTGATGCCGCGCTCGCGCTCTTCGGGAGCCTTGTCGATGTTGTCGTACGAGGTGAAGGTCGCACCGCCGGTTTCGGCGAGAACCTTGGTGATCGCCGCGGTCAGCGAGGTCTTACCATGGTCAACGTGACCGATGGTGCCGATGTTGCAGTGCGGCTTATTCCGCTCAAACTTAGCCTTAGCCATTTTATCCTACCTTCTAATCAAAATCAGCTTGGGTCTGACCGCTCGGCCGCGCCTCGCGAAGGCGCGTCCATAGCAGCATATTCACAGATTACCAGCCCCTATCCGAGCCGATTGCACGGCCCGGACAGGGAAACTCGTCAGGCCATCTTCGCCTTGACTTCGTCCGCAACATTCTGCGGCACTTCGTCATAGTGCGAGAAGATCATCGAGTAGTTCGCGCGGCCCTGGGTGAAGGAACGCAGCGAGTTCACATAGCCGAACATGTTGGCCAGCGGGACCATCGCCTCGACCACCTGCGCGTTGCCGCGCGTATCGGTGCCCTGGATCTGGCCACGACGGCTGTTCATGTCGCCGATGACGTCGCCCAGATATTCTTCCGGGGTCACGACTTCGACCTTCATGACCGGCTCGAGCAGGGTGATGCCCGACTTCTGCGCCGCTTCGCGCATCGCGGCGCGGCCGGTGATTTCGAACGCCAGCGCCGACGAGTCGACGTCATGGTACGCACCGTCATAGAGCAGCACTTCGAAGTCGATGATCGGGAAGCCGATCAGCGAACCGGTGGCAGCGGTTTCGCGCATGCCCTTTTCGATCGCGGGGATATATTCCTTGGGAATGTTACCGCCCTTGATCTCGTCCTTGAAGACGAAGCCCGAACCACGCTCGCCGGGGGTCAGCTTGACCTTGATACGGCCGAACTGACCGGTACCGCCCGACTGCTTCTTGTGGGTGTAGTCGACGTCGACGGCCTTCTTGAGATATTCGCGATAGGCCACCTGCGGCGCACCGACATTCGCCTCGACCTTGAACTCGCGCTTCATGCGGTCGACCAGGATTTCGAGGTGAAGTTCGCCCATGCCCTTGATGATAGTCTGGCCCGATTCGTGATCGGTCGAGACGCGGAACGAGGGATCTTCGGCGGCCAGGCGGTTGAGGGCAACGCCCATCTTTTCCTGGTCGGCCTTGGTCTTGGGCTCCACCGACAGTTCGATGACCGGCTCGGGGAATTCCATCCGCTCCAGGATGATCGGCTGGCGCTCGGCGCACAGCGTATCACCGGTGGTGGTTTCCTTCATGCCGGCCAGCGCGACGATGTCGCCGGCATAGGCGGTGTCGATGTCTTCACGGCTGTTCGCATGCATGAGGAGCATACGGCCGATCTTTTCCTTCTTGTCCTTCACCGAGTTCAGGTAGGTGCCCTTGGTCAGGGTGCCCGAATAGATGCGCAGGAAGGTCAGCGAGCCGACGAACGGGTCGTTCATGATCTTGAACGCCAGGCCCGAGAAGGGCGCGTCGTCCGAGGTCGGACGGCTGTCGGGGGTTTCGCCGTCCATCTTGACGCCCTGGACGTCTTCGATGTCGAGCGGGCTCGGCAGATAGTCGACGACGGCGTCGAGCAGCGGCTGAACGCCCTTGTTCTTGAACGCCGAACCGCACAGCACCGGCACGAAGGCATGACCCAGCGTACCCTTGCGGATCAGCTTCTTGAGGGTCGCGGTGTCGGGCAGATTGCCTTCCAGATAGGCTTCCATCGCAGCATCGTCCTGCTCGACGGCAAGTTCGATCAGCTTTTCGCGATATTCGGCAGCCTTGTCGGCGAGGTCGGCCGGAATTTCTTCATAGTAGAATTCGGCGCCCAGGCTCTCATCCTTCCAGATGATCGCGCGGTTCTCGACCAGGTCGACCAGCCCCTTGAAGTCCGACTCTGCGCCGATGGGCAGATACAGGACGGCCGGGGTCGCGCCCAGACGGTCGATGATCGTCTGCACGCAATAATAGAAGTCGGCACCGGTGCGGTCGAGCTTGTTGATGAAGCACATCCGCGGAACCTTGTACTTGTCCGCCTGGCGCCACACGGTTTCCGACTGCGGCTCAACGCCGGCAACGCCGTCGAACGCGGCGACCGCACCGTCGAGCACGCGCAGCGAGCGTTCGACTTCGATGGTGAAGTCGACGTGGCCGGGGGTGTCGATGATGTTCAGGCGGTGGTCGTTCCAGATGCAGGTCGTTGCAGCCGAGGTGATGGTGATACCACGCTCCTGCTCCTGCTCCATCCAGTCCATGGTCGCGGCGCCGTCATGGACTTCGCCGATCTTGTAGGACTTGCCGGTGTAGTAAAGGATACGCTCGGTCGTGGTGGTCTTGCCGGCGTCGATGTGCGCCATGATACCGAAATTGCGATAGCGTTCGAGCGGATGGCTGCGGGCCATGATGCTTCTCCGTTGCCGGCGCGCCGGCGGTTGGGGATTCGTTAATTCTGCGCGTGGCCCCTAAACCAATCCGCTCGCCATGGGTAGCCACCCACGGCGAACGGACCGATTTTGGAAACCAAATAACAAGGCGGGCACATAAGCGCCCGCCCTGCTGTTACCAGCGGTAGTGCGAGAAGGCGCGGTTCGCTTCCGCCATGCGGTGCGTATCTTCGCGCTTCTTGACGGCATTGCCGCGGTTGTTGGCAGCGTCCAGCAGTTCACCCGACAGACGGGCAGCCATGGTGGTTTCGCTGCGGTTGCGCGAAGCCGTGATCAGCCAGCGGATCGCCAGCGCCTGGGCGCGCTCGGGGCGCACTTCGACGGGGACCTGGTAGGTCGCACCGCCGACGCGGCGGCTGCGGACTTCGATGCCGGGCTTCACATTGTTCAGCGCGTCATGGAACATGCCGATCGGGTCCTTCTTGGACTTCGCTTCGACAGTGTCGAGCGCACCGTAAACGATGGACTCGGCGACGGCCTTCTTGCCGTCCTGCATGATGCTGTTCATGAACTTCGACAGCACGATATCACCGAACTTGGGATCCGGCAGGATAACGCGCTTTTCGGGGCGACGACGACGTGACATATTACTGTTCTCCCCTTACTTCGGACGCTTGGCGCCGTACTTCGAACGGCTCTGCTTGCGATCCTTGACGCCCTGGGTATCCAGAACGCCGCGAAGAACGTGATAGCGCACGCCCGGAAGATCTCGCACACGGCCGCCACGGATCAGCACGACGCTGTGTTCCTGGAGGTTGTGGCCTTCACCCGGGATGTAGGTGATGACTTCGCGCTGGTTGACCAGACGCACCTTCGCCACCTTACGGAGAGCCGAGTTCGGCTTCTTCGGGGTCGTCGTGTAGACACGGGTGCAAACGCCACGCTTCTGCGGGTTCGCATCCATCGCAGGGACCTTGGACTTGGTCTTCTGCAGTTCGCGGCCCTTGCGGACCAGCTGGTTGATTGTTGGCATGAAGCCCTTCACCTTTTCAGTTACTTTACCGGACGCCACCTGCGTTCCTGACCGGCCGGAATCACGAAAATTCCGAACGGCAAAGGCCCCCGACGGACAAGATCCGCCCGGAGCCGCAGGGACAGCCGATAATGTTCAGCTCTAGTGCTTGCCCCGGAAAGCGACGGGAAAACGAGTCTTCCAGACGCATAGCGCGGGGCAGCGGCCCTATAGCGACGGGGGACGGAAGGGTCAAGCACGGCGCCCGAAGGCGCGCGGAGATGCGCGCGCGACATAGTGAATGACTTTTTAGTATTTTGCTAACATGCTGCAGATTATGGGATCTTTCCCCGCAGCCCCCATATCCAGATGGACCAGTCGTGATTGCACTTTCCCGCATTAGCGGCGAATTCCACAGCCCGGAACGGGAGGCCGCCTTCCAGGCCGATCGACTGCCCGAATCGCGGCGCCATGCCCATCTGCTCTTCGCCTTGTCGGCGCTGCTCAACACCCTCTTCCTGCTGAGCGACTGGCGCTTTGCCGGCACGGCCCATTTCTGGGTCGCGGTGCCCGCCCGCCTGGTCGTGGTCTTCTGGTCGCTCGTCAGCCTGGGCCTGTGCCGCTACATGCACAGCTTCAAGGCGGTCGAACGCATCTGTTTCGCCTGGCAATGCGTCACCGCCATCGGCGTCGCCTTCCTCGTCTCCTCACGCAGCGACATCGCCATCTTCGTCCTGGTGATGCTGCCGCTCGTCTTCTACCTGGTGGTGCCGACCAGCTTCCGCGGCAATGTCGGCGGCGGCCTGGGCTGCGGCGTCGCCCTGCTGATCGGCTATCTGGCCCCCGCCCCTCTATCACCGACCATGCCCGGCATGATCATGGCGGTGCTGATGCTTCATTGCGGCATGTGGATCGCGATCGCCCGCACCAACCGGCTGCAGCGGCTGGAATGGACCGCCAGCCAGGACGCGCAGGCCGCCCGCGTCGCCCTCGCCGCCAATGGCGAAGCGCTCGAACGGCTGTTCATGACCGTGCCGCTGCCGCTGATCGTCATCCGCGACGACGGCACCGTCCTGCGCATGAACGATTCCGCCGCACGTAACCTGGGCACCGCGGACGATGTCGCCCGACTGGCGCTGATCGTCGACCATGCCCCGCCGCTGCGCCTGCTCGATCGGCTGACGCGGGGCGACAGCATCGACAATGACGAATGCTGCCTCGCCAATGACGAAGGCATCATCCGCGATGTCCTGCTGGGCGCCCGCCCGATCCTGCTCGCCGGCGAACAATGCATCCTTGCCAGCATCGTCGACATCACCGACCGCAAGCAGGCCGAACGCCATCTTGCCCATCTGGCGATGACCGACGCCCTGACCGGCCTCGCCAACCGATCCCATTTCATGGCCAGCCTGATGCAGGCGGCCCAGTCGACCGAACGATCCGGCGGCCAGATGGCGGTCGTGCTGATCGACGTCGACGAATTCAAGCGGATCAACGACAGCGCCGGCCATGATGCCGGCGACGCCCTGCTATGCGCCGTGGCGGAACGGCTGCGCGACTCGGTACGCCCCGCCGACATGATCGCCCGCATGGGCGGCGACGAGTTCGCCGTCATCCTCACCCGCCTGCGCGGCCTGGCCGATCTCGACACCATCCTCAGCCGCATGATCGCGCGCCTGCACATGCCGCTGCGCCATGGCGGGCGGGACATTGATTGCCGCGTCAGCATGGGCGTCGCCCTCTATCCCGATCATGCCGGCGACATGATCGACCTGATGAAGCATGCCGACATCGCGCTGTATGAGGCGAAGAATAGCGGACGCGGACGTGCCTGCCTGTTCGAACCCGGCCTGCTGGAAAGCTGGCAGACCGAGGCGCGGATGCTGGAACGGGCCCGCGACGCGCTCGCCCATGCCCAGCCCGTGCCCTGGTATCAGCCCAAGGTCGACCTGCAGGATGGCCGCGTCATCGGTTTCGAGGCGCTGCTGCGCTGCGTCCGTCCGGACGGCACGCTGATGATGCCCGACCAGATAGTGGCCGCCTTCGAACATCCCGAACTGAGCCGCAAGATCACCGAGCGGATGATCGATCAGGTGCTGGCCGATTGCCGGGGCTGGATCAGCGCCGGCATCGATTTCGGCCATGTCGCGGTCAATGTCCCCGGCGTCGAACTGCATGACCGCGCCTTCCCCGACCGGTTGCTCGCCCGCCTCGCCCATGCCGATGTCGAACCGCGCCGGATCGAACTGGAAGTCACCGAATCCGTCTTCCTCGGCCGCAATGTCGATGTGGTGGAACGCAATCTTCAGCGCCTCAGCCAGGCGGGCATGGCCATCGCCCTCGACGATTTCGGCACCGGCTACGCCTCGCTGTCCCACCTCAAGCAGTTTCCGATCGACGTCATCAAGATCGACAAGGGCTTTGTCCGCGACCTGGAAACCGACCCGGATGATGCCGCCATCGTGCGCACCGTGCTCAATCTCGCCTACAGCCTGGGCGTGAAGACCGTCGCCGAAGGCGTCGAAACGATTGAACAACTGGAATATTTGCGATCAGGTGGTTGCCATTATGGCCAGGGCTATTATTGGAGCGCTGCCGTTCCGGCATCGCAATTACCCAGCTTTCTTGAGCCCTCCCGCTTCGCCCGCCGAAGCTGAAGCGGATCGCGAAAAATATTTTCAAAGCCAGGGAACCAAATGGGACGAAGATCATTTCGTCCCGGTTTAGCTTCGACTCGTCACGAGTCCGCGGCTGTGGATTCGCGCGTCCGATCTTCTTTTGCTACCGGCCCGACTCACCGAAATAAATAGTTACGGGGTCGCAATTGTCGCAGCGCAAGAAGAAGGGGGTCGCCACCCTCTGGGCCAGGCTCAGTGCCTTGTGCCCGGAGCGGGAAATCTTCCTGCGCTCGGGCGGCCAGGTAAAGTTCATCCGCATTTCCAAGCGCGCCCAGCTCATGGCCCTCGGCATCCTGTCGACCGGCCTGGTCGGCTGGGGCGCGGTCACCATATCGATGCTCGCCAGCAGCGCCGCCGTCGCCCATGACCGGGCGATGCTGGACGCCAAGGGTGCGGCCGTCGCCAGCAAGGCACGCAAGGTCGACGGCTATCGCAAGTCTGTGAACGACCTCGCCCATGACCTGGAAGCGCGCCAGGATTTCATCGACGATCTCTACAAGACCCATTTCGGCGAACCCGGTGATGCCGCGGCCAATGCCCCGGTCGGCAAGGCGGACGCCGCCACGGACAAGGCCGGCCAGGGCAAGCTCGACGCCAAGATCAGCATGGCGCCCGAAGCCGCGCCGCTGATGCAGGTCGACGCCCGCCAGCGCCGCTTTGCCGCCCTGCTGACCGGTGCGGTGGAAGCCCGCGCGCAGAAGGCGGCCGCCGCGATCCGCAGCTTCGGCCTCAATCCCGACGCGCTCGCCCGCAACGCGGCCCGCGCCCAGGGTGGCCCGTTCGTGCCCTGGCATGGGGACGAAGATGCGATGCCGGCCGAGCTGGAAAAGCTCGCCACCGCCCTGTCGCGCATGGAATTTCTGGAAACCAGCCTGCTGCGCATTCCATCGGGCCAGCCGACCGGCACGCCGATGCTCAGCAGCTCCTATGGCTATCGCCGTGACCCGTTCAACGGCCACGCCGCCTTCCATGCCGGACTCGACTTTCCCGGCCGCTATGGCCAGCCGATTCTGGCCGCTGCCCCCGGCAAGGTCAGCTATGTCGGCCAGCGCAGCGGATACGGCAATGTCGTGGAAGTCACCCATGGCAATGGCATCATGACCCGCTACGCCCACCTGTCCGGCTTCAATGCCCGTGTCGGCCAGCAGGTCGCGCGCGGCGACCAGATCGCCCGCATGGGCTCCACCGGCCGCTCGACCGGCACGCATCTTCATTTCGAGGTGCGCGTCAACGGCGATCCCATCAATCCCCGCCGTTTCCTCGAGGCCCGCAAAGATGTTCTCCAAGTCCAGCAAATCGCCACGGCCCGTCTCGCCGATGTCGGCAACCGGGGCTAAGCACACCCCCTTCTCGCTGATCGGCAGCGACGTGACGATTACCGGCAATCTCGCCGCGACCGTCGACCTGCATGTCGATGGCGTGATCGACGGCGACATTCGCTGCGCCGCGCTGGTCCAGGGCCCCGACAGCCGCATCATCGGCCATGTCACCGCGCAGAGCGCCCGCCTTGCGGGCCTGGTCGACGGATCGATCAGCGCCGAGGAACTGGTGGTCGAAAGCACCGCCCGCATCACCGGCGACGTGACCTACGAGCGGATCACGATCGAAGCCGGCAGCCGGGTCGAAGGCCGCTTCGCCCACAAGGATAATGGCCCGGTCGCGGCCGCCGACCTCAAGCTCATCACCAGCGACAGCGCAGCCTGAGCGCTCAGTTGACCGGCGCGCGCCGCCGGTAGCTCAGCGCCTCGGCCACATGCACCCGGCCGACTTGCTCGGCGCCGGCCAGGTCGGCGATCGTCCGCGCCACCCGCAACACCCGCGTATAGCCGCGCGCCGACAGCTTCATCGCGGCAGCGGCCTGTGCCAGCAATTGCCGCCCGGCCTCGTCCGGCCCGGCCACATCCTCCAGCCGCTCGCCATCAACCTCCGCATTGGTCCGCACCTTGCTGCCGGCATAGCGCCGAGTCTGCAGCGTGCGGGCCGCCGCGACGCGCGCCGCCACCTCCGCCGATCCCTCGGCCGGCGGCGGCAGCACCAGATCGGCCGCCGTCACCGCCTGCACCTCGACATGCAGGTCGATGCGATCGAGCAGCGGCCCGGACACCTTGGCCTGATAATCGCTGGCGCAGCGCGGCGCGCGCGAACAGGCCAGCGCCGGGTCGGACAGATGGCCACAGCGACAGGGGTTCATCGCCGCGATCAACTGCACCCGCGCCGGGAAGGTGACATGGGCGTTGGCCCGCGCCACGCTGACCTCGCCGCTCTCCAGCGGCTGGCGCAGCGAATCCAGCACCACCCGCTGAAACTCCGGCAGCTCATCCAGGAACAGCACGCCCAGATGGGCCATGCTGACCTCGCCAGGCCGCGCCTTGAGGCCACCACCGACCAGAGCCGCCATCGATGCGCTATGATGCGGATTGCGGAACGGCCGGGCGCGGCTGATCCGTCCGCCCTCCAGCGTGCCGGCGACGCTCGCGACCATCGACGTTTCCAGCGCCTCAGTCGGCGTCAGCTCGGGCAATATTCCGGGCAGGCAGCTCGCCATCAGCGACTTGCCCGCCCCCGGCGGCCCGACCATCAGCAGGTTATGGCCGCCGGCCGCCGCGATCTCCAGCGCGCGCTTGGCGCTTTCCTGCCCCTTCACCTGGCGCAGGTCGGCCGTGCGCATCGGCGGCTCGACCGCGCCGGGCTGGGGCGGCGACAGCGCGGCCGCGCCCTTGAAATGATTGAGCAGGCTGAGGAGATCGGGTGTCGCCACGACCTCCACCTGCCCCGCCCAGGCGGCCTCGCTCCCCTGTGCGGCCGGACAGACCAGACCCAGATCCTGTTCGCCGGCATGCAGCGCCGCCAGCAACACGCCGGGCGACGGCGCGGTACGGCCGTCCAGCCCCAGTTCGCCGACGACGATATAGCCCGCCAGCGTCTCGGCATCGATCACCCCCATCGCGCCCAGCAGCGCGATCGCGATCGGCAGGTCGAAATGCGATCCTTCCTTGGGCAGGTCGGCCGGGGAGAGATTGACGGTGATCCGCTTGGGCGGCAGCGACAGGCCGATCGCGGCGATCGCATTGCGCACCCGCTCGCGGCTTTCGGCCACCGCCTTGTCGGGCAGGCCGACGACGATGAAGGCGGGCAATCCCGAAACAAGCTGGCACTGCACTTCGACCGTGCGCGCTTCCAGGCCCAGATAGGCCACCGTCGAAACCGTCGCTACCAAAGGCCCCGCCCCTTTCCCCCGAGAAGGCGGCCGATCGCTTGCTCCTGCTATTCCTGCGCGTCCGGCCGTCCCTTGAATCCCTGCGCCACGACATACCATTCCACGCTGCCCTTGCGGCTCGCCGGCGGCTTGGCATGCTTGATCGTGGTGAAATGCTTCTTGAGCACCGCCAGCAGTTCGGCATCGGTGCCGCCGGCAAAGACCTTGGCGACGAAGGTGCCGCCCTTGCGCAGATTCTGCACCGCGAAATCCGCCGCTGCCTCGACCAGCCCCATGGTGCGCAGATGGTCGGTCTGGGCATGGCCGACGGTATTGGCGGCCATGTCGGAAATCACCAGGTCCGGCTCCTGCCCCAGCGCCTCGCGCAGCAGGTCGGGCGCCTTGTCGTCCATGAAATCCATTTCGAACAGGGTGACACCCGGAATCGGATCGACCGGCAACAGATCGATGCCGACCACCGCCGCCTTGGGCGCCATCTTGCGGATCACCTGTGCCCAGCCGCCCGGTGCCACGCCCAGGTCGACGACCGCGCGCGATCCCTTCACGAAATGGAATTTCTCGTCCAGCTCGATCAGCTTGAAGGCGGCGCGGCTGCGCCAGCCTTCCTGCTTGGCCTTGTGGACATAGGGATCATTGAGGTGCCGCTCCAGCCAGCGCACCGACTGCGCGGTGCGCCCCTTGGCGGATTTCACCCGCACCTTGCCTGCGCCAGAACCCCTCACGTCGTTGCTCCATGGCGGTCCATCAGGCCGCGCAATATGCCCTCGCGAATGCCGCGGTCGGCGACGCCCAGTCGCTCGGCCGGCCAGATGTCGAGGATCGATTCCAAAATGGCACAGCCCGCGACCACCAGATCGGCGCGCTCCGTGCCGATGCAGGGCAATCGTTGCCGATCCGCCAGCGCCATGGTCGACAGCCGTTCGGAAATCGCGCGCATCGAACTGCTCGGCACGATCAACCCATCGATCGCCTGCCTGTCATAGCGCGGCAGGTCAAGGTGCAGGCTGGCCAAAGTCGTCACCGTGCCCGACGTGCCCAGCAGCCTGATGCCGGCTTCGCCCTGCGGCAGGCGACGGGCGAGCGGCGCGAACGCCTCGGCCACGCGCGCGCGCATCCGGCCATAGGCGGCCAGCCGCTCGGTCGGATTGGCATGGTCGAACAATTCACTCTCGGTCAGCGACACCACGCCCCAGGGCGCGCTCACCCAATCGACGATGCGCGGCGCGCCGTCGCAATGGGAATCAACCAGCACCAGTTCGGTCGATCCACCGCCAATGTCGAAGATCAGCGCCGGGCCATTGCCCTCTTCCAGCAGCGCATGGCACCCCAGCACCGCCAGCCGCGCCTCTTCCTGTGCGCTGATGATGTCGAGCGCGATCCCGGTCTCGCGATAGACGCGCTGGATGAATTCGGCGCCATTGCTCGCCCGCCGACAGGCCTCGGTCGCAACCGACCGCGCCAGCGTCACATGGCGGCGGCGCAGCTTGTCGGCACAGACCGACAGCGCGGCGATGGCCCGGTCGATCGCCGCATCGCTGATCCGACCGGTAGCCGCCAGCCCCTCGCCCAGACGCACGATCCGGGAAAAGGCATCGACCACGATGAACCCGTCCGCTGACGGCTTGGCGATCAGCAGACGACAATTATTGGTACCCAGATCGATTGCCGCATAGGATCGGCGGTCACGCGCCGTGTAGGGATAAAGGCCCCGTTGCTTCGACGGGGGCGTAATGGCCGCAGCCTTGCTCCCATTACCCGAACCGGAACGGGCGGACTTGCCCGAAACGCGGCCAACCGGGCCGGAACTCTGCGGCGATGGGCGGCTATGCTGCACCAAGGCCGTATCTCACTTCATCAATCGCCGACCGCGCAAATCCGATCGGAACTTGCCTTCATGCTTAAGCGGAACCGCCCGCTTCCGCAAGTGGGCGGGAAACAAGCCGAAAATCCCCGGCATTTCTTCAACCCATTACATTTGCATAAATTACATAATCGATACCGTTAACATAGAAAACGGCATGACCGCCGGATCAATCAATCAAGGCTGGATATTCATAACGCAAAGATAACATTGTGTCTTTTTGGATACATGACAGAAACTTTCATTTTTGGGCAATTGTCTTGCGCCTGATAGCTGCATAGCCTCGCCAACGGTCTTTCGGGAGTTAACATCATGCGCATTCGTAAGAATGGCGCGGGCCTGTTGGCACGCGCCGGTCGTTCTGCCCTTTTGGCATCGGCCGCTCTGTCCGCTCTGAGCATCGCACCGGCGGCTCATGCCGTCGTGCCGAACGACAATAATACGCCGGCCGACATCGTCGATGGCACCGATGTGAACGGCGTCGGCATCATGTATCGCGCCGACGGCTATGTCTGCACCGGCACGCTGATCAATCCGCGCACCGTCATTTTCGCCGCCCACTGCGTCAATGACTATGACCCCAGCACCTACAGCACAGTGAATGACGGCATTCCCGTCGCCTTCGCCTTCCAGAGCAACGCCCGTCCCGGCCTCGTCAACTGGATCAGCAACGGCTATCGCACCAACACCGCGCTCAGCGTCTATAACGTCAACAATATCGCCTATAATCCGGACTCGCTCGATCCGCCGGCGCTCAGCTTCCTCTATGGCGACACGGCGATGGCCACGCTCGACACGCCGGCCAGCGACGTGCCGACCTGGGCGATGCTCTTTTCCGCCCTGCCCGCGCCGGAAAGCATCAGCGACACGACCGGCACCGGCTATCATGTGACGATCACCGGCTATGGCCGCAGCGGCAGCGGCACCACCGGCAACAGCTATGGCATCGATTATCGCCGCAAGGTGGCCGAGAATTTCCTCGGCATGCTCGGCTCGCTCGACGATATCGACATCTTCCTGTTCGGCGAAGGCGGTGGCTACACCCAGAATCTCTACCAGACCGACTTCGACGATCCGACCCGGACCAACGAATTCGACTTCAATGTCTTCAAGGACGATGCGCTTCCCAATGAAGGCAATACCGCTGGCGGCGATTCCGGCGGCCCGCTGATCCTCGACCAGACCTTCGACCAGAAGGTGGTGCTGGGCGTCCTGTCGGGCGGCAGCCGCTACTTCCTGGAACAGCCGCAAAGCTCTTATGGCGGCTCCGCCTTCTATCAACCGCTCTACCTCTTCTGGGACTGGATCGCGCAGAATAATCCCTATCGCTACGCCACTGCCAAGGCCGGCGACGGCAAATGGAGCGACGCCAGCCACTGGGTGACGGCGCTCGATCCCAATTACATGATCATCGACAGCAACGGATCGTTGGTGAACGGCGTGCCGACCACGCCCGGCGCCGGCGCCTTTGGCGAGGATGATGCGCAGAAGTTCGGCCAGGTCTGCTACCAGCCCAATGATGGCTCGGACGACGCCTGTTACGATGTCGGCACCGACACGCTGCTGATCAATGGCGAGCCGGTCGAGGCGACCGACGCGACCACCACCAGCGGCAGCAAGACTGTCGCCGACAACAAGGGCAAGGTCGAGATCGCCGAACGCAGCCCGTCCGATGGTGCCGCCAGCCTGGCGGACGAGGCCATCGTGGAGGCCCAGGCGGAGGGCGATGCCGTCCTGCCCGCCGCGACCCTGGCCAATGGCCTGCCCGGCGCCACCAATTTCGTGCCGAACAATATCGACCCGGTCGCCGCGCAGGGCGTCGTCGGTCGCTATTATGACGTCACGCTCAGCGCCGCCGGCAAGACCACGCTCGACATCGACGCCACCGTCGATCGCTTCACCATCTCGGGCACCGGCTCGACGCTCGACGTGACCAGCGCCGGGTCGCTCACCAGCCTGATGGACATCAATCATCTCGCCGGCGTGGTGAATGTCGATGGCGCGGTCGAAACACCGGGCGACTATCTGCTGCTCTCGGGCCTGCTCTCGGGCAAGGGCACGCTGCGCACCCCCTATTTCACCAACATCATGGGCGTGGTTGCCCCTGGCGGCATCGGCACGGTCGGCACGCTCACGGTCGAGGGTAATACCATCCTCTCCTCGGGCAGCACACTGCATGTCGACCTTGGCAGCAGCGGTTCCGATCTGCTCGCGGTCAAGGCCACCGATGATGTCGAAGGCGTCGCGGCGGTCGATGGCAAGGTCGTCTTCGGCGCGGCGACCGGCGCCAAGCTGCGCTATGGCAGCCGCTACACCTTCCTGACTGCGGAAGGCGGCGTCGAAGGCACGTTCGACACACCGACCAACATCAGCGCCATCCTGAAGCCCGTGCTGACCTATGGCGCCAACAGTGTCAGCGTCACGATCGATGCCGGCACCTATGCCGGCGTCGTCAATGGCGGCTCGCAGGTGCAGACCAGCTTCGCCCGCCTGCTCGATCAGAACCGCGCCCTCTACGGCAATTATGCCACCCTTTATGGTGAGGCCGACCTGCTGAGCATCGCCGCGATCCAGGCGTCGCTCGAAGCCATGGCGCCGCGCACCGAAGCGCTCCGCACCTCCATGTCCGAGGTGCTGAACGACAATATGGCCCGCTTCTATCGCGACCGCCTGGCACGCGTCAGCGGCGGCAGCATGGGCGGCACGCTGACCATGACCGGTCAGCCGCTCCAGTTCGCCGCGCTCAGCATGAACAATCTCAACCTGGGCATGGATCAGGGCGGCGGCAACGAAACCGTCACCCAGGAAAATGCCTTGCCCGATGACGTCAGCGCCTTCATCGCCGGCGGCTATATCGACGGCAAGAGCGATCCGATGCGGGGCGCCATCACCACCGGCCGCGACAAGTTCGACGGCTGGTATGGTGCGGCCGGCATCGAAAAGATGATCGGCGACGATGCCGTGATCGGCCTGGCCGCCTCCTATAGCGAACTGAAGGGCAATACCGGCATCGGCGACACCGCCCGTGCCCGCCTGTACCAGGCCACCGTCTATGGCAATTGGGATCTGGGCGGCGTCGTTCTGGATGGCGTCGGCAGCGCCGGCACCCTCACCAGCAAGACCAAGCGCGCCTTTGCGGTGGGCACCACCCCCTACACACTGCGCGGCAGCGACCAGCAACTGGCCCTGTCGGGTGAGATCGGCATCGGCGCGCCGCTGGGTGGCGACGCCTTCACCATCACGCCGCGCGCCTCGCTGCGCGGCGCCTATATCAGCGGCGGCAACCTCGCTGAATATGGCGGCGACACCGCGCTGGTGATCCATCGCCATGCGATCCAGAGCGCGCAGGGGCGCCTGGGGGCCACGGCGAAGATCGATGTCGGCGGGTTCAAGCCCTATCTGACCGCCAATTATGTCCATGAGTTCCGCGACCAGCCGGCCTATTTCCTGGCCAATTTCGTCGGCGGCACCGGATCGCTCGCGCCCTTCGCGCTGGGCGGGTCGGACAAGAATTGGGGCGAAGTGGGCGGCGGCCTGACCCTCAGCACCGGCAATGTCGACATCAGCCTGTCGGCCGACACCACCGCCTGGCGCGGCAACCTCAGCTATCAGAGCTATCGCGCCGCGCTCAAATTCCGCTTCTGACAGCAACTCCCCGGCAACAGAAGCATTGGGCCGTCCCGCATGGGGCGGCCCTTTTTTTTTTGCGGGCAGCCCCCTCGGGCCAATTACCGATTGCCTCTGCGCCTCTCCGCTCGGACAAATGCAGCATGAAAGACCATGGCCCGCCCCTGTCCCGCCGGCACATGCTGTCGCTGACGGCGGGCGCCATCCCGGCCCTGTCCTGCGCGCCCGGCCTGGCCGTCGCGCCGCCTTCCGGACTCGACGCCATCGCCCGCAGCCGGGGCCTGCGCTTTGGCACCGCCGTATCGCCCACCCATCTGGACGATTCTGCCTTTGCCCAGTTGATCGTCCGGGAATGTTCGGTGCTGACCGCCGAGAATAATTTCAAATGGAAATATCTCGAAGCCAAGGAGGGTCAGCGCAACCCGGCGAAGGCGCTACGCGTCCTGCGCTTCGCCAGCCGCCATCGCATGTCGCCGCGGGGCCATACATTCGTCTGGAACCAGGATGATCGGGTGCCCGGCTGGCTGATCGCCAATGAGGCAGCGCTGGCGCAGAAGGGGGGCGCGCCGCTCATCGCCCTGATGAACGACCATGCCCGCTATCTTGCGACCACCTTCCCCCAGATCGAATCATGGGACTGCGTGAACGAGGCGTTCGTCGTCCAGAGCGGACAATTGAAGAACTCGATCTACACCCGCATCCTCGGCATGGGCTTCTTCGACCTCGCCTTTCAACTGATGGCGCAATATGCCCCCCATGCGCAGCGCGTCTATAATGGCAATATGAGCTGGGAGCAGAATCCCGATCATCGCGACGCCGTGCTGCGCGTGCTGGAACAGGCGCTCAAGCGCGGCGTGCCGGTCGATGCTATCGGCATCCAGAGCCATCTGGGCAACACGCTCGGCCGCGGCCGCGACGAACGGGCCTGGAATCGCTTCCTTGCCGAACTGGACGCCATGGGCATGACGGTGCTGATCACCGAACTGGATTGCGCCGACCGCCATCTGAGCGACCAGGAGCCGGCCAGACGCGATGCCGAAATCGCCGCCTTTGTGAAGGGCTATCTCGACATCACGCTCAGCCATCGCAATGTTTCCCAGATCATCTGCTGGGGCCTCAGCGATCGCTATTCCAATCTCAATCGCGACAGCTATCCGACCAAGAGCCGCCGCCCGGATGGCCTGCCCATGCGCGGCAACCCCTTTGACGATGCGCTGCGGCCCAAACCCTTTTATGATGCCATCGCCACCGCCCTCGCCGCCTGTCCGGTGCGATGATCGGGCGGACCGCTGGACAGGATCGGCGACCCTATTAGGGTAGGGCGATCGACAGACAGGGGCCAGGCCGATGCATCCGGTGGAATTGTTCGAACTGCTGGTGGCCATGCTGCTGGCGATCATCGCGCTTCATTATGCCGCGCATCGGCTGGGCCTGCCGCCGGCGGTCGCCTTGCTGACCGGCGGCACCTTGCTCGCCTTCGTGCCCGGTCTGCCGGTCATCTCGCTCGACCCCGAACTGGTGCTGGTCATCTGGACACCTCGAAGAACCGTCGGATTATGTCCAACTGGGCGCAGGAGGAGGCGGCAGCGGGCGGGTAGTGCCGATT